>NZ_JBEPNO010000038.1:0-36286 GCF_040546275.1 Nakamurella sp. UYEF19 | reverse complement strand
TCGCACACCTACGCCACGGCGAACACCTACACGGTCACCCTGACTGTGACGGATAACCGTGGTGGCACCGACACGATCGCGCACGACGTGACCGTGAGCGGACCGACAATCCTGGCGGCTGACACCTTCGGTCGGACCTCGACCAGTGGGTGGGGCACCGCCCCAACCGGTGGCGCTTGGACCGTCGCCTCAGGGGCCGCCAACCTGACCGTCGCCGGCGGTGTGGGAAAGATGACCCTGGCTAAGGGCGTCACGCGGGTCGCCTCGCTAACCTCCGTAACAGCGTTGAACTCGAACACGCTTCTCGATGTCACGGTGGAGCAGCAGCCGGTCGGCGGTGGTGGACTAGCCTTGGTCACCGCCCGGAAGTCGGCCGGGGGTGAGTACCGCCTGCGGTTGAGCCTGAACGCCAACAACACGGTGGCGGTCTCTATCACCCGAGTGGTGGGCACCACCGAGACCGTGCTCGGCACAGTCACGGCCACCGGCGTCTCGACCACTTCCACCCTGCGGGCTCGGTTTCAGGTACAGGGCACAAGTACCACTACCCTGACGGGCAGCGTCTGGAACGCGTCGGGTAGCGAACCGGCCACCCCGACCATCACCCGGACCGACAGCACGGCCAGCCTGCAGACCGCGGGCAGCCCGGCGCTGACCGGGTACCTGGCCAGTACCGTCAGCAATGGGCCGATCACGCTGGACTTCGACAACCTGTCGGTAACGTCGAATTGACTTACGAATGACATGCTGACCGGGTGAGTTCGCCAGACCGACTGCGATCACGGGTCGCCATCGATGACACGATGGCGACCCGCGATCGTTGGGCTTCGTGGATCGTCCTAATCGCTGGAGCCTGGGTGGTCGTTCCGCGCCTCATGCAGAGCGTTCTCGCGGGGAAGGTCCGATCAGCTATCGGGTCCGGCGCCGTCAGCTTGAGCGGACCGGCCTACCTCATGCAGCTTGCCTTGGGCGTGGCACTGCTGGGAATGTGCGTGTGGGTCATCGTGCTTCGGCTGGCGCACCTGCCGAACCGGGGGAGGGCCCCGCTCGTGCTGACTTTGCTGCCCTGGGCTTACATGCTCCTCCGCGACTTATTCGTCCCCGTTCGGCCGCAGCTAGCAGTGTGGTTCTACCCGTTCCTGTTCGTGGCGATCTGGGCACTGCAACCGCGTCTCAAGGTCTTGGCCATGGTGGGCCGGCTGACCGGCTGGGTGGCCGGACTGTGCATCGCCCTTGCGATCCTCCTGCCCTCGAGCGGACTGATGTTTTCCGGCAATGGTGACGTCATCACGGTCGACAAACAGATCTTGCCCTGGGGCATCCTCGTGGGGATGTTTGGGCAAGGTAATAGTCTTGGACAGTTTCTCGTGCTAGGCCTGCCGGCGGTATTCCTCATCCCGCGGCAGTTCACCCGATACGTGTTCGTGATGCTCACCGTGTTCGCGTTGACATGGTCAGCCTCGCGAGGAGCGTTCGTGGCAGGCGGGATCGCGCTCGTCGCAGTCGGTATCACTGCTTGGACGCCACGCCCGGGGCGTCGGGTCGTGGTTGGCCTGTGCTCAATAGTCATGTTGGCGGTGGTGGTTATGCTGCCATTCTTGACTACCGATCTTGAGGCCTTCACGAATCGCGGGTTAATCTGGATCTACAGCATTCGATGGTGGCAGGACGCGCCGTGGACCGGGCTGGGAAGCAATTGGTACTCGGTGGTGGGCGGGACGTCCGCACGGCTGGCGGGGAGCGCGTTCCACGCGCACAACCAGGCAATCCAGCTGTTGGTAACCGGTGGCGTCGTCTTGGCGGCGCTGGCGCTACTTCAATTTTCTGTGCTCACCACCAGTGTCGCCCGGCTCGCCGAGACGGGGCGACTGGTGGGCGTCGGGTACCTCATGACACTTGGTGGGACCTTTGTCCTGGAAAGGACTCTCACGTACACGGACAACACCGGCATGCTGCCGACGGTCCTGGTCCCGATTGCACTGCTGTTGTTCGCGCACGAACATCAGGTCGCCTATCGAGGGGAAGACAACAGCCGGTACGGCGGTAACCTCGGGCATCAGGTTGAAGGTTTAGCGCCGGTACTCCTCCACGTTCCGTCCAACCAGCGCCTGCAGCAATCCGACCGCGGACGCGATATATCCCTCGCCGCTGGCGCGCAACGCTGGCTTGTGCCGGAGCGTGCCCCAAACGGTCCGACCCAGTCCCCGCCCGATTCGCACACCGGCGTTGAGCAACAGCGAACCACGAACACCGACGCGACGACGCGGTGAGCCGGCCAAGTCGAGGTCGACCCGCGCCCAGACGTTCGCGGAGCGGCGGAGCCGGGCAAGCACCCAGGTCCGTGTCGCCCGCTCGGGCGGCACCCGTTCACTGACCAGAGCCTCGGTCGACCAACGGATCTGTTCGCGCGCGGCGATCAGTGAGCGACTCAGCTTCGTGTCGCTACCGCCCGTCAGGCCGTATGCGTCGTCGAACCGCAGTCGGTGCCGATCGAGGACTGCGAGGTCAAGTAGGAGGTTGCTGGTAGGCGCCGACGGCATCTGCGCGCCATCGGCAAATAGTCTGATGTCAAACCGTCCTGAGGCGAGAACCCATGCAGGGGGTGGCGAGTCGAACTCGTAGCGGACCGGTCCGGCGACGGCGGCGCAGCCCCACTCGACCCATCGGCGGACCAGGGTGGCGAGCCAATCGGGGTCCGGCATCTCGTCATCGTCGATGAACGCAACCGCCGCACGGCCGGTCGCCGCAGCCAGCGCGGCGTTCCGAGCCGCAGCGATCCCGGGCCGGGGCTCCCGGTGGTATTCGAGTACCGGCCAAGCGGAGCGCAAGGCGCTGACGATGGCTGCTGCCGAGCCTTCCGGGTCGTTGTCGACCACGATGACGCAGGTACCCGGAACGTCCACGGTGGCCTGCCGTGCGAGTTCGGGAAGCAGGCGGGCCAATTGGTCGGTCCGGCGAAACGTAGCTAGTGCCACGGCCACTCCCAATCGGGTGGTCGGATCACCCATTCGTGCCTCCGCAAGTTGCTCGTCCAACCAATGACGGCGTCCTACTGGGTACTACGGTAGCCTACGGATGATCAACTCCTCGGTTGCATCATTGTTGGTTCGTGACGTATTTCGCCATTTTCTTGAATTGCTGCCCCAGGACCGGTGTCAATGTCTAGCTCGACGATCGTGGTGGCTGTCGTCACATACTGTCGTCCCGGCGCTGTCGCCGAACTTCTTTCCGAGGTGCTGCAGCAGTGTGCAGCCCTGGACCGGGCGGTGGTGCTAATTGTCGACAACGATCCCACCGGGTCGGCCAAGCCCACGGTTCAGACCGTCGCGGACACGGCGGGGGACGGCGCGGCGGGACGGGAATCGCCCGCCGTCCAGTACGTCAGGGAGGACCAGCCGGGCATTGCAGCTGCCCGCAATCGCGCGCTAGCCGAGGCCACACTCTGCGGGGCCGACTTGCTTGTATTTATCGACGACGACGAGCGGCCCGAACCGCAGTGGCTCGAGCACCTCCTGGCCACATACTACAGATCCCGGCCCGCCGCGGTCGCCGGACCCGTCGTATCGACATTCCGGGGCGAGGTGCACCCGTGGATCCGGGATGGTGCGTTCTTTGAACGGAAGCGATTCGCCACCGGCACGCCGGTCCCTGCGGCCGCATCTAATAACCTCCTGCTCGACCTGCACCAGGTGAGCGCCTTCGGACTGCGCTTCGACGTCCGGTTCGGTCTGACAGGCGGTAGCGACACACTGTTCACCCGGCAGTTGGTGCGGTCCGGAGGTGCCATCTTGTGGTGCGACGAGGCCGTCGTCACCGACGTCGTCCTGGCTGACCGGCTCACCCTCGCATGGGGGGTTCGCAAGCTGTTCCGGATCGGCAACACCGATTCGCGGGTCGCCATCGCCCTGTCGGGAGGTGGCATCGGCCGCTTCTCGGCACGTGCACGTTCGGTCGCCCGCGGGTCGGGACGGGTGATCGTCGGGGCGAGCCGGCTCGTCGTTGGCGCAGTACTACGCCGACCCGTGTTGCGGGCCGGCGGTCTCCGCCTGTCCGCACGCGGTGCCGGGCTAGCGGCGGGCGCGGTTGGCATCATCTTTTCGGAGTACCGGCGCCCAGCCACAGCCGTGCGTGCCACCTCCACTACCCCGCCGCGAACGGCTCCGACTTCGTGACCCTTGGAGACCGAGCAGCCAAGGCGACAAGCATCACCCTGGCAGTGCAGGCGATGCGGACGGTCGTGCAGTTCGTCTCGACGATTTTGCTCGCACGTCTGCTGCTACCCGACGACTTCGGGCTTGTCGCGATGGTCACTTCGGTTGTCGGCATCGCGGAGCTGATCCGGGACTTCGGACTCTCGATGGCGGCGGTTCAGGCCAAGGAGGTGACTTCGGAACAGCAGGACAACCTCTTTTGGCTGAACCTAGCGCTCGGAACCGGCTGTGCCTGCCTCGCTGCGGCGGCGACCCCGCTGATCGTGGCCGCATATGGCGAGCCCCGGATCGAGCCGTTGATCCCCGTTTTCGCCGGTCTGTTCGTTGTAAGCGGCTTCAACACTCAGTTCCGGGCACACCTGGTGCGGCACATGAGGTTCAAGGCGATCGGGTTCGGCGACCTCACTGCGCAGATCTTGTCAGTCGTGCTCGCGCTGATCCTGGCGTTACTCGGGGCCGGGATGTGGGCCGTGGCCGCGCAGCAGATCGCCTTTACAACCGTGACCTGCGCCTTCAACGTGATCAACAGCAAATGGTGGCCCGGACGCTGGCATCGAGGAGTACCACTGCGTGAGTTTCTGCGCTTCGGCGCCAGTCTGGCCGGTACCCAGATCATCGCGTTCCTCGTCCGGAACGTCGACAACATTGGTATCGGTGTCGTTTGGGGAGCGACTGCTACCGGCATCTACAACCGCGCCTACCAGCTCATGACCATGCCGCTTGCGCAGATCCAGGCGCCGATGACGCAGGTGGCGGTTCCGGTGCTGAGCCGTGTCCAAGACGATAAGGCGACCCTGCTTCGGTATGCGATGAAGGCGCAATTGGTGGCCTGCTACATCACGACCACAGTGTTCGCGGTCGCCGCTGGGCTGGCGGGGCCGCTGGTACTCCTACTGCTCGGACCGAATTGGGGCGCCGTCGTGCCGATCTTCCTCGTGCTGGCGCTCAGCGGAGTCTTCCGGGCTCTTGCCCAGGTGGCCTACTGGATCTATCTGGCGGTAGGCGCCTCAGGGGCATTGCTGCGGCAGCGCGCCGTGACCGGTTCTTTCACGGTGGCGGCGATCCTGGCCGGCCTGCCCTGGGGCCCGATCGGCGTGGCGTGCACCGGAACGGTGGCTAACCTGGTTGTGTGGCTCGTGGGTGTCTGGCACTGCGGTCGGGCGACCGGACTGCGGACAACCCCTCTCACGACCAACGCATTGCGGATAGTGGCGGCCATCGGCGCACCATGTGGCCTGCTGTCGTGGGCCGGGTCGCTGCTACCGGTCGGGCCACTACTGCAGATCGTTGTCGGTCTAGCGCTGGTTTGCGTCTATCTGTTTGTTGCCTACCGCTTCATCCCGTCCGTTCGATTGGATGTGCAGCAGGTCACGGCAATCGTCCGCCGCTCGTTGCCCGACCGATTCCAGCGCCGTGGGCGTCACTCTCGGACCAAGGGCGTTGCCTCGGCGTGACCATGGGCAACGCCACTCGTTCGGCGGACCTCATCGCGATCCGGCCCGACGGCATGCGAGGATATCTTGGGTCGGGCCTGTGGGGAGCGACGATCCGATAGAAGGTTGTCACGAATGAATATGCGGTTGTATCTGGAGGTGCTGCGGCGATCCTGGTGGATCGTGGCCATGCTGACCGTTTTGGGCGGAGGAGCCGGTAGCGCCTATGCGTACACCCGCGAGCCGGTCTACGCCGCGTCCGTTACCTTCTTCGCCGCTACTCCATACACGACGAATGGCTCCGCCCTGGCAGGTGATGATTTTGGACAGCAACGGGTGAACACCTACACCCACCTCCTGAAGAGCGATCGGCTCGCCAGGGCGATCCTGACAGCCGACCCCAGCTTTCGCATCAGCCGGGCGGATCTCAGTCAGTCACTCACCGGATCGGCCGACCTCAACACGGTGCTACTGACGGCCGACGTCCAAGCCGGATCCACTGACGTGGCACTCCGGATCGCCACAGACGTCGGCAGGCAGTTCCCGATCATGGTGCAGCAGGTCGAGACCACGAACTCTGCGCAGCCGGCGGTCAGCCTGGTGGTAGTTTCTGGTCCATCGGTACAGCTCACTCCAGTATCGCCCCTCAAGTCCCTGATCATCGCGATCGCGTTGGCCATTGGCCTCGCCCTGGGGCTGTTGGTCGCGATCGCCCGTGATGTCCTGGACAACAAAGTGCGCAAGACTGAGCAGCTGCGTCAACTCGTGGGGGCCCCGCTACTCGGGGTGATCCCGAATGACCAGCAGGCCACCAAACAGCCGATCGTAGTCGGCGACGACAAGTACTCGCCCCGGGCGGAGGCGTTCCGTCGGGTCCGGACCAGCCTCCGATTTGTCAGCGTGCAGCAGCGCACCACGGTGATCGCGATATCCTCCGGCTCGGAGGGAGAGGGCAAAACGAGCGTAACCGCCAATCTTGCTGCCGCTTTTGCGACCGCCGGCGAACGGGTGCTGGTGATCGACGGCGATCTTCGCCGGCCCAGACTGGGCGCGCTGTTCGACGTCGATCATCGTGCCGGGTTGACTGATGTGCTGCTGGGGTCGGTCGCCGTCGAGGAAGCCGTGGTCCGCGGTCCGGTAGACGGAATGTGGGTGCTCGGCTCCGGCGAGCGGGCACCGAATCCGGCCGAACTCCTTGGCAGCAAAGCGATGCACGCCCTTATCGCCGATGTGCGCGAGAATTATGATGTCGTCCTGATCGACACACCGCCGATCCTTCCAGTGACCGATGCCGTGGTGGTCGGCGACGCCTGTGACGGGCTGCTGCTAGTTGTGCGGGCCGGTCGGTCCACCCGGCACAAAGTGGTCGAGGCGGTAACAACGGCCGCTGACTCCGGTACGCGATTGATCGGTACCGTACTGAACGGCGTCGCGGTGAAACGCTCGGACAGTTACTACGACAGCAACCGCTCCGAAGTGAGCAACAAGACGCGGCGCGGCACGAGCGCATCGCAAGCTTTGCCGCCGAGCCCGAGTACCGCGCCAGTGGCGGCCGCAGCGTCGGCCCCGCCCGCATTGGCCGCCGACGAGCTGGAGATCGGCAGTCGGATGGCGTCCGTCGGGGTGAAGCCTGCTGCGGATGTGGAGGTGAAGCCTGCTGCGGATGTGGAGGTGAAGCCTGCTGCGGATGTGGAGGTCGAGCCTGCTGCGGATGTGGAGGTCGAGCCTGCTGCGGATGTGGAGGTCGAGCCTGCTGCGGATGTAAAGGTGGAGTCCGTTGATGCTCTCGGCAGGGGCCTGATTATCGAGCGGGAAACGGAGGCCTCAGCCGAGGCCCCTGAGCTCTCGGTGACCGAGGCAATCCCTCAGGTGCCGAGTGCGGATGTCTCAACCGCCGGACAGTCACGACCGGCCACGGAGGACGCGCAGACAGCTGGCGCGTCCTATCGGCGTGGCGCCTCATCGCAGATCGAGGACGGGGCTCCCGCCGTGGCCGTCGAGAACGGGTCGCCAGCTAGGCACCGGCGACGAGGACTAACTCATCCGTCAGTGGGTGTCCGCCGGCGGTTCGGACAACAGGCACCGTGACTACTGAACGGGCTGGTCAGCCGGACGGGCGGCGACCCGCGAGTCCCCACCGGAATACCTCTTGACTCTCCGCGATCCGGTCGGCACACCGACGGACCCAACGGCGACCATGCCCGGTCGGATCGGTGAGGTCGTTGTCTTCCGGACGTGCCGCGGGTCGGCGACCCCGGTTGGCGATGGCCGAGCGAATTAGCTCCAACGTCCATGCCTGGTTCCATTGCGGAAGTCCTTCGATGCCGTCGGCGAGCCGGCGGAACTGGAGAAGCGTGAAACACCGGTCCGCCGCATCCGGCACCAACCGGACCACCGTGTCACGGTGGTCGCGACCCGCTGTCAGTATGAGGTCGGCCCGCTCCACCAGATCCGCCCGCAACCGCCGACTGACGAACGCCGAGGAGTCGACACCGCGTTCCGCGAGCACCCGTGCCGCGTCCGCGACGACCGGGGCCCCACCCACAGCCTCAATGCCTGCAGATCCGACGAGCACATCGGCAGCATGCCCCGACAAACTCAGTAGATCTCGCAACATGAGTTCGGCCATGGCCGACCGGCAGCGGTTAACGCGACAGACGTACAAGATGGAGGTGACAGGTCGAAACCCCGGGGATTCGCTCAACGTGGTGACCTCCGCCCTATATTGACCCTGAAGGCCCAAAATAGCGCCAGGCCGTTTCGCACCCCTAGAGTTGGAATCATAGGCCAGTCAGCATTGCGCAGGCATGCAAGGGGGCCTCCGGCGGCTCCGCAACAGGTCCGACTATATGAAGAGGTTAATACTGTGCCGGTACGCATCGGTTACGCCCCCGGGGCGTACGACTTGTTCCATGTGGGTCATCTGAACATCCTGCGCCATGCTCGCGAACGGTGTGACTATCTGATCGCCGGGGTCGTGTCGGACGAAATGTGCGAGCTGACCAAGGGGGTCCGACCGGTCATCCCGCTCGCCGAACGGCTCGAGGTCGTCCGCAGCGTGCGCTACGTCGACGACGTCTATGCCGAGACGACCACCGAAAAGCTCGACGCCTGGCAGGATCTCCACTTCACCCACATCTTTAAGGGTGACGACTGGTCGGGCACCCCCAAGGGAGACAAGCTCGAGCGGGATTTCGCCGGTGTCGGTGTTGAGGTCGTCTATTTCCCCTACACGATTCATACCTCCAGTACCGTCCTCCGCCGGGCACTTCAGGCGATCTCTGCCGACCCGCCGATGGAAGCGACGTCTTAACCGATCCGCGCGTGTCGGCTTCGTGACCGATTGTCACATTTCCTCCTCGAACAGGTGAGTTCAGTGACGATTGCTTCCCGTCGTTGCTCGAATCGACTACCGTTTGTCAAAGTCAGGGTGCGCAAGGGTCTATCGAGTTTTCGTACGGGTGCCGCCCTGGCGGTCCGCCGTGAAAAAACGAGCTGTCAAGTAGGGGAGGGTGGTTGGAGTGATGACACCAGTTCGGTCTTCTGTCTCGCGCCCGCCCCGCGGGATGGGCGATCGATGACCACCAGTACCCCAGAACGCTCAGGATCTCGAGCTGAGGGTTGGCCCGGAACCACGCCGGCTTCGGTCGAGTTCGGCCCCCAGCTTGGCGATCAAGATCCCTCTTACCGATTCGCGACCCCCAAGACTCTGACGCCTCCGGCACGTGAGACGACGATCTCCCAACGTCTGGAGCCCCCATCCACAGCTACGGTCTCCCCCCCAGACCGGCAGGCGCCACGTAAGACCTGGGCCTACCGGTACGGGATACGCTTGTGGATCGGTGACGCAGTCAGTGTGGCTTGGGCGTCGGTCGGTGCGCACATGGTGCACATGGGCACGCTTAGCAGTCGCGTCTCCCGCGACCCGGATTCGCTTCCCTTCATCGCGCTGACGATCTTCCTCGCATGTGCCTGGATGATCGCGCTGCACTGGGGCGGGACCAGAGATCCTGAGGTGGTGGGGCACGGGCCCGAAGAATACAAGCGGCTCGTCCAGACCTCGTTCGGTCTCTTCGGTCTGGTCGCCATCTCTTCCTACGTCTTCAATCTGCACCTACCGCGCGCCTACGTCCTGGTCACCCTTCCCGCCGGTTTGGTGGCGCTGCTACTTTCCCGTTTCACCTGGCGCAGGTGGTTGCATTCGCATCGGCTCAACGGCGACTACATGTCCATGGTGCTGGTGGTCGGCAATCTTCGGACCGTCCGCGAGCTGCTCACCGATCTCCGGCGAGCACCTCTGGCTGGCTACGGCGTATTGGGCGTCTGCATCCAGCAGAACTCTCCGACCGGCGAATTGAGTCTCGATCCGGACACAGGCGCCCGGATGGTCGATGGAGTACCGGTGCTGGGCGGGTTGGAAGATGTGGCGGCGACCGCCCAGCGGTTCGGTGCAGACACTGTCGCTGTCACCTCGACCGCCAGTTTCGGTCCGGCCGCCGTCCGCCGGCTCAGCTGGGAACTGGAGAAGACCGACATTCAGCTGGTGCTGGCCCCCGCCCTCACCAACATCGCGGGGCCCCGCATCCACACAAAGCCGGTCGCCGGATTGCCGCTCATTCACGTCGACCGCCCCACCTACCGGGGCGCCAACCGCATCGTGAAGAGGTCCTTCGACTGGATCGGCAGCGCCGCCATCTTGGCGCTTGCGTCCCCGTTCTTCCTCGGACTGATGGCTGCGGTGAAGTTGAGCAGCCCCGGTCCGATCTTCTTCCGCCAGGAGCGGGTCGGTCTCAACGGCAAGACCTTCCGGATGATCAAGTTCCGCTCGATGGTCGTCGACGCGGAAGCCCGGCTGGCCGATCTCAAGAATCAGCAGCGGGACGCCGGCAACGACACGCTCTTCAAAATGCGCAACGATCCGCGGGTCACCAAGGTCGGCAAGTTCATCCGCCGCTTCAGCCTCGATGAGGTTCCGCAGCTGATCAACGTCCTGAAGGGCGACATGAGCCTGGTGGGCCCGCGTCCGCCGCTCATGGACGAGGTCGCCACCTATCACGGCGAGGCCAGGTTGCGGCTTCTGGTACGGCCCGGGATGACCGGGCTGTGGCAGGTCTCGGGGCGGTCGACCCTGAACTGGGAGGACACCGTGCGACTGGATACCTATTACGTCGAGAACTGGTCGCTGACGTCCGATCTCGTCATTCTCTGGAAGACCGCCAAAGCCGTGCTTTCCGCCTCCGGCGCGTACTGAGACTGAGCCCAGGTCTGTCGCCAGGGTCGAGCACCGTCGTGCCCCGGCTCCGAATTGCCGCGAACCGGTGTGGCAGGCTGAGGCCGTTGCACAGTCGAGGATCGAAGGCGATCAACTGGGAGGATCCACCGTGACCTTGTTCGTCCAGGTCCGAAGGCATCGGATCGGCGCTCGCCGTCAGCGCCTGGTGGGCCTTGCCCTTGCGCTTGCGTTGACCTCGTCGACACTCGCTGCCTGCCAGGTGACGGCCGGATCCGCGGTGGTCATCGACGGCGCCGGCATCTCCGAAGCCGCAGTGCAGGCCGATACCGGAGCCTTCGTCGCTGCCAACGTTCCGACCGGTGCGACCACGGCCCAGGTGTCGGCGTTGAACCGGGCTCAGATCACCTTCGCCGTTCGGCACGCGCTGCTGGCCAAGGCGATTGCCGCGGGCCAGATCTCGGTGACCGATGCGCAGATCAACGCGGCCGCTGCGCAGGCCGGCCAGTCCACTTCCAAGCTCGCCACCCAGCTCGAACTACCGGCCTCCGAGGAGGACGCCGTCCTCCACGACGTCGTCGCTCTCCAGGCCCTGGTGCAGGCCATTCCGGCCCAGGGTGTCCAGGTGGGCAACATCTCGGTGACCGCCGAGGGTGTGCCGGCCGCCACCCGCGACCAGGCGGTCGCACTGCGGTCGGAGTACCTGGCCGATCCGGCCAAGATGGACGCGGTAGTGGCCGCGGCAGGGACGGGAGTCATCCCCAGGGCGGTCTACACCCTCTTGACCAAGCCGGCCGTCGGCGCGGCGGGCCTGTTCGGAGCGACCTCCGGTTCGGTCTTCATCGTGCCCAACTCCGACGCCTATCTCGTCCTCCGGGCGACCGGGCGGTCGGTGTCGGCCGGCACGCTCGGGCAGGCCGAGTTCAGTTCGGTCTCAGGTCTGTCCGACGCCTTCGACCTGGGTGTCCTGTTGCTGGGCAAGTATGTAAGCAGTACGTCGATCTCCGTCAACCCGCGTTACGGGGTGTGGGATCCAGGAACCCTCCAGGTCATCCCCGGCAACGACGGCCTATGACGGCCGCTCTGCCGGACGACAAACCGGACGACAACCCGGAGGTACGGATCGTGCGGCAACCAGCCGGTCGCGGAGCGGGGCTGCGTCGAGCCGTCGAGGTGATGGACCGGCTGCGCTCGCCGGGCGGGTGCCCGTGGGACGCCGAGCAGACGCACGACTCGCTCCGTCGTTACCTGGTGGAGGAGTGCTACGAGCTGCTCGAGGCCATCGAGGACGGCGACGACGCTGCCATTCGGGAGGAACTGGGGGATGTGCTGCTCCAGGTGCTCTTCCACGCGCGCATCGCCGCCGAGCGCGGTGCCGACGACGGTGGATTCGACATCGATGACGTGGCAGGCGATCTCGCCGACAAGTTGATCCGGCGACACCCGCACGTGTTCGGGTCTGCCGAACCCCTTCGTACCGCAGCGGACCAACAGGTCCGGTGGGACGAGCTCAAGAAAGCCGAACGGGGCCGATCGTCCGTCCTCTCCGGCGTGGCACTCGGGCAGCCGGCCACGGCCTTGGCCGCCAAGCTCGGCTCGCGCGCGGCCCGGGAGGGTCTGGCCGTCGAACTGCCGACGGGTGATTCGGCCGCCGAGCAGATCTTCCGGATCGCCTACGCGGCCGGAGCCGCCGGCGCCGACCCGGAGGCCGACCTCCGGGCGGTGGCCAAGGACGTGGCCCAGCGTCTGCAGGAAGCCGAGAGCGCCGGCAGGTCCCTGGACCAGATGTAGGGGTCGTCGGGGACAGCATTTGATGCCGGAGGAACGGCGGCCACCCTGCCCACCCCGAAGGCCGTGCGAGCCCGCTACACTCGTCGCCAGGTCTTGAGTTCCAGCGACAAGCGCCGGCTTGCTGGGCGGCAACCCTCCACTCGCGGTGGGGTGCCCCGGATGATGACCAGGCGGTTCACCGAGGTGGTGATCCGCAAGCGCGGGCCCGCCAGCGGGCGAGCCCCAGTCGAGAGCGAATGGGAGAACCGCTGTGCGCGAACGAATGTGTTGTTGCTCCTGACCTGACGGCCGGGGCGACCCTGGTCCTGCACTGCGTGCAGAGGGACCACATCCTTGTTCCGCCCGGAAACCTGCGGGCCGAACGACCCACCTCGTCGCCACGTCCGTCCATCCACCCCAGATCGTTGGCTCGACCCCAGATCAGTCCTCGACCCACCCTCCGCCTCTTTCCCACCACCCCACACCCACCAGGAGCGCAAAGATGAGCCCCAACTGGTCTTTCGAGACCCGCCAGATCCACGCCGGCCAGACCCCCGACCCCACCACCAAGGCGCGGGCGCTGCCGATCTACCAGACGACGTCGTTCGCCTTCGACTCCTCCGAGCACGGACGCAAGCTGTTCGCCCTCGAGGAACTCGGCAATATCTACACCCGGATCATGAACCCGACCACGGCCGTGGTCGAGGAGCGGATCTCCTCTCTCGAGGGCGGTGTCGGCGCTCTGCTCGTCGCGTCCGGCCAGGCGGCCGAGACACTGGCCATCCTGTCGATCGCGGAGGCCGGCGACCATATCGTCTCCTCGCCGCGGCTCTACGGCGGCACCTACAACCTGCTGCACTACACGCTGCCGAAGTACGGCATCACCGTCGACTTCGTCGAGAACCCGGACGACGCTGACGCCTGGCGTGCCGCGGTCAAGCCGAACACCAAGCTGTTCTACGCCGAGTCGATCTCCAACCCCCAACTGGACGTCCTGGACTTCGAGGCCGTCGCCGGTGTCGCACACGAGAACGGTGTGCCGCTGATGGTCGACAACACCGTCCCGACGCCATTTCTCATCCGCCCCTTCGAATTCGGCGTCGACATCGTCGTGCATTCGGCGACCAAGTACCTCGGCGGCCACGGCACGGCCATCGGCGGCGCGATCGTCGACTCCGGCAACTTCGACTGGACGGCCGACCCGGAGAAGTTCCCGAACTTCAACAACCCCGACCCGAGCTACAACAACCTGGTGTGGGGACGCGATCTCGGTCCCGAGGGTCTCTTCAAGTCCAACGTGTCCTTCATCTTCAAGACCCGACTCCAGTCGCTGCGCGACATGGGCCCGTCGATCTCACCGTTCAACTCCTTCCTGCTGGCCCAGGGCATCGAGACGTTGAGCCTGCGCATGGAGCGCCACGTGGACAACGCGACCAAGGTCGCCCAGTTCCTCGAGGGCCGCGACGAGGTCGAGTCGGTCTCGTACCCGTCACTCGCCTCCAGCCCGTGGAAGGCCAACCAGGAGAAGTACTCTCCTCGCGGCGGCGGCCCGATCGTGGCCTTCGAGATCAAGGGCGGTGTCGAGGCCGGCCAGATCTTCACCGACGCGCTGGAGGTCTTCACCAACCTGGCCAACATCGGTGACGTGCGCTCGCTGGTGATCCACCCGGCGTCCACCACCCACGGCCAGCTGTCCCCGGCCGAGCAACTGACCACCGGTGTCACCCCCGGGTTGATCCGGCTGGCCATCGGCACGGAGAACATCGACGACATCCTGGCCGATCTGGAAGCGGGTTTCCGGGCAGCGAAGTCCTGATGCCCGTCACTTGCTGCAGTCCGTGTGATCAGTGACCCTGGTGACGCGTACCAACGATGCCGCCGGCTCGCCTTCGGGTGCGGCCGGCGGCAGCGTTCGTGGCGAGCCGACCGGCAGCCAGGAGCCCCTTGCCCAGGGTGCCGGGCAGCCGTCCGGACGCAGGTTCGTCGAGATCGGTGACCTGGCACTGGAATCCGGCGAGGTGCTGCCGTCGGTGACGATGTGTTTCGAATCGTGGGGACGCCTGGACGAGGCGGGTGACAACGCCGTGCTCGTCCTGCACGCCCTGACCGGTGACTCCCACGTGACCGGGGCGACCGGGCCCGACCACCCGACGCCGGGCTGGTGGGACGGCCTCATCGGGCCGGGCGCTCCGCTCGACGACGGACAGTTCTTCGTGCTCGCCCCGAACGTGCTGGGCGGATGCCGCGGAACCACTGGTCCCTCGTCGATCTCGCCGGACGGGCGACCGTGGGGTTCCAGGTTCCCGTCGCTGACCACCCGCGACCAGGTCTCCGCCGAACATGCCCTCGCCCGCGCCCTGGGCATCCGTCGGGTGGTCGCGGTGATCGGCGGGTCGATGGGCGGCATGAGGGCCCTGGAGTGGGGTGTCACGTACCCCGACGAGGTCGACCGGGTCATCGCCATCGCCACCACCGCAGCTGCATCGGCTGACCAGATCGCCTGGGCCGCACCACAACTTGCTGCCATCCGGCTGGACCCGGAATTCCGTGCCGGTGACTACTACGACGGGCCCGGCCCAATCGGCGGCATGGCCGTCGCACGCCAGATCGCACACATCACCTACCGCTCCGGGTTCGAACTCGACCAGCGATTCGGTCGTCAGCTGCAACCCGGCGGCGGTGCCACCTCGCGACCCTGGTTCGCCGTCGAGTCCTATCTCGCCCACCACGGCGAGAAGCTGGGACGACGATTCGATCCCAACTCCTATTTGGTGCTGACCGAGGCGATGAACGCCCACGATCTCGGCCGCGGACGCGGGGGTGTCGAGGCCGCGCTCCAGCGCATCAACGCGGCGCTGACCGTCGCCGTCGTCGACTCCGACCGGTTGTACACCCCGGCCGAGGGCGTGCGGATCGCTGCCGCACCGGCGGCGGGTCCATTGATCACGATGCATTCCGATCACGGCCACGACGGGTTCCTGATCGAGGCCGACCAGGTCGCGGCTGTCGTCCGGGATGCGCTCGGTTCCGGCCGCGCCCGAGCGGTCGACGAGTAGCCCACGGACCGAGGGTCGGGACCCGGCGAGTAAGAATGAGAAGCGGCGACCGGTCGCAGACCGGGTCATCGTCGTCGATCCGCATAAGGAGCAAGATCAATGGCATTGCGTCTGGGGTACAAGGCCTCCGCCGAGCAGTTCGGACCGAAGGAACTGGCTGACTTCGGTGTGCTGGCCGAGCAGGCCGGGTTCGACTCGGTGTTCGTCTCCGATCACCTGCAGCCCTGGCGCCACGACGGCGGGCACGCCCCGGCCGCGCTGCCGTGGCTGGGCGCGCTCGGTGCGCGGACCGAGAAGATCGTCATGGGCACCAGCGTGCTCACCCCGACGTTCCGCTACCACCCGGCCGTCATCGCTCAGGCCTTCGCCACCCTGGGCATGCTCTTCCCCGGCCGGGTCATCCTCGGCGTCGGGTCGGGGGAGTCGTTGAACGAGGTGCCCCTGGGCCTGACCTGGCCCGACGGGAAGGAACGCTTCGCGCGGATGAAGGAAGCCGTCACCCTGATCCAGCAGCTCTGGCGCGAGGACCGGGTCACCTTCGAGGGCACCTACTACCAGACCGACAAGGCCACCATCTACGACAAGCCGGAGCAGCCGGTACCGATCTACATCGGCGCGTCGGGCCCGGCGGCGACCCGGCTGGCCGGACGCATCGCGGACGGCTTCATCACCACCTCGGGCAAGGCCGACACGCTCTACCGGGACACGCTGCTGCCCGCCCTGGCCGAGGGCGCCGGCAAGGTCGGCCGGACGCTGGACGACATGGACCTGCTGATCGAGATGAAGGTGTCCTTCGACCACGACCGCGAGCGGGCACTGGCGGACACCAAGTACTGGGGTGCGCTGGCGCTGACGCCCGATCAGAAGATGGGCGTCGAGGATCCGCTGGAGATGCAGCGCCTGGCCGACGCACTGCCGGTCGAGCAGGCCGCCTCCCGCTGGATCGTCTCCACCGACCCGGAGGAGCATGTCGAGAAGATCAAGCACTACGTCGATCTCGGGTTCAAGCACCTCGTCTTCCATGCCCCCGGCCCCGATCAGGCGAAATTCCTGGAGCTCTACGGCACCGAGGTCCTGCCCCGCCTCCGCGCGCTGTAGTCAACCCCACCCCGCGCTGATCAACTTCGACGGCGCTCATGATCGGGTCGATTCGCGTCACTTCGGTCCCATTGACGTCACGATGATCAGCGCGGCGGAAGTTGATCAGCGCGAAGGCGCCGGATCATCGTGGTCTGCGGGTTTCACGACGACCCGCCCGTCCGGTGAGGCCGACAGCAGTCGCTTGTGCAGCTCTGCGGTCAGGACGTGGATCTGACGGGTCAGGTCGGTGTTGGTCTTGAGCTCCAGTTCCTGCTCGACGAAGTCGTGGTCGGCCTTGTGCTGCTGGAAGGCGGCCGCCCGGTTCTGCCCGATCATCACGAAGGTGGACAGGAAGATGGCCTCGAGGGAGACCACCAGCGTCAGCGTCGGCCACGGTGACTTCTCGATGAACAACATCCACGAAGCGAACACGACGATGTGCAGGTAGACGAACATCATCGACCCGGCGAACGAGGTGATCGTGTCGGCGACCTTCAGCTGGAGGTCACCGGCCCGGTGCTCGATCTGGGCCGCGACGGTCGGGTGGTGCTGGACGGCCTTGGTGGTGGCCTGGGTCGTCGAGGTGGGTTTGGTCATGAGGGACTCCGGAGCGGTCAGGGGCCGGGAAGGCGGAACGGAATTCGTTATCGAAGCGCACTATCCACCGTCGTGGCCACCGGGTGACCCGAATTCACCAAATCGTCACCCCGTCGCGGTCCCGGCCGGGCCAACCGGGCGAGTCAGGTGCCGACAGGGCGGTTCGCGCCGATAGGGTGATCCCGGGGCGCAACCCCCGACCTCTGGCGTAGCCGTGCCCGGTCGCGTACGTGCATCAGCGTGCGTGGTCGTCCTCCGCGGCCGTGGCAGCGCACAGCCTGAACCTGAACCTCAACCTGCTACTCACGAAAGGATGTGCCCGTGGCGGCCATCGAACTCATCGGAGCCCGCGAGATCCTGGATTCCCGGGGGAACCCCACCGTCGAGGTGGAGGTCGCGCTGGAGGACGGTTCGCTGGCCCGTGCTGCCGTTCCGTCGGGAGCGTCGACCGGCGAGCACGAAGCGGTCGAGCTTCGTGACGGCGACATGTCCCGCTACCTGGGCAAAGGCGTGCAGAAGGCGGTCGAGGCCGTACTAGACGAGATCGGGCCGGAGCTCGTCGGCTACGACGCCACCGAGCAGCGCCTGATCGACCAGAAGCTCATCGACCTGGACGGAACACCGGACAAGAGCCGAATCGGTGCCAACGCCATCCTCGGGGTCTCGCTCGCCGTCGCCAAGGCGGCCGCGGAGTCGGCCGAGCTGGAACTGTTCCGCTACATCGGCGGACCGAACGCCCACATCCTGCCCGTCCCGATGATGAACATCGTCAACGGCGGCGCCCACGCCGACACCGCTGTCGACGTCCAGGAGTTCATGATCGCGCCCATCGGCGCACCGACCTTCCGCGAGGCCCTGCGCTGGGGCGCCGAGGTCTACCACTCGCTCAAGTCGGTCCTGAAGAGCAAGGGCCTGTCGACCGGGCTGGGTGACGAGGGCGGCTTCGCGCCGTCGCTGTCCTCCAACCGGGCGGCCCTCGACCTCATCAGCGAGGCGGTGACGAAGGCCGGCTTCACCGTCGGCACCGACATCGCCTTCGCCATGGACGTTGCCGCCACCGAGTTCCACTCCAACGGCTCCTACACCTTCGAGGGTGCGCAGAAATCCTCCGCCGAGCTCATCAAGTACTACGCGGAACTGGTCGCCAACTACCCGATCGTGTCGATCGAGGATCCGCTGTCCGAGGACGACTGGGACGGCTGGGTCGCGATGACCGCCGAGATGGGCACCAAGATCCAGATCGTCGGCGACGACCTGTTCGTCACCAACCCGGACCGCATCGAGGAGGGCATCGCCCGCGGCGCCGCCAATGCCCTGCTGGTCAAGGTGAACCAGATCGGCACGCTGTCGGAGACTCTCGACGCCGTGACGCTCGCCCAGACCTCCGGGTACCGCTGCATGATGAGCCACCGCTCCGGCGAGACCGAGGACACGACCATCGCCGATCTCGCCGTCGCCACCGGCTGCGGCCAGATCAAGACGGGCGCGCCGGCGCGGTCCGAGCGGGTGGCCAAGTACAACCAGTTGCTGCGCATCGAGGACAACCTGGGCGAGGCCGCCCGCTACCTCGGCGAGCTGGCCTTCCCGCGGTTCAAGGCCTGACCCGGTCAGATCTGACGAGAAGCAGCGGTTGCCGGATCTGACGAGGAGCAGCGGTTGATGGACAGCAACTCACGACGTCGCGCGGGCGGCACCGGCCCCTCACGGGGCGGCGCCGGGTCGCGTGGCGGACGTGCGCTGCGGTCCGGTCGTCCGGTCGTCAACCGGCGAACGGCCGACGGCGCCACCCCGGCGGACGACCTGAAGGACGTGGCACCCTCCCGTGCCGCGTCCACCCGGCCGGCCGGCACCAGGCCGGCCACCCACAGCGGCGGCCTCGGCCGTCGTATCGGGCGGATCTCTGCCGGGTCCGGTGCTGCAGCAGGGACCGGGCCGGCGTCCCGGACCCGATCGCAACTGGCCAAGCAGGTTGCCGTGCTCGGTCTGGTCTTCTGCGCGGTCGCGCTCGTCCTCGCCGTGCCCCTCCGCCACTATCTGGCCCAGCGGGCGGCGTTGGGCGTCGAGGTCAGCCACGAGCAACAACTGCGCGCCGAGTTCGCCTCGCTGGTCCAGGAGCAGGCAGCTCTCACCGAGCCCGCCTACATCCAGGCCGAGGCGAAGCGACGACTGCAGTACGTCCGACCCGGTGACACGGTCTACGTCGTCCATGCTCCGCCCCTCGCGGCAGCCAAGGCAGCACCGGCGAAGGTGGCGGCTCCGGACGTGCCGTGGTACTCGAGCCTGTGGGACACGCTGTCGGATCCGGTCGTGACGGCCTCGCCGTCCAATCCGGCGACCGGGTCCGCTCCGGTGACGCCGACTTCGTCGTCGACGGCGTCTTCGTCGGTGGCCCCACCGGCTCCATCAGCCCCGGTGACGCCGCCGACCAGCAAGGCGTCGAGGTGACCGAGGAAGCGGCTCTGTTCGGTGCTGCGATCGACCTGCACGATGTCACGGATGCGGACCGCGAGGCCTTCGCCCGGGAGCTGGGCCGGCCCCCGCGGGGCATCCTGGCCGTCGCCTACCGGTGCGCCCACGATGTGCCCGCGGTCGTACTCACCTCACCCAGGCTCGAGGACGGCACACCGTTCCCGACGATGTACTACCTGTGCTGCAAGGAGCTCAATGCTGCGGTCAGCCGGATGGAGTCGTCCGGGATGATGCGCGAGATGACCGACCGACTGGGAGAGGATCCCGATCTTGCGCAGGCCTACCGACTGGCGCACGAGAGCTACCTGGCTTCCCGGAATGTGCTGGGTGATCTGGGCATCGCCGTCACCGCCGGCGGGATGCCGGACCGGGTGAAGTGCCTGCACGTACTGGTGGCTCACTCTCTCGCCGTCGGACGCGGCGTGAACCCACTCGGTGACGAAGCCGTCGATGCGCTGCCTGACCACTTCCGCGGCGAACCGGCCTGCTCATACCTGTGACGACCGGCCGGTGATACTTGGGCTGATCTGCGCGATCGTCGCCTCGCTCTGCTACGGCAGCGCCTCGGTGCTGCAGGCCAAGGGCGCCATGGCGACGGCCACCTCGGACAACCTCGACCCGCGGCTGCTGGTGCGCCTGCTGGGTCAACTGCCGTACCTGATCGGGCTCGGTCTGGATCTGCTGGGCTTCGTCATCTCGGTGGTGGCGCTGCAGCTGGGTCAGCCACTGTTCGTGGTGCAGGCCATCGTGGCCGGGAACGTCGGTGTGACAGCGGGTCTCGTCGCGGCCATGGGGACCAGGCTGAAGCGCACGGAGTGGTCGGCCATCGGGGCGCTCGGGGTCGGGCTGGTGCTGCTGGCGGTATCGGCCGGCCCGGAGAAGGCCGTCGTCCTGGCCACCGGCTGGTACTGGCTGATGCTCGCGGCGGCGATTCCGGTCGGCATCCTGGGCGCCATCGGGCTGCGTCTTCGCGGCTCCGGTGCCGCAGTCGTGCTCGGATCCGCGGCGGGGCTCGGTTTCGCCATCACCGCCATCGCAGCCCGCACGCTCGTCATCCCGCACCCGTGGTGGCATCTGATCCTGCTCCCGGCCACCTGGGCGATCGCCGCCGGCGGTGGTCTGGCCATGCTGGTGTTCGGCCTTGCGCTGCAACGGGTTCCGGTGACGACGGTGATGGCCTTCATCGTCATCGTGGAGACCATCGTGCCGTCCGTCATCGGTCTGGCGTTCCTGGGCGACACCATCCGCTCCGGGTTCGTGCTGGTGGCGACCTCCGGTCTGGTGCTGGCGCTGTTGGGCGCCGCGCTGCTCGCCCGCTTCGGCGAAGTCGACTTCGCGCCGGCGGAGGAAGAGGGTGCCGGCGCGAAGTAGTGCCCTTCTCTCGCCGGATCGGAGCGGGTCGTTCAGCGGACGATGACGACGCGCAGGGTGCGGGGGCCGTGCACGCCCTCGACCCGGGACAGCTCGATGTCGCTGGTGGCCGACGGCCCGGAAATCATCGTGAGAGGGGCGGTCGGGGTGAGGAGCGCGAGACCGTCCGGCACCGTCTCGACGATCCGGTCCACCGGCAGTACCACCACCAGCAGGTCCGGGACGAGGCTGATGGCGCGGCGGCCCTCGTCCGGCCGGCCGCTGAGCACGATGGTGCCGGTGACGGCGATGGCGACGGTCGAACCGACGACCACCGCGTCGACGGCGTCGAGCTCGGTGGCGGAGAGCGTGGCCGGGTCGGTGTCGACCACCACCGTCCGGCCGCCGGTGTGGCAACCGCTGCGGACGTCTTCCGCCACGCCTGGCGGCACCACCACCGAGGAGGCCGACCCGAGCGCGATGTCGACAGCCGCAGCCAGCCCGGCTCGTTCGACCACCGTGACCTCTGCCTTGTAGTCCAGCAGCCGGTCGATCACCAGTTCCACCACGTGGTCGGAACCGGCGGCGTGCTCACCGCTGCGGTGATACTCCCGAGGTACCGGGGGCGGCGGCTCGGACGGTGCGCCCTTGGCCACCGCGGTCCGAATTCGTCTCAACATCGTGTCGCGGCTGCTCATCGGTCGGTCCCTTCCGCTGGGCCGTCTGTCCCAGCTGCGGCTCCTGCGGCTCCTGGTGTTGCAGCGGCTCCTGCGGCTGCAGCGTCGGCCGCGGCATCGGCCGCGGTGCTGGTCCCTGTCGGGCGCGGACCGTCGCCGTGTTCCGCCCGCCACCACTCACGGAAGGTGCGCTGAGGTGGAGCCGGGAGATCCCGGCTGGTCGACCAACCGGAGAGCGGGAAGGGCAACGAGCTGATCCGCCCCTTGCGCCCGGCCAGTACCCGGCCGGCCTTGCTCATGGTTTCCGCTGCGGCGAAACGTTTCTCGTTCGACATCACCCAGGACGCCGCTTTCATCGCCGCGGCCCAACCCCCTGGCAGACCGTGACCGCGATCGGCGTCGACTGCGCGGGATCGCAGTTCCACCAGCATGGTGGGGATGTCGATCTTCACCGGGCAGGCGTCGAAACAGGCGCCGCAGAGCGTCGAGGCGTACGGCAGGGTCGAGTTGACGTCATCGTGTCCGGACATCCCGGTGAGCTGCGGCGTGAGTACCGCACCGATCGGTCCCGGGTACACCGAGCCGTACGCGTGCCCGCCGGCCCGCTCGTAGACCGGGCAGACGTTCAGGCAGGCCGAGCACCGGATGCAGTGCAGCGCAGTACGTCCCAGCTCGTCGGCGAGGGCATTCGTCCGCCCGTTGTCCAGCAGCACCAGATGGAACTCCTGTGGCCCGTCGCCGGGAGTCACGCCCGTCCAGAGCGAGGTGTACGGGTTCATCCGCTCACCGGTCGACGAGCGGGGGAGCAGCTGCAGGAACACCTCCAGGTCGTCGAACGTCGGGAGCAGCTTCTCGATCCCCATCACGGTGATCAGCGTGTCCGGGAGCGTCAGGCACATCCGGCCGTTGCCCTCGGACTCGACCACGGCCAGCGTCCCGGTCTCGGCGATCCCGAAGTTGGCGCCGGACACCGCAACCCGGGCGGACAGGAACTTCCGCCGGAGATGGGCGCGGGCCGCCATCGCCAGCATCCGCGGCTCGTCGGTGAGATCAGCTGGTGCGTCGGCCATTTCGGCGAGGAAGATCTCGCGGATCTCGGCTCGGCCGCGGTGGATGGCCGGCACCAGGATGTGCGAGGGCTTGTCGTGTCCCAGCTGGACGATCAGCTCGGCGAGATCCGTCTCGATCGCGGCGATCCCGTGTTCCTCGAGGTACTCGTTGAGGCCGATCTCCTGGGTGGCCATGGATTTCACCTTGACCACCTCGTCGGCGCCGGTCGCCTTGATCAGCGCGGTGACGATCCGGTTGGCCTCGAGCGCATCGTTCGCCCAGTGCACCTTGCCGCCCCGCGCGATGACGGCGGCCTCCAGCTGCTCGAGAAGCTCAGGGAGCCTGGCCATCACGTCGGCCTTCACCGCCGATGCGGTGTCCCGCAGCGCTTCCCAGTCGTCCACCTCGGACACCATGGCGGCGCGCTTGGCCCGGATCGTCGCGGTGGCCCGGCCGAGGTTGCGACGGAGCTGCGTGTCCCCGACTGCCCGTTTCGCCGCGACCGGGAACGTCTCGCGTCCGCGGAGCGGGTTCTCCGGCTCGGTCGAACGCCGGATCGGTACACCGAGAAACGTTGTCATGAGCCGACCTTCGTCGTGGTGGGGGCTGAGGCGCCGGCGGACGGGTGGATGGCTCCGACCGGGCGGACCGGGCCGGCAGTTCTGGTGGCCGCCAGGATCTCGGCGAGGTGGACCGTGCGGACGCCGGTGCGCAGTCGGCTCAGCCCACCGCCGATGTGCATCAGGCACGAGGAATCGCCGGCCGAGCACACCTCCGCCCCGGTCGACAGGATGTCGGACATCTTGTCGGCCAGCATCGCGGTGGACACCTCGGGGTTCTTGAGGGCGAAGGTGCCGCCGAACCCGCAGCACTGGTCGGCGCCGGGCAACTCGACCAGATCGATGCCACCGACGTTGCGCAGCAATGCCAGCGGCTTGTCGCCGACCCGCAGCATCCGCAGTGAGTGACACGTCGGGTGGTAGGTCACCCGATGCGGGAAGTACGCGTCGACATCGGTGACGCCCAGGACGTCGACCAACAACTCGGACAGCTCGAAGGTCCTGGCCGCCAACGTCTTCGCCCGTTTCTCCAGCACCTGGTCGTGGGCGCGACGGGCGACCATCGTGTGCTGGTGCCGGATCGAACCGACGCAGGAGCCCGACGGTGCCACGGCGACGTCGAACTCGGCCGTGTCGAACACGTCGACGTGGTGACGGACCACCGGGACCGCCTCGTCCAGGTAGCCGGTGTTGATGTGCATCTGCCCGCAGCAGGTCTGGGCCGCGGGGAAGACGACTTCGTGACCGAGCCGCTCCAGCAGGGTGGTGGTCGCGATCGCGACCCCGGGGAAGAGTGCGTCGGCCAGGCAGGTGGCCACGAGCGCGATACGCATGAAGCGACTCCAGGTTCGGCGGTGGGTGGGGCGGGTGGGTGTGGCGACGGTGCTGTGGTCCGACCACAGTAGAGTACTGAGGTCCGACCACGGACGCCAGACCCGAGGAGAGGAGCCCGATGACCACCCGCAGCTACCAGACCGTGCTGTCACGCATCGAGGCCGACCTCGCGGCCGGGCGTCTGGAGGTCGGCGGTCGTTTGCCGGGTGAGCGCGTCCTGGCCGAGCGATACGGAGTGTCACGTCCGAGCGTGCGCGAGGCGATCAGAGTGCTGGAGGCCATGGGTCTGATCCGAACGGCAGCGGGATCGGGTCCGGAAGCGGGTGCGATCCTCATCGCCGACCCGGCCGCCCCCATCGGCGCGGCGTTGCGGTGGCACCTGACGAGCCGTCATCTGCCGGTGGCCGACATGGTCGGAACCCGCATCCTGATCGAGTCGTGGGCCCTGCGTGAGGCGGCCACCCGGCAGGCGGCGGGCGGCGTGGACCTGGTGCAGGCGAGGGCCCTGCTCGCGGCGATGGATCAGCCGGGACTGACCTCCGTCGACTTCCTGGCCCTGGACACCCGGTTCCACGTCGCCCTGGCGCAGTTGGCGGGCAACGCCGTCATCGCGGCGATCATGTCGGCGATGCGCGGAGGTATCGAGGGTTATGTGACCGCGGCGGTGGCCGGGTTGGCGGACTGGCCGGCGATGGCGGCCAGGCTGCGCGGCGAGCATGCGGGCATGCTGGATGCGGTGGGAGCTGGGCGACCGGACCAGGCCGCAGCTCTGGTGGCCGCCCACATCGACGGGTTCTACCGAGCGACCGGAGTCGGGCAGGTGGACGGAGTCGGACAGGTTGACGGAGTCGGACAGGTGGACGGCCGAGGGGACGGGAGGTCGGCGTCATGACGCAGACCCGTCGGGTCGCCGCGATCGACTGCGGGACCAACTCGATCCGGCTGCTGGTGGCCGACCTGACGCTCGGCGACGGGCCGACCCGTCTCCGGGACGTCCATCGCGAGATGCGGGTGGTCCGGTTGGGGGAGGGCGTTGATGCCACCGGTGTGCTGTCGGGTGCCGCCATCGACCGCACCTGGGCGGCGCTGTCGGACTACACCGCGATCCTGCGGACCGAAGGAGCGGTGCGGGTGCGGATGGCGGCGACCTCGGCTACCCGCGACGCCGCCAATCGCGCCGACTTCGTCGACATGGTGCGGTCCACCCTCGGTCAGGAGCCCGAGGTGATCACCGGCGACGAGGAGGCAGAGCTCTCGTTCCGTGGTGCCGTCGGCGACCTCGACCCGTCGTCCGGACCGTTCCTGGTGGTCGACATCGGTGGGGGATCGACCGAGATGGTGGTCGGTTCCGTCATCGACGGGGCGGTGCGGATTGCCGGCGGGCTCAGTCTGGACATCGGCTGCGTGCGGATCACCGAGCGATTGCTCCGCGGCGATCCACCGTCGGCGGGCGAGCGGGCCGCCGCAACGGCGTGGGCCAAATCGGATCTCGCAGCCGGCCTCGACCGCCTTCCGATCGCCTCGATCCGCCGCGTCGTCCCGGTGTCCGGGACCGCCACCACGGTCGCGGCCGCGGCTCTCCGACTGAATTCCTACGACCCGGACCAGATCCATCTGTCGACGATTCCGTTCCGCCGGGTGCACGAGGTGGCCACCATGCTGCTGGGCGCCAACCGGGCGCACCGGGCCGCGCTGCCGTACATGCATGCCGGGAGGGTGGACGTCATCGGCGGTGGAGCCCTGATCCTCTCGACCCTCGTCTCTCTCGTGGCCGATCGGGTGAAATCGGATTTCGAGCGCCAGATCACCGTGTCCGAACACGACATCCTGGACGGTCTCGCGCTCTCGCTGGGCTGACGCCGGACCAGTCTCCGGGTCGATCGCCCCGGTTGCGTTCCGGGGTCGCGAATCCTGGTGACGCCGGTCACAACGGCGGTCGGCGTCATCCACGTCCCTGCAGGTGAACGCGGTCGACGGTCGTTCAATCGGATTATTTCGCTGCGCTCAGCACATGATGTCCGGGCGGTAATGAGGCGTCCGCGGGTGTCCTCCAATTGTCCGACTTCCAAGATCAAATCTCGGCTGTGAGTGCCTGATAATCACAGACAATGTGAAAGTGGCTCGCAGGTCCGCCAAAAGTTTCTCGGTTCCGGATTGCAACTTTCCTATCTCGTTCAGGTAACGTACCGGGAGCGGTCTGGCCGACCGCGACCTAGCAAGACGCATGACCGGGGGGTCTGACCTGCGAGAGCTGACCTGAGAGAGAGCCAACTTGAAGCACGTGCACGAGCAGTTGCCGTCCGCGACTCGGGCCGCCATACGCGGCAAGATTCGGGCGAGACTTCGACGGAACCGCACCGTGGCCATCACGGTATCCGTCCTTGTCGGTATTGGAGTTCTGTTCGGCACGATCGGGTCCGCGAGCGCGGAGCCCTCAGCCGGCGATTGGCAGAAGTTGCGTAATTGCGAGTCCGGTGGTAACTACGCCATCAATACCGGCAACGGCTATTACGGTGCGTACCAATTTGACCTCGGAACGTGGCGAAGCGTCGGCGGCAGCGGACTGCCCAGCGACGCCAGCCCGGCGACGCAGGACGCCCTCGCCTACAAGCTCTGGCAGCAGCGCGGCTGGAGCCCGTGGGCCTGCGCCAGCATCGTCGGACTGCCTGCCGGTGGATCGGGTGGCCCCGCCCCCGTCCGCGGCGTGACCAGGGCCGCGGCCGCCGAACGGACGACAGGCCACTACGACTCCGTCAAGGTCTCGGGCGATGGAGCCCACCTGACCGTCACCGGCTGGGCTGCCGATCTGAGCGCGTCGAGCCGGACCGTCTCCGTGCGGATCACCGTCGACGGCGTTGCCGGTGTCTACAAGGCAACGGTCGCACGGTCGGACGTCAACCAGGCCAAGAAGATCACCGGGAACCACGGCTTCGTGGTGTCGATCCCAGCCGTCGCCGGTGACCACCGGGTCTGCGTCACGGCCCTGGGCAAGACCGCCGCTCACAATGCCTCCCTGGCCTGTCACACGGCCCGGGTGCCCGGCATGATTCGCGCATCGAACGCGGTCACCCGGTCGTCCCACGGGCGCGTCGTGGTGTCGGGTTGGGCCTACGACAACACCTCGGCCGGTCGCTCGCTGAACATGGTCGTCACGGTCGACAACAAGAAGACCATCAAGGTCGCCGCCACCCGCTCGTCGGGTGATCTGTGGGCCGCACTGAGGGTTCCCGGTCACCACCGCTACGCCACCTCGGTGTGGCTGGGTGTCGGCAAGCACTCGGTGTGCGCATCGGCGATCGGAGTCCGGGGCAACACGAAGTTCCTCGGGTGCTCCACCGTCAACGTGGCATCCCCTCGCGGGTACATCCAGACTGCCAGCGGCTCGGCCGGCAAGGTCAAGGTCTCGGGCTGGGGCTTCGACCCGAACCAGTCGTCCACGTCCGTCCGGATGCAGGTCGTCGTGAACGGCACCGTTCACACCATCGCGGCCAACCAGTCGCGGTCGGACGTCGATCGTGCTTTCGGCATCACCGGGAAGCACGGCTACTCAGCCACCTTCGCGGCGCGCAAGGGATTCAACCGGGTCTGCGTCTACACGATGGGGACGTTGGGCATCGCCAAGTCGGTGGCGGGCTGCCGCAACGTCACCGCCTAGAGCTGGTGGTCCGCCCCGAGCCGTCGGGGGTCGGGGCGGGTCACCGATTTGGTACGGCTTGGAGTGGATTGTTCGAGTGGATCATCGGCAGCCGAGAGGCTGCCGATGGTCCACTCTTGCGTTTCCGGTGCGGTGCAGCGGCCCCGGCATGCTTGACTCACCTCAGGCGGCGGCCCCCGTAGCCCAATCGGCAGAGGCGACCGACTTAAAATCGGTACAGTGCGGGTTCGAGTCCCGCCGGGGGCACTGAGCTGAGTGGCCGCGACTGGTCAACGTCAACGGTCTCGACCTGGCCGACCTGCCGGCCTCCACCTTCGAAGCCGGGTGCCGGATCGGCGAGGCCCTCGTACTCCACTGGTCGGACCTCACCCCTGACTGACGACTAGTTCGGAACACCGACCTCGTACTTGCCCTTGTCATCCTTCACCGTGATCGTGATCGACTTGTTGACGCCAGCGATCGTGGCGGTACACGTGAACGTGGTCCCTTCCTTGACCGGCTCGTCCGGGGGGCAGACCACCTTCGTCACCCCTGAAGTGCCGTAGCCGGCGGGGAGGGGCGTCGGTGAGGATCTTGGTGACCCCCGCCGCTACCTGCGTGGCATCGAATGTGTCGCCAGCCGAAGATATCGGCAGGTCGGCGACCAGGCTGTTGTAGTCATCGAGGCTGGCGACCTTCAGAACGATCGGGGGGACAGTGCCGTCCGGGCCTCCAGAGTTCAAGGTGACCTCCTCACCGGCCACGGAGCCCGACAGGAGTGCACCACCAGTACCGCTGGTGAGGGTGAGAGCGAAGGCCTGGTTCGTCATCGATCCCGTGAAGGAACGTTCTGTCGTCTTCACGACGCCTTCTTGTCTCACAGCCACTCTGATCGAGCCGACCACACGGTTGCCCTGCTTGACCCACTGCAGGAAGACAACCAGTCGGTCAGTGCCACCAGCCCAGCTACCCGAGCCGTCTGCCACGCCGGGGAGAGTCGCCGAACCACCCACGGTGGCGGAACAAGCCATCACCAAGGCCAATATCAACGGGGCCAGTACAAGAGCCTTGACCCCCTGACGAAACCTGCTCGGCGGGGTGCTTCGCGCAAAAAATTCCCGGAACATGGCCTTCACCCTAGCTTTGGAAACCCAGGCATGTCATGCGTTCCCCCAGCGTCGTCGGTGAACTCCGGTTGTCGGTGCCCGGTCCGGCACCGCAGGCACTTGCACGACGGAGGTCGAGCGCCGCGATGAGGTGCGTTGTGAAGCGGCGCATGGCATATCCGGGAGACCCACAGGTAGAGGCCTCGATAACGGCCGACACAACAATTTGGTGAATGGGGGCCAAGTGGCGCAGTTTTTGAAGATAGGTGAATAGGCGAGATCGGGATGGTCAAATCCGGCCGGACGGCGCGGCTTCGGGCCCCGCCCGCCAAAACAGATGTCGGGCCGCCGATCAGTACGACTCGGGGATTGACGGGTCGTATCGGACAGAGTTGATGATGGTGGCCAGCTCCACCGGGGTCAGCTTGAGGGAGTCATCGCTATTGACGACGACGGAAAATCCATTGGCGGGTAGCGCGTAGGCCTGGTGACCTCCGGTGTGGACGGTCAGTTTGCCGGTCTGGACGTCGGGCCCTCCGTTGATCATCAATTCTATTCGGTCGACCTCGTTGTTGCGGCTGAGGAAGACCCCGACGCACGGCTCGCCGACCAGTTCGAACTTGGCACTCGAGAAGTGGGCGGGGCACCAGGTCATCCCGTACTGGCCGGGGCTACTGGTGGTGAACTCGGTAGATAGCCCAGGCATCATCACCCCGACGGCCAGGTGTCGGGCGAGGGTGACGTCGTATTCTGCGAATGTCCGGGCGAACGCGAGCAGGGTCGGCTCGTCGGCGTATGCCTTCCAGACGTGGACGAACCGTCCATCGTGAAGGGGCCAGCTGATCCAGCGGTTGGCCTGCACCCCCACGGTCGTGGACGGCGACCTGGCGGCGGTCGACTCGACCGCGTCGTGGTTGGCGATCGAGACCTTCGTTTGTCGAAGCGTAGAGGGATCGATGTTGTGCGAATCCAGGTCCGCTCCGTCGGTGACGGTGTAGCCGGACTGTGCAGTCTGGCCTTGAAGACCGGCGGTGGGGGCACCGGAAGTTTGCGGGACGGCAGGTCCACCCCACGCGACGTCGAGTTCATCGGGTCCGCTCTGCCAGGTCAGACGGTCCGTCGACGGCTGCGCGGAGCTGGATACCGGTGATACGACCTGCTGGGTGGCGGTGGCCGTCAACCGCGATCCGGCCGGCACGGTCGTCGGAGGGACGGTGTCCCACACGGGGCCAGAAGCCGAAGGTGGCCTGTCACCGTCGCCGACGCCGCTCATCAGAAGCGCCGTCACGGCCAGCACGACGACCACCAGGCCCGTGACGGCCACGATCGAATATCTTGGTCGCCGCGCCCTGCGGCCGGTCCGCCCCGTCATGCCGACACGGCCGTGGTGCGCGAGACAGCGATCAAGGGGGCCGAGGAACCCTGATTCGCCGAGAAATTCGCCGATGGCGTGGGGATCAACACACATACCCTCCTGCGCTCGACTGAACCGAACAGTAGACGTCGGTGCGCACGCCAGAGGTTGCATGGCACGGTCTGATCGATCGACACCTCGATTCCCGGCGGGCGCGTTCCAGCCAACCTTGACCGCTCAGGACAGGGAGCAGCGACGAAGCTCCGTCTCGAACAGGGTCCCGATCGCCGCCGGCGTCTGGAAGATCTCCAAGAAATCGCTGCCGCCCGCTTCGATCCGACACACCGACACGGACGGATTTCTCGCTCAGCCGATCGGCCAGAACAAGACCGGCGGACCTGGCCCCAAGGATGGCGTAGTCGCAGACGGAATTGCTGGGCGTGGGTGAGGAGGCGTGGGTGAGGAGTCTTCCGCGACTCAGATCTGTGCGTGGGCGACGAGTACGGGCTCAGACATGCGGACATCGTTGCGCTCGTCGGTACGGATCGGCGTGGTCACTGTCGTGGGCCTGAGCCAGCAGCGGCAATCGGCTCGCCGCTCGGCCGCAGATCGGGAATCATCCGCGTAGGCACCAAGCCGGAATCGATGCTGCGATCCAGACCTACTACGGGGAAGTCTTCGACGAGGATGCCCGACTGACCACGCGCTCAGCGCAGGGCCGTCTGGAGTTTGAACGGACCCAGGAGATCGTCCGCACCGCAACACCTGCGCCCGCCCGTCTCCTCGATGTCGGCGGCGGAACCGGCGTCCATGCGGCGGCGCTGGCACGGGCCGGCTACGAGGTCACGTTGATCGACCCGGTCGCGAGTCAGGTGAAGACGGCCGAGAAATACGGGACGTTCGAAACATTGGTGGGTGACGCCCGCACTCTCGATTTCCCTGACGATTCGTTCGATGCCGTGCTGCTGGCCGGCCCGCTCTACCACTTGGTGGGCCGCACCGATCGGATCCGCGCGCTGTCGGAAGCCCGCAGGGTGTGTCGTCCCGGCGGGTTCGTCCACGCCGCAGCGATCCCGAGGTTCTCCGCGATCGCAGTGGCGATCCTGCCCTGGAAGGCGCTGAACCCGGCACCGGACGCGGTGCTCGATCTGATCCGACGGGGCGACCCCGCCGCCGGCAGATTTCCCGCCGGGCACTTCCACACGTCTGAGGAACTCCATGAAGAGCTCGTCGCGGCGGAGTTGAGCAACGTGAGCGTCGTCGGTCTCGAAGGGCCCGCAGGGCTGGCGCTGGAGACGGTCACCAAAGTGTCCGAGGAAGACTTCCAGGCAGCGAAACGTCTGGCGGTCCTGTTCCAGGACAGCTCGCAGATCCGTGACCTCAGCTGTCATGTCCTGGGCACAGGGCAGGTCTGAGGATCAGAGCTGCAGGACGCCGGCAGCAGGGGATCGTCGAGGACCCGGAGCGGATCCACCCGCGGCCACCCGAGCTCAGCTGGGTACGGAGCGCTCGATCGTGCACCGCAGGTGCAGCGCACCGGCACCCTGCACCGAGCGGACCAGGCGCAGCGGAGTCAGTGTGGCCGGACAGTTCCTGGAATCGAACCGCGGCGACAAGTTCATCCGCCGCCCTCATCGATCTCACCCCGGTCCGCAACCGGCCCGACAACCAGGATCAATATCGCGTCGTTGGGGGATCGATCAACGAGACGTGCGGTCGTCGCTCCGCGGGTCATCGACACGTCGGCTCGCGTAGATCTGGCCAGCCCGGGCCTGGGCGCGCCACGGACGAGCGAGATCGACCGCCACGTGGAAAGCCGGTTCTGTGCGGTCGATCTCGGCAATGAGCAGATCGTCACCGGGCTGCACCTGCGCGATCGTGGTGCCGTCGGGCGAGCCGCAACCTTCCGGCCAGTTCGGTGACCTCGTCCAGTTCCGCACCGATCAGGTCCCAGTCGACGTCCTGCCACGAGTGGATCTGTTCCCGTGCGTACCCGGACAGTGCGCCCTCGGGAAACTGGATCAACCTGGCACCCCGCCCGGCGGCACGATCCATCGCCGACCGAATCGCCGAGCCGTTCTCCCGAGGATCGGCGGTGATCGGCGTCTGAGCAACAGCAATCACGAAGGGAGGCACAGCCAGGCAGCATGCCACCAGCGGCTGAGCAGCGACACCGAGCGTTGGCGCTGTCAACCGTTCCCGATCGCGGATGGTCCTCCGGGCATGCAGAGGGCTGGCCCATCAGTACGCGCCGCCCACTCCACAAAGCCTGCAGGATCACATATGCGGCGTACGCCACGTCGCCGCGTGAGCCTGCGCAGAGCGGCAGGCCTTTAGAGATCATGACGCCATTTCGCAGATCATGGTGTCCGAATCCCGGCCCGACTCGACGACCCGCCAGCCCTCGGACAAGTACAGCCTGACCGCCGGGTTGGCCCGCTCGACGCTGAGGCTGATCATCTGCAGCCCGCGACTTCGAGCCTGGTCCACCTGGGCTCGCATGAGTGCACGGCCCACACCCTGCCCGCGCCACTGATCCAAGACGCCAATGCTCAACTCGGGCACGTCCGCGTCGACGTAGCCGTAACCCCGGTCGTCTGGTGAAAATTGGCGGATCCAGACGGCACCGATCGGTGACTTGGTTCGGTCGGTAGCGATCACACCGGTGTCGCCTGAGCGCGGCCAGCCTGCGACGTAGTGGTGCAGGTCCGGCTCGCTTCTGAGCTGGTCAAGGCTCAGCTGCCGCTCGGACAACCAATTGGCAGCCGCCAACGCCATTAGCTCGATGAAGGCTGCATCCTGCTCCGTGGCATCGCGCAGATCGAAATACGCTCCGGCCATGTCCGCATCCTCCCTTTGATGTTGCACCGCAACCATTCTCGATGGTGGCCCCGCGTCTGAAAACCCGGCCGGCGGATCGGGTTATCGGATCGTCTGGATCAACAGATCGCGGTTTTGGACGATCCAGCCCGCTGAGCGCGCGCGCCAGCTGATGGCCCACAGATGGTCCGAGGTGATGTCATCCGGTGCCACCGTGCGCGCCTGATCGGCAGCGTCGGTGATCGACAAATCAATCATGAGATCAACGATGCGGGTGCGTTGCGCGCGGGGCAGTTCGTAGCCATCAAGGATGAGGGCCATGTGAGCTCCTCGGTTCCTGGGATCTGGAAGACCCTGGATCTCGGCGATCCGCTCATCGTGGAGTTGCGCGTTGAGCCAACAGGTCTGCGCCAACTCAACCATCGGATCCACCGGTCCGGCCGTCTCCCAGTCGATGAAGGTGACCGAGGCATTGTCGTTGGCCACCAGAATGTTCCAAGGACCCATGTCGCAGTGGCCGATGACCCGATCCAGCCCCCCGAGAGTCCGCCCGAACCAGTGCTGCCAGCCACCCGAGCCTTCGTCGAAGTCTCTCGTTGCGTGGTGGAGGTCCCGAAGCATGCGACTTATCACCGGCAGGATGGGCTCCGGCCACGCCCGCGGGTGGGCGCTCCAACCCTGGACGTAGGACACGGTCTCGCGGTTTTGCTCATCGAAGCCGCTTCCCACCACGCGGGGAGCAGCGTCGAACCCCACGGCCTCCAAATGGCGCAGCAATCGGATGACGGTCGCCGACCAAGGGCCCGACGCGCGATGGACGACTCCGCCGCGACGACTCACCGCGGTGCGCCCACCGCCCTCGAGGTACCTCTTCACCACTCACACAGCCATCATGAGCACGGCCGCAGGGGACCCGCAAACGTATATCTCGGGAGACTAGCGGCGAACGAGGTTGTCTTGTTATCCGGCCGACCCGCGAGGTGGTCCTCACCAGACCGCCTCGACCTGCGAGAAGAGCAGCACCTGGCTACTGCGCCAGCCAGGACAAGGTCTGACCGTGGGGTGCTGTCAGGGCTACGGGCTGCTGGTTGTGGCTCAGCACGAACCGCCCGTCAATTCGGTCGGTCACGTCGGTACCGCTGATGACGCCGACGCCTTCATTGGAGAACCACTGGACCCCGGCCGAATGGTGAAGTTCGGTCATCGTGTCGGTGAATCGGCCGCGGTCGTCGGGGTTGAGGTAGGCCAGCACCGCCGAGTGGAAGACCACGACCGTGCAGCCCGCCGGGGCGGCGTCGATCAGGGTGGGGAGCCCGTCGATGGCGTCGGCGGTGTCGATGCGTGGCGGGTCTGCGGCGACGATTTCCAGCGCTGCCGCCAGTCGGTGGAGGCGTTCTGCATGTTCGAGCCAGACCAGCGCTCGGAGCCACTCGCGGTCGGTCTCGGAATCCGCATGCATCGGGTTGAGATCCAGGCCGGCGCGCCACCGGACTTCGGGCAGCCGATCCGGCAGCGGTACCGGACCGTCGACCTCGCACACCAATTCGACGGGACCACCTCCAAGGCAATGAGTCTCACTGTGTGCAGATCGGTAGCGGTACCGGTAGCGATCGGGGAACAAGCACAGACCGGCGCTGGCGCCGACTTCGATGAGGGCCAGCGGTCCCTGGAGTCGGGACAGCGATGGCAGCAGGGACGCGCACCGCCCGGGTTCGTTGGTCTGCGTGCTGTGACTGGACATCGATGCCGCGACCTCGGTCCAGTTCGCACCGACGAACTCCAGGAAGTCCGAGGGATCGTGGATCGGTCCGTTTGTCAGCCGAACGACACCGAGCAGCAGGTTCGGCTGCCACTTGCCGGGAGGGAGATCGGCGACCAAGTCACAGATGTCGGGGCTGGCGGCGACGGCGCGACACAATGCCTCGTAGATCGGAGAAACGCCGCGCAGCTCTCGATCGGCCATTCCCCCGATAGAGCTCGGACACCCGGACTGCACGGTCGATAGGCACCAGCGCACCCTACCGACCGACCTCCTCCGGCCGTGCAGTGTCGACCGGCCGCAGCGCAGGTCCGGAAAAGAGCGCAGGTCCGGAATAGAATGTGTCCGTGACACGTGTCGTCTTCATGTGCGGGCCTGCGGGGTCGGGCAAATCGACCTATGCGCGAACGCTTGAAAACGAAGGGTGGATCAGGCTCTCGTTCGACGAAGAAGCCTGGCGCCGGGGAATTCGCGCGCAGCCGTTATCCGACGACATCCAGCAGGAGATCGAGCGAGACCTTCGTGCTCGACTCATCGAACTGGTCCGGGGGGGCACAGAGGTGGTCCTGGACTTTTCGTTCTGGTCCCGCGCGATGCGCGATGAATATCGCGGCCTGCTCCGGCCCTGGGGCATAGTGCCGGAGACGATGTATCTCAACACACCCCGCCCGGTTGCTCTCGAACGTGTCCGCGGGCGAACAGGTGCGCATGCTGGTGACGTCAGTCTTCCGGAGGGTGTTGCCGCGAAGTATTTCGACCACTTCGAACCACCCACCGTCGAGGAAGGGCCGCTGACAGTCATCGGGTAGCCGGTTCGACGAGGTCGACCCTGAATTGAATTGCTGATCGTTCTCCACGACCGCACACATCGTGGTCCTAGTGTCGCGTGTTTGAAGTCTTCTTACGGTGGGCTTTGGCGAGGATCTGGTCGGCTGTTTTGGTCCAGATGAACGGGTGGCAGTGTTCGTTCCAGCCGTCGATGAACGCACCGATGGCAGCGATGAGGTCTTTGACGGAGGTGAAGGTGCCGCGGCGGATCGCCTGCCGGGTGATGATGCCGAAAAAGATCTCCACCATGTTCAGCCAGGACCCGGAAGTGGGGGTGAAGTGCATGGTGATCCGCGGGTTTCGGGCCAGCCAGGCCTTGACGTTGGGGTGCTTGTGGGTGGCGTAGTTGTCGGCGACGATGTGCAGCTTCACGCGCGGGTAGGTCTTGGCGACCAGTTTGAGGAAGTCCAGGAACTCGGCGTTGGTGTGCCGGTCGTAGCAGGCGTCGGTCACTTTGCCGGTGGCGAC
>NZ_JBEPNO010000037.1:0-37170 GCF_040546275.1 Nakamurella sp. UYEF19 | reverse complement strand
ACCCGGCCGGGCGGTGACCGGCATGCTCAACCACACCCCACGGTGGTCCCATGCTCGTGGCAACGCGGTGGTCCTATCACGCTGGCAAGCGACAGCTGTCATCACCACTCTTACGAACTTCAGCCCACCGCCGGCGAAGTCCGTGATCTGATCAGGCTGACCAGGAGCGTTGGCGCGGCGCCCCCATCGGGTCCCAGCCCGGCAACTGAGGATGATCAAGACTGAGCACATTTCCAGACTTATCCAGTGCGATTTCCAGAGGCGGTTCATTGAGAACCCTCAGGGCGGCTCAAACAGCACCTGTCGGCTCCTCATCATTGGCTACCGTTTCGGACCCTCGCTGAGAAGCAAGCTGGTCACGTAACTCACGACGTTCTCTGCCGTGACCGAGTCAGCGTCAACAGTCTCGGTCCAGCCATCCTCGTCAATGAGTTTCGACGGTAGAACGAGGGTGCGTCGCCACCAAATAATGACGACCTGTTCGACGCGGTAGGCGGCAGCACCGGTGACGAAATCCCAAGTTTTCGAAACCTGCCAGCCGCGTCGGCCCCAAACAGCAAGCCGAGTGGTGCTGATTCCGGGGCGATACCAATCTTGCGTACCCGCCTCGCAGTGTTTTCGATGAGGTACAGGACCGTGGGGGCGCTGTAATCAGTCCCCCACGCCGCGCAGAAAATGCAACCTCTGCCCCGGTAGCGGACGTTAGTCCATCTCGGCGTCACCTCATTACGGCAGACCTCGCAATGGCTTCGCCACGGCACTGCAGAACCGGGGTACGGCTCAAACGGGCGTAATCCCGCGACGGCCATGATCCGGACTGCGTCCGCAGGATCGACTGTCTGGCCGGAGCAGTATCGGCATGGCGCAGACCCACCCGCACCGATGCGAAGGACGGGGTCACCGTCCGGCCGCATGTCTCGCACCGGCAGCGCCAGGGCCGTCCCGCCCCCGGGTATGGATCCAGTGTGACCAGCCCATTGTTGTGCATCACCTGCATCGCCGTGGCAGGGTCGATCGGTGCGTTCGGTGCGCAAAACTGACAACCACCGCCACCACTGTGAATGTCGTCCCGCCGGGGCTCGACCATATTGCCGCACCGGATACATTCACACCGCCAGGGCTCACCGCTTCCTGGGTAGGGGACCAGCGGGAGGAGCTGGATCTCAAGCATCCGACGGGCGGCCTCGTCTGGGTCGACTCCGACGTGGCCGCAAAATTTGCAGGCACCTTGACCCAGCCGCACGTTACCCAGTCGCGGTGTCACCAGACGTTGGCACCGGTCGCACCGGCACAACCAGGGCTGGTTGGCGCCGGGGTAGGCCTCGAGCGGGGTGACGGCAGCCCGTTTCATCTCGGAGACCACGGCCTCTATGTTTGCGACTTTACCCGCACAGGTCCCGCATCCGCCGTGACCGGACCTTATATTAGCGTATCGGGGTCTATTCTCCGTTCCGCATCGGGTGCAGACACAGCGCCACGAACTTCCCGAACCCGGGTAAGATTCCAGCGGTTGCAGTCCCGCTTTGCGCATGAGTTGTTCAGCCTCGTCCGGCACCACACCCCGCCTTGCACAATATTTGCAAGGTCCCTGGCCGCGCTGAACATTCGAATAGACCGGTGCAACATCGCGACCGCATACCATACATCGAGCTGGCCACGGCAGGTTGTTCCGGCCGGGGTAGGGCTCCACGGGGTTGGCGCCGGCATCCAACATCACTCGAAGTAGAGCTGCCGGTGGCAAGTCAGAGCCAGCGCAGTACCGGCATCCGCCCTGGCCACGCTGGAGATTTGACCACGTTGGGGTCACTTCCTCACCACACGTCAAGCAGCGGCACCGCCATGGTGTTGAGCTCCCCGGATAGGGATCCAGCGCCTCCAAACCCGCACGAGATAGGGTCAACGCGATCTGAGCCGGAGCGATGCCTCGCGCCAAAGCGTCACCCACCTGCTTTCATAAGACGCCGCCGGGCTTAGGATCTTCCGCCTGGAACGAGGCTGCCACAATCGACCGAGCCCGCTTTTTCACATTGGCACCTACCTGAAAAGTACCAAACGGACCCGGTATTGTCGCGATATGCTTTTTTCTCTGAATTACGCACGATGACAGTACCAAACCCTGGCTTCGGAATATCCTGACGAATAGCAGAATATTCACCGGCGACGAATTTTATGGCGAAATCGGCTACCGCAGCTATAGAGACTTCTCGGTACCCCGTCTCCTCGTCATAGGACAATTGCTTGATCCTTTCCCGTAGTAGTTGAGTCTTGTCCTAAACTATACCCATAATTAGGTCGACCGCGTCAACGGATGTTCGAATGGCCGACTTATAGCAGGAGCTGCCCATCGACCAGGACATCGTATTCCATTCTTGGCCGACACGCGAAGGGATCCACAGTTAGGCGTCTTGACTGGCTGCCACCCACTCGATCGGGTGACGCCCGACCCCACCTCTTGGCACCCAGTCGGCCCATGACAATACTGACGGTCTGTGGCCGGGGGTGTACGTCCTGCGACCAACGTCGGACGCAAGAGGGGTGGGACGGTGTCACTGATCGCCTGGATGGACACGTCCCCGGACGAGCAGCGACGGGTGCGGGAGATCGTGGCCCTCTTCGCGGACAAGGGCACCCTGGACGAGTTGGGGATCGGCCAAATTCGAGACGCGTTCAGCGATTGCATGTTTCCCGGGACCTCCACCATCCAGACCCGTGCGCGCTACCTACTCTTCGTGCCCTGGATCTACGAGCGATCGGCCAAGTCATCAGCCAAGGGCACGGTCCGCAGACGCGGGGAGGCCCAGGAGCGTCGGTTCATCACGACGATGAAGCTTGCCAACCAGAGCGAAGGCCTCATCGGGAGGCAGGCCGGCGTCAATGTCAAGACGCTACCGTCGGCAATCTACTGGTCGGCGTTGGTGCGCTACGGCATCCTGACCAGCCCCTTATCGCTGGATCAGATCGGCTCGCCGGCAAGGCTGGTGACCGGCGCAGACGAACTTGTCGACCGAATCGTGGGCGACTGGTCGCCGACGTTACCGGCGCCACCGCCGACCTTCCCACAGGAAGTCGAGGGTGGCTTTGACCTCACGGCCGAGGAAGCGAGCTGGCTGCGTGATCGGATCATGCTTGCCGCGCCAGGATCCGTCCTAACCCACCTCCTCCGGTCCGATGCCACGCTCAGTGCGGATTCGACGGCACCGTGGAACGAGCCTGCCTGTACTGACGGCGATTCAGACACCACGTCGATCGTTCACCATGCCGAGATGTTCTCCCTCGCGATGGAGGGTGCTGCTCTCCTCTACACCCTGCTGGTCGCCGAACGCTACGAGGAAAGGAAGTTCACGTCCCTCGTAGAACCGACGTCCTACTACGCCGACCAACTGAAGCGTTGGGCCTCTGACCGTCAAGAATCATCCGATCAGCTCTACCGGTGGAGCACGAAGAAGATGTGGCGGATGGCCTACGACCTCGCGCCGAGGATCGGTGCCCCCACAAGACAGTTCGTCGACCAGTGGATCCAGGCCGTGGTCAGTGGGCGCGCCGATGATGCTGCAAACGACCCAGGCCTGAGGTCGATGATCGCCGCAAGAGAGTCGATGAAGAAGGGCAACCAGTCCAGACTCACCAACGAGCGGATGTTGGCCCGATGGCAAGGTGCGTCGGGCCAAGGGCGCTTGGTGTTCCGCTGGCCCCTGGTCAAGCGCCTGGTCACCGACATCAAGGAGGGCCTTGCGCGTGCTGGCACCTGACTCGCGGGCCGTCCTGCTCGACCAACTCCGCCCGCCAGTCGACTACGAACTCGAACACGCTGTGGGCACTACCTTCACCCTTGACTTGGCGTCCGCGCTGATCCCGCCTTTGGCCTTCGCAGCCGGCGCTCTCTCCACGACCAAGAACCCGATGGCGATCCTCGCGACCGTTCGAAAAGCATCGGAGCAGGTGGATCTATTCTGCCAAGCCGGCTGCATCACGGTTCCGCAGCAAGCTTCCGCTCTGATGGCGTTCCTGGAGCCGATGGTGCACACCGTACGTGCAACGCGACCCGGCCACCTCTTCCACCCCAAAGTATGGTTCCTGAAGTACCGCAACGGGAGCGATGTCAAGTATCGCCTCTTGATTCAGAGCAGAAACCTGACGCCCGATGCCTGCTGGGACGCGGTGGTGAGCGTCGACGGCGATGCCGGAACGCGGCCGCAAGCTGCCAACAGGCCGCTGGTAGAACTCCTCAGATCGTTGCCAGGACTCACCACGACGACCCTCCCGGCCGGCAGGTCTGCCCGGATTCGTGAGTTCGCCGAGGACCTCCGACGGGTCAACTGGGAACTACCCGCGGACGCTACCGACATGATGTTCCACGTCTGGGGCCTCCCGGGTACGCAACCCGCAGTCGACTTCACAGGATCGCGGCACCTCGTGGTGTCGCCGTTCCTCACCGACAACGGGCTTGCCATCGTTGCCCCCACCACGCGTGACCTGACGTTGGTGTCACGGGTTGAGTCACTGGAAGGGCTGACCGAAGAGAGCCTGAAGCGCGCGAGTCGGAGGACTATCTTCGATCCCAACGCCGACTTGAACGTCGATGACCCGGAGGACGAAAATGAAGGGCGTACCGGCCTTCTGTCCGGCCTGCACGCCAAAATTTACGCGGTCGAGCGTGCGAACCAGGCACACCTCTTCATCGGCTCTGCCAATGCGACGGAATTTGCGTTCGGAGGCAACGTCGAGATCCTGGTCGAGTTCGTGGGCCGATGGAAGACGTTCGGTGTCGACGCTCTTCTGGGCGCCGAGGGGCTCGGCCACCTGCTGCAGGACTATGACCCACCGGGTGGGCGCGCGCCTGACGCCAACGACGAGGCTCAGCGGCGCCTCGATGAAATTGTGCGCGGTATCGCGTCCTTGGACTGGCAGATCCACGTAAAAGCCGGCGAGGCCAACCGCTACGAGCTGACCGCTCGCACCGCTTCACTGGCAAACCTGCCGGACGGGTACTGGGGAAGTCTCGAGCTGCTGACGCGACCCGGGTATAGCTGTGACCTGGCCGGCAACGAGCACCTCCTCTACACCGAGGTCGAACTCGCCGACATCTCAGCATTTCTGGTCTTGCGGGTCACTTCGCCCGAGGGGCTGGTCGGCGGTGCCGTCATTCCGGCGACCTTGATCGGCGACCCACATGGTCGACTGGACGAGATCCTCGCGCGTCAGCTGGATACGCCCGAGAAGTTTCTCCAGTTCCTGCGAATGCTGCTCAGTCTCAACGACCCCTCCGCGTCCGGTTGGATGCTCGGCGAGGGCGACGGAGGAGGATCCTTCGCATCGAGCAGTGGAGGAATCTTGGAGAGCGTGCTCCGAGCGATGGCCGTGAACCCTCGAGCCTTGGACGACCTCGACGCCCTGATCCTGAACCTGCAGAACGATCCGGAACGGCGACACGTCCTGCCTCCCGGGCTCGCCGAGCTTTGGCCCGCCGTCAGAGCGGCGAGAGACATGTTGGCGAAGGACGCGCCGTGAGCCCAGAACGCTTCGAGGCAGAACCAATCCTGGCTGGCCTTAAAAACTTTCAACGCGATACCGTCGAACATGTCGTCGGCCGGATGTACGGCAAGAATCCGACCAGACGGTTCCTGGTAGCCGACGAGACCGGCCTTGGAAAGAGCCTGGTGGCGCGGGGCGTGATCGCCAGAACTATCGAAAAGCTGCAAGACGATCCAACAGTCGACCGCATCGACATCGTCTATGTCTGCTCGAATCTCGATCTGGCTCGACAGAACATCGGCCGGATGAGGGTGACTGGAGACCGGGCCCAGACGCTGACCAGTCGGCTGACCATGTTGGCAACCAACATGCAGTACCTCCGCGAGAACGACGGACGCTTCCTGAAACCGATCAAGTTGATTTCGTTCACCCCGGGCACCTCGTTCAACAAGGGCCAAAGCACCGGGCTGGTGCAGGAGCGCGCCCTGTTGATGCTGCTTCTGGACCAAGCGCTGGATCTTCGTGGGGCTCGACAGACTGCAGCTCAACGACTTCTCCAGGGCGGAGTCAAGCTTCGGGAGCGGTTCGCTGACGAAGTCAGCATGTTGAAGGGTCAGCTCACCACCGGTATCGATGAGGCAATCTCGGTCCCATTCCTCACTGAAATCAAAAAACCCATCGCCGGAGCAGCACCGCTGCTGAAGCAGTTTGAAATGTTGCTCGAGGACACTATTGGCCGCTCTGCGCTGTCCAAATCCGCTAGCGAACAGATACCCGGAATCATTTCCAGAATGCGGAATGTCCTTGCCCGGGTGAGTGTGGACTCTCTTGAGCCCGACCTGGTGATCCTGGACGAGTTCCAGCGGTTCCGGGAACTCCTTGATCCAGGGACCGAGGCCGGCGAAATGGCCGATCAGCTGTTCAGCCATCGGGACGCCCGGGTCCTTCTGCTGTCAGCAACTCCCTACAAGCCGTTCACCTATGCCGAGGAGGCAGCAGCCGGCGAGAACCACCGCGCCGACTTCCTGAAGACCATCGATTTCCTGTGTCAGGGTTGTCCGACCACCTCGACCGCGGACATCGCGAGCAGTCTTGACTCCTTCCGGGAGTCGATGATCTCGGGCGACCTGAGCCCGGTCCTCGTCGACGGGCTCCAGGACAAGTTGCTGACCGTCATGTCGCGCGCGGAACGGCCGGAGCTGACAGGAATCACGCACATCCGCGAGGTCATCACGGAGGCCGGACCGATCCAGCCCGCCGAGATCGTTGATTTCGTCCGCATCCAGGAGCTCGCCGAGGGCGTCGATAGCCAGGCGCCGGTAGAGTACTGGAAGTCGTCGCCATACTTCATCAACTTCATGGATGGCTACCAGATCCGCGACAAAGTCCTTGCAGGACTGGATAATCCGCGTGAGTCCTTACGTATCGGGGCCCTACTGGACCAGCAGCGCAGTCTCGACGCCGGCGAGATCACCAACTTTGAGCAGGTCGACTTCGGAAACGCCAGGCTGCGCGCTCTGGCCAAGGACACCGTCGGCGCAGGTTGGGAACAGCTCCTTTGGATGCCGGCCTCGCTTCCCTACCTCAGGGCGAGTGGCCCGTACGCAGGTCCGGAAATGGCCGACATCACGAAACGGCTGGTGTTCTCGTCGTGGACCGCCACCCCCACCGCGGTCTCAGCGCTGTTGAGCTATGAAGCCGACCGAAAAATCTCGGCTCTGAGCGACCGGCTGGAACTCAACACGCCGGAGGCACGCCGTCGGATAGCCACCCGCCTGACGTACCGCGTCGACGCAGGTCGCCCAGCGTCGATGACTTCGCTTGCCCTGTTCTGGCCGATGCCCGGTCTCGCTGAGCTTGGCGACCCGTGGGGCTACGCGAAGAGGTTCGGCGTCGCCCTGGATGAGAACTCGGTGGTGTCCGATCTTGCCGGGCGTCTGTCTGCCTCTCTACCGACCGGAGATACCAGCAATGCCAGCGCGTCCGACCTCTGGTACTGGACCAGAAGTGTGGGGCGATCTGACTCTTTTCCAGGGCGTCTCGACGTTCTCCGACAGGCCGACTTGGTGGCCGCTCTGGGCGGATCTCAACGAGATCCAGACGCGGAAGACGACTCGACTGCACTGGCCGCTCACGTCGCCCTCGCCTTCACCGCTACCGATGCACCGCCAGACCGGACTGCTTGTCCGCCAGATCTTGCGGAGGTGCTGGCTCGTCTCGCGCTCTTCTCGCCGGCCAACTGCGCGTGGCGGGCGCTCGGGCGACTCGCTGGCACCGACGGACCAGTCACGGACCTCGGCCGTTGGAAAGCCGCGGCTGTACTGGCTTCCGGTCTTCGATCCTTGTTCAGCCGCTGGGAATCGATTGTCCTGCTGGACTTTCTGTATCCGGAGGCGAAGATCCCGTACTGGCAGAAGGTGCTGCTCTATTGCGCGGCTGGGAACCTGCAGTCGGTGCTCGATGAGTACCTGTTCCACCTCATGCCGGCGGAGGGCACCGGGGTCATCGATGACGCCAGCTTGTTCACTCTCGCAAGCGCCGCTGTGTCGGCTCTGTCCCTGCGATCGGCCGCCTACCAGGCATTCGACCCCACGTCGCCAGAGACACGGATCCCATTTCAAGCCCGGTTCGCCGTGAGGTACGGCTCGGGACGGCAGGAAGAGAAGAACGCCCGGCCGGCGGAGGTCCGCGGCGCCTTCAACAGTCCGTTCTGGCCGTTCGTCCTCACGTCGACCAGTGTCGGCCAAGAGGGAATCGACTTCCACTGGTGGTGCCACCACCTCGTCCACTGGAACGTCCCTGCCAACCCTGTGGACTTCGAACAGCGGGAAGGCCGCGTGAACCGCTATCGCGGGCACGCTCTCCGCAAGAATGTGGTGGCTGCTCACCACCGTCGCATCCTGGCGGACCGCAGTGAGAGTCCCTGGGCTTCCGCCTATCGGATCGCCGCAGAGGATATCGACCTGCAGGGCGGGCTGGTGCCGGACTGGATGTACCCAGGCGACGCCGCAGTCGTCCGGCAACTGATGCCATTCCCGCTCAGCTCAGACATCGGGAAGCTGCGCCGCATCAAGCGCGACCTCGCGCTCTACCGAATGACGTTTGGGCAAGCGCGTCAGGAGGACTTGGTTGAGTTGCTGGCGATGACCAGCTCGAACGGGCAGGTCGATAAGCTGCGGCTCGACCTTCGGGCGCCAAGTAGAGGCGAACCTGTCGGAGGTGGCTCCGGATGAGCCTCAGCAAGAGCCGGCTGATCACTACCGCCTACGGCGCGCCGGCAATCGCGGCGCTGCGATCTCTGATGGCCGAGCTGAAATCAGCCGACCCCATGGCACCCGTCACCCTGCTGGTGCCCAACGAGATCGCCGGCATCACCGCCCGTCGAGCGCTCGCTACGGGCGTGACGCCGGGCGCGACGGGTATCGCGGGCCTGTGGATCAGCACTCTCCCCCGGCTTGCCGAGCAGTTAGCGGCTGCGAGCCTCAGTCCCCGGGTTCCGGCCACTCGAGCGTTGGTCGCCGCGGCCTGGCGGACAGCACTCAACGACAACCCGGGCCTGTTTGCCGGCGTCAAGGACCATGCGGCCACCATCAGGGCGCTGACAGAGGCGCATCGAGACCTCCGCAACCTGGATCGCGACGCATTGGAGGCGGTCGCGGCCAGTGGGGCTCTGCAGCACAACCTGATCGACCTCCATCTCGCCGTGGCTTCCGCAGTCGAAGCGACCTGCTACGACGAGGTGGAGCTACTTCACACCGCCGCGCAGCGGATCAGGGACCGTCCCAGTACCGAGCTGGGCTCGCTGGTCCTCTACCTGCCGCAGGAGTTGTCGAACGCCGAGATTGGCTTGGCCCGAGAGCTGGCAGAGAGACTCGGCTTGACCGTCCTCGCCGGTTTCGCGGGCGAGGCGACGGCCGATGCGGCAGTGCTGCACACGCTTGAAGCACTCGGATTTCATACGGGTTCGACGGCTCCAACAGCGCCGACAGCCACCGCGATTCGTCACGCCTCCGATTCGGACGACGAAGTGCGAGTCGTCGTTCGAAAGCTCATCGATTCGCTGACAACGACGGCGCCCCAGCGTATTGCCGTGCTCTACGGAAGGGCGATCCCGTACGCACGACAGCTGCACGAGCAGCTTGGCGCCGCGGGCCTGCTCGTCAACGGGCCCGGCACGCGAGCTGTGGATGAGCGAGCCATCTCGCGAGGCTTCCTCGGGATCTTGGGCTTGGGGCTTGAGCTCCGACGGCCCGAGCTGTTTCGCGCCTTGGCCGAGGCTCCGGTCCGCAACCCCGCCGGAACCGGCATGTTGCCGATCTCTCGGTGGGAGCGGGTGTCGAGATTCGCTGCAGTCGTCAGCGGTGAGGATTGGGATCACCGTCTCACTGCCTACAGCGACCTCCAAGAGGCCATGATCGCGACCGAGCAGGCGCGCGAGGATCCGATCCCCAGCCGCATCGACGAGGCGACCCGACAAATCGATTCGGCCGACGGCATGCGCTCGTTCGTACTGAGCCTGCGCTCTCGCCTCGAGCAGGGTCTCGCCCAGACCACTTGGCCGGCGCTGGCGGCCTGGGCGCTCGACCTGTTCCATGACCTCTACGGCGAGCCGTCAGACCTCTCGAACATCCCGCCGGACGAGCAGTACTCCGCCGTCGCCATCGAGCAGGCGATTCGCGCCATGTCAACATTGGCGATTGTCGAGTCAAGCGCTGATCTGCCGCGATTGGCCGAGTTGCTCTCGCATGAACTCCAGTCGGCTCGGCCACGGGTGGGCCGGTTCGGCGAAGGGGTTTTCGTCGGTCCGGTCTCGGCGGCGGTGGGTTTGGATCTCGACGTCGTCTACGTAGTTGGCCTCGCCGAGGACACCTACCCTGGTCGCAGCCATGTCGACGCCCTCCTGCCCGATGGAGTCCGTGATGCGGTTCCGCAACTCTCCGGCAGCAAAGACCGAGTAGGACAACAACTTCGCCAGCTACTGGCCGCGTTCGCCGCGGCACCACAGGTGGTGGCCACCTTCCCGCGGGGTGACCTGCGGCGCAGCACCCTGCGACTACCCAGCCGATGGCTGCTGCCAAGCCTGCGTCAGCTGTCCGGCGTCGAGAAACTTGCCGCAACCCAGTGGGAGACCGGCCAATCAGCAGCAATAGTCGGCTCGCCGTCGTTCGCAGGTTCGCTACTGAGGACCACCCGATTGGCGACCGCCCAGGAGTGGCGAATCCGTGCCGCCGGCGTCGGGATCCTCCGCGACCAGCGGGTCTACGCAGCGGCTTCCCTGATCGAACAGCGCCAGAGCCCGGACTTCACCCGCTTTGACGGAAACCTGACCGGGAGCGCGGGACTGCCGGACTTCACCGCTGCGGATCGACTGGTGTCCCCTACCCAACTGGAGTCCTACGCAGTCTGCCCGCACGGGTACTTCATGAAGCGGCTTCTACGGGTGGAACCACTTGAACAACCCGAAGAGCTCATCACCATCAGCCCTCTCGACATTGGCAACCTTATCCATCAGTCGATAGATGAGTTCGTCCGCGGGCAGGCGCACTCGTTGCCGTCGTTCGGGGTGCCGTGGACGGAGAAGCAACGGGCAGAGCTTGTCGAGATTGCCTCGAGGAAGGCGAGCGACTTCGAAACCCGCGGATTGACCGGACATCCCATGCTGTGGGCGGCCGAGAGAGTGCGGATTCTGTCAGATCTGGCCCGGATGCTCAGAGACGACAACGAATGGCGCCAAGGGCGCGAAGCCGAGGTGTTGACGACCGAGCTCACCTTCGGGTCGGACGGGCACCCGGCTGTCGAAGTCGCCCTTCCCTCTGGACGGGTCGTCAGGATGCGTGGTAGCGCGGACAAGGTGGACCGCGCCCGCGACGGGACCTTGCTTGTCACCGACATCAAGACCGGAAGCCCTCAGAAGTTCAGCGTGCTGGAGAAGGACCCGGTCGCCGGCGGCACCCTTCTGCAGCTGCCCGTCTACGCGCATGCCGCCCGCCAGTCGTTGGGTGACTCACCGGTCAGCGCCCAGTACTGGTTCGTGCGGAAGGGACGTGGTGCAAACGGTGTACCCAGACGAATTGTGATTGAACTGACCTCCGCAACCGAGAGCCGGTACGCAAAGACCTTGGAAGTTCTGGTCGATGGCATAGCCGGCGGACTGTTTCCGGCCAAGGCTCCGGAGCAGGCGGACTTCTCATGGGTGCAGTGCCACTACTGCAATCCCGACGGTATCGGGCACGGTGAGGTGCGTGAAAGCTGGGAACGAAAGCGGGGCAGCACCATCCTCGCTGACCTGCTGCAACTGATCGACCCGGAGGTGACCGCGTGAGCCAGACCAGCCAACCTCTGGGCGACAGCGACGCCCGGACCAGCATCCGCGACCGCACGGACGCGACCCTGTTTGTCGACGCAGGCGCCGGCTCCGGCAAGACCCAGTCTCTGGTCGGACGGGTGACCACGCTTGTCCTGCGAGATCGCATCCCGTTGTCCGGCATCGCAGCGGTGACATTTACCGAAAAAGCAGGCGCCGAGCTGCGCGATCGGCTGCGAGCCAAGTTCGAAGTGGCCTGGCGAGACGATCCAGACTCAGCTAAGAGGTTAACCGCCGAGCAAGCGCTGTCGGATCTGGATTCGGCAGCCATCGGCACCCTGCACTCGTTCGCTCAGCGCATCTTGACCACCTACCCGATCGAAGCCGGACTGCCGCCCTTGATCGAGGTTCTTGACGAGGTTGGCACATCCGTTGCATTCGACGAGAGTTGGTCGGTGCTGCAGCGCGAGTTGCTTGATGATGCCGAGCTATCGGAGCAGCTGCTCCTGGCGATGGCGTGCGGCACAAATCTCGAACAGCTCCGTTCCTTGGCCAAGGCCTTCGGATCCGACTGGGATCTGGTCGAAGACCGTGTCATCGGTGTAGCGCCGACGCCAACGCCGCTTCCGGACCTGAGTGGGCTCGCCGACGAAGCCGCCCGGCTGGCGCTGCGCTCCAACGAATGCACGGACGCCGGCGACAAATTTCTGCCGTCACTTGCCAACCTTGGGGATTGGGCTGCCGCCGCTCGTTCAGCCGACACAGCTCGAGATCTGGTCGACGTCCTGCTCGCAGCACCGAAGATCAAGCTGAACGTCGGGCGCAAAGCGTCCTGGCCCGATCTGGCTGGTCTGAAAATCGAATGTACCGATTTGACGAGTCGCATGGCTGACGCACTGGCATCCTTTACAAATGCGACATTGCGTCCGTTGGCGCGATGGATCGCCGAACAGGTCCTTCGGTCCGCCGCCGAGCGCGCCGCAGATGGCCGGCTGCAGTTTCACGACCTGCTGGTGCTCACTCGTCGGTTGCTACGCAACAACAGCGACGTCCGCGAGTCACTGCACCATCAGTACCAACGGTTGCTCCTCGACGAATTCCAGGACACAGACCCGATTCAGATCGAGCTGGCTGTTCGGATTGCGGCGGGCGCGAACGGTGGGGACGACGACTGGCGCGATGTTGAGGTCCCCGCCGGCTCGTTGTTCGTCGTCGGCGATCCGAAGCAGTCCATCTACCGGTTCCGCCGCGCCGACATCCGCACTTACCTCGCCGCACAGGAACAAGTCGGGGATACCGTCGCGCTCACCACCAACTTCCGCACGGTCGCTCCGGTGCTCGACTGGGTCAACGAGGTCTTCGGCACGCTGATCACGTCGGTGGAGGATGCTCAACCGGCCTACCAGCCGCTTTCCACCCACCGGACAGCGGTCGGCCATGGCGATGCGGTGACGATCCTCGGGCTCGAGGAGCATGCCGTGAAGCTCACTGCAGACGCGCTTCGCGAGGCGGAGGCAGCGGATGTGGCCGCGGTGGTGGGCCAAGCTCTCGCAGAGGCGTGGACAGTGATGGACCCCGCCACCGAGGAATGGCGGCCGATTCGACGATCGGACGTCGCGATCCTGCTGCCCACGCGCATCGCGTTGCCCTTCCTGCAGGAGGCACTCGATCTCGCAGGTGTCCCTTACCGGGCGGAGTCCAGTTCCTTGGTCTATCAGGCTGCCGAGATACGTTCCCTGATGGCGGCAGCCAGAACCTTGGCCGATCCGACCGACCTGCTCTCGTGCGTCACCGCTCTGCGTTCGCCGCTCTTCGGCTGCGGCGACGACGACCTGTGGACGTGGAAGCAGGCCGGTGGATCGTTCAACATCCTGGCTACCGTCCCGAATGAGCTCGCCAACCATCCGGTGGGCGTCGCCATGTCCTACCTGGGGCACCTGTACTGGCGCAGCCGCTGGATGCCGCCCAGCGAACTCCTGGCCGCCATCGTATCCGACGGTCGAATGCTCGAGGTAGCAGCCACCGAAGCCCGAGCTCGCGACGTCTGGCGGCGCCTCCGGTTCGTTGTCGACCATGCTCGAGCGTGGTCGGAAGCTCAGCACGGCGGGCTCCGGGCCTATCTCGCGTGGGCGGCCAGACAAGGCGATGAGACGGCCCGTGTTGCTGAGGCCGTCCTACCGGAGCTTGACGTCGATGCGGTGCGGATCATGACGGTGCACTCCGCCAAGGGCCTTGAGTTCGGGATGGTGGTGATGGCCGGGATGACCTCGGCGCCACGCAATCGATCCGGTGTGGAAGTGATCTGGCCCCGTGACGGAGGTTGGGAGGTCAAGCTGAACAAGCTGGTGCAGACCAACGACTTCCAGAATGTCCAACCCCTGGATGAGCAGATGGATCAGTACGAGCGCATTCGTCTGCTCTACGTGGCAGCGACGAGGGCTCGAGACCACTTGGTCGTGTCGTTGCATCGCAACCCCACCGCTGTCCAGACCAGCGCGAGGGTCCTGGCTGACGGCGGAGCTGGGCAAGCCTCAGATTCGGTCGGATTCTTGGCAGTCACCCCTGAGCCGCCGCGACCGGCTTCCTTCGAACTGCTCCCGCCTCCGGACTTTGGCGAGTGGGAGGCCGAGCTCGACGAGATCCAGGCTTCGACCCGGGCATCTTCGGTCATCAACGCGTCCGGGTTGGAGGGCACCGACCCGGCCGGCCGTTCGGCTCAACGGACCGGTGCTGACCCTCCGCCGGTTGACGAGCCTGCGCATCCGGGCGCTGCGAAAGGCCCCCGCGACGTCGAACTTCCGCCGTGGTCGAAAGGCCGGTACGGCACTGCAGTCGGGCGCGCCGTGCACGCTGTGCTTCAGCAGATCAATCTCGCCACCGGCGAAGGGCTGGCCGAGGCAGTCAGTGCGCAGTGTGTTGCCGAGGGTGTGGTTGAGCTGGCAGAGGTGGTGAGCGGACTGGTGCGCTCGGCGCTCAGCTCGCCCATCGTGACCAGGGCCGTCGAGCGTCAGCACTGGCGGGAGTCCTATGTCGCCACCAAGCAGCCCGATGGCGTCATCCTTGAGGGTTTCATCGACCTGGTGTACCGCGAGGACGACGGGTCAGTAGTGGTTGTCGACTACAAGACGGACGAAATTCCTACAGGAGGGATTGGACGGCGGACCACCTACTACCGGCCCCAGATCGACGCGTACTGCAGAGCGGTGGCCGCAGGTTCAGGTGCATCGGTCCGCGGTGTCCTTCTGTTCCTGCAACCTGGCAGTGCGGCGTTCCCGGTCGAGGTGATGAAATGACGGGCCACGGGTGCAACGCCTGCGCAGTAAACACGCGTTCAGTCGGTTGCCGCCGCGGGCGGACTCGGCGTTCTATGCCCGTGCGGTCGTGGACGTCGCGCAGCTGGGCGGCGCGCAGGTGTCGATGGCTGTCCGGCAGGATCCGTAGGCAAAAGCGTGCAACAGTAGCGATGTGGCGATCACACCTCAACGCGTCCTTCATGACTACCTGTTGCTCGCGCTCGAAGCGCTGGGAGGTAGCGCATCGAAGCGTTCGGCATTGAACTGGATGGACGAGCACTTCGGCTCAACGTTCACAGGCGAGGACCGGCAGAGTCAGCCGACGCGCAACGAGGCAAAGTGGGAGAACCAAACGGCTTGGGAGCGGGACAGCATGGTCAGGGCCGGGCTGCTCGCTCCATTTGAGGCAGGGACAACGCTACGTGGTCAATGGACGCTCACCCCGCTCGGACGTTCAATCGCATCTCGACTGACCGCTGCCATCGCGTCCAGCTCTTCGGACGCTGGCTTCACGACCGGGCAGGCGCCGCTTCTGGATGCTCAGCGGCGAAAGAACATCGAAGATGCGGCGCAGGAGCGACTCATGGACGAATACCGAGCCAGGGGCTGGGAAGTTGTCGACACTCGCGTCGGACATCCGTACGATGCACGCGCAATCAAAGGAGACGCTGTTACCTACTTGGAGGCCAAGGGAACAACATCACAAGGTGAATCAGTGATCGTTACGCGTAATGAAGTTGCATGGGCACGCGAGCACCCGAATGAGTGCGTCCTGGGGATCTTAGCCAACGTCCGGCTCGACTTAGAAGGAATCGTAGTCGACGGCTCAGGAGAACTGCGCATATTTAAATGGTACCCCGACCCTGAGGAACTCGTAGCGATTCAATACAACTGGCAACCCTCGCTTTCGCAGTTGCTACCTACACAGACCTAGTATGCATGCTTCAAGTCTTCTCAAAGCGGGCTTGAGCGGGAATTTTCGAGGCTATTTCGGTCCAGATGATCGGGTGGCAGTGGTTATTTACAGCCGTCGATCAACACGCCGATGGCAGCTGTGAGCCCCTTAACGTTGGGGGTTGTGGTGCCTAGTTGTCGACGAGGATATGCCGCTTCACCCGTCGGTGTGAACGGGGTAGCAGCAGTCGAAATAGCCATCTGGTGAAACCCCACAGCGAATTCAGTTGCAACACGCGACATTAATCTTCCAATGCCTTGACGAGCGCGTCCGCGCCATCGTTGTAGTAGAGAAACGAAACCTTGGTGGCTACGTCGTCCGAGACATCGACCAGCGCACGACGGGCGTGCACCGGAACCAGCAGGGTCGTCGCGCCTTTCTCCATTGCCAGCTCGGCCAGCCCGGGGGCGTGGCGAAGCGTCTCAGTAGCTCCACCGAGATTCAGGTTTCCCACCACGATCAACCCGCCCTTGAGTGGTCGTTGCAGCACCGCTGATGCGAGGGCCATGAGGATAGGGACGCCGATCCCGTGCCCGGTCTTGGCGGCGTCCAAGGCCCGAACCTGCACGGTGAGCTCATGTTCGCGCGGATCGCGGTCGCCGAGAATCTCGCGGGACCGGGCGAGCAAGTTCTGTTCGGCGACGCGGAAGCTCTCCCGCAGCGCGGCCGGGGCTGTCTGGTTGAGTAACCGCATGCCGCTACCGCGGGTATCACTGACCTCGATCCGGTATAGCCCGGGGCCGCCGTCGCCGTCGCCCTCCGAGATCGCCCACACCTGTCCCGGCGGGAGCGGATCGAGCGAGATGGTCTCGGGATTCTGCAACTCGGGAGTCGCGACGAACTGCTCGATCCCGTCGCCGATTCGATAGCCGAACTGAGTGTTGCGAAACTCGGCTGCGCCGATCCGTTTCTGTTGTTCCTTCACCCGCCGCCGGCACTCAAGCGCCAACCGGGTGGCCCACTCAAGATCCGCTTCGGCGACCTGGCTCTCGGCGTCGGGATACAGCAGCTTCAGCAGTCCATCGATTGTCTTGGTCACAGCCGTCTGGTCACGTCCGGACAGCGCATCAGTGAAGTGCACCCTGCCCTGGATCGCTGCGAGACGACTTTGGCTTCGCAGCCGTGTCCAGCACTCGGACAGGAAATCACTGACCAGGCCAAAGTGATGGGTGAAATACGACGGATCAAACTTCGGCACGTCCCAACCGGGCAGATAGGCGTGCAAGCGGTCCATGAATGCCGTGTCGTCGCGCATCTCTGGCGGAAGCGGCGAGAGCAGGTGTCCGATCCTTTGCTGGTGTGCCACGTCCACGTCGAAGTTGCCGACAAGCACAATGGAGCCGTCGGCGCGGATCGACTCTCGGCCCCGGGAGAACTCCCCGGACTCCATGTAACCCTTCATGATGTTCACCCCATCCTTCTGGTCGAAGGACACGCCCGACACTTCGTCGAAGCAAACGACGTCGTACTGGGCCACTAGACCCCGCTGTCCGCTAGCGTTGTTGACAAACATGCGCGCCACGGTTGCTTTGCCACCGGAAATGAGGTGGGCATAGGGCGACACTTGTTGATAGAGGTGTGATTTGCCGGTCCCTCGAGGTCCGAGCTCGACCATATTGTAATTACGCATGACAAACGGCACCATCCGCAGCAGCAGCACATCCTGCTGTCGATCCGTCAACCGGGCTGGCTCAATTCCGACCGATCGGAGCAGCAGCTGCTTCCACTGGGACACAGTGAACCGGACGCGACCCTTCGCCAGATGCTCCAGGGCGCTGCGGGTGGACAGCTGGATAGGTCGGAGGCTGGCAATGCCGAACGGCCTACCGTTCTTCTCCTCCGCGATCGACGCGTCGTAGTCCATGTCAACCTCCGCGTAGAAGCCGCCGGTCAACATGCGCTCATTGTCCTTCACCAATGCATCACGGATCCGAACATCCTTGAGCTGCAGGCTGGGCAACTCGGCGACGTATGAATCGGTCTTCGCGTCCAGGCGCGCCTTCACCAGGTCGATGAGCCGGATCGTCCCACGCTCCCGGGCACGGGATTTGAAGAGTTCCTCATCGCCGGCCCGAACTGTCCGGTCATCGAGAAGTCGCCGGACCACCGCGAGACCTTCCTCGATCTCCTCCGGATCTGTCGTGGCGCAATACCTCCCGAGCAAAAACTCGCCAACGTAGGTCGGCACGGGATAGGCGCCCTTGAACTGCTGCGCCAGATCCTTGCGGACGACATAACCCTCGAACGAGGTCGCTGCCAGCGCATCAAGCTCATCCAGAGCCACCCCATCGGTCATTTAGCACCGCCGATGGTGCTGCTGTGCTGGGCTAGGATCTGGCCTGAGGTGTCGACCAGGACGACAGCGCAGTGGGTTCCGAGCAGCGCATCGTCCTCGACCAGGAGCTTGACCTCGGCATCGCCGTCAATCGTCTTCGCAACCTGCACGGAATTCGGATCGCCCGCGATGAGGCGGATCTGAACGACCACCGGCGCGGCTGTCTCCACATCGATGCGCGCGCGCATACCGATCCATTTGAACCCGACGATTCGAGCCTCGGCCGCGGGTCGACCGCCGACCACTGTGACGACCGGGGTGACGCACTCCTGCACGCTTAGTCCGCCGTGCTCGTACAACGTGCCCGCGACGAAGGCAGCGGAACCGGGTGGGCTGACCATCGTGACCGCCGGATCGACAGTCCAAGGAAGTTCGGGGAAGTCGGTGTGCTGTCCTGCCTTCAAGCGCGCGACCCGGGGCTTGCGAGCGGCGTCCCCTACCGTGAAGTGCTGCGGCAATTCGACCTTGCGCAAGGGAGCCGACGGCAAGAGGAACCCGTGATCGGTGACGATCGCGATCTTCTTCCACCCCGCATCCAGCAACTGCCGGACGCGCATCACGACCGCGGCGAGTTCGACTTCGGCGCGATCGGCAAGCTGGTGGTCGCTCACGTGGCCGATTGCGTCGAGGTTGTTGGATTGGGTCCAGGCGCGTCCAGCTGGGTCGCCGACATCGCTTGCCGCAAGGAACTGAACCTGGGCAGCCGCGAGTGTCTTGCGGAGGCCTTCTCCCTTCAGGACCACACCGTCGACCGTCGCGGCACTGAAGTCGGGTCCAGCTGTCATACCTACCGCGATGGGAGCCACCGACGGTTGGCCGGTGGGCGTAACGGTGGGGAAAGCGGTCAGCCGTCCGCGCAACGATGCTGCGAAACCGCCCGACGTCAGCAGGTCCAGCAACCGGTGGCCGAGATCCATCCGCAGCGCGTCGATGAAGACGACGCAGGTGCCGTCCGAGATTTCCAGTCCTAGCTCCCCCGGATAACCTGCCACCGCCAGCTCCTGGAAGCGACCGGCAAGCTCATCCACCCAGGTGTCGTAGAGGCCAACCAGTGCGTGTCGCACCGCATCACGATCGTTAGATCCATGCGCCGTCGCTGCGATAGCGCGTAGGGCCAGATCGTCGAGCCACCAACCATCCTTGGCGTACCACTCGACTTGGTCGTTGATCGTGCTAATGCCTTCCGGCATGCGAGCTAAGGCCGCTAGCTGGGCAAGATGTCCAAGTGCCTGGGCCAACGGCGACCTTCCCAAGGAAGCCCAGACATACTCGCGCCGCACCGAGTGTAGTTCCTCGAGCGCGCCGATCGAGATCTTGAACCGTTGTGGGTGGCCGTCGAGCGCGAGCAGACCCGCCCGCAACGCATCCTCCTGGTCGAAATTCGAAGACGGATAGACCTCTGCAGAACTCGGCTCCGCCGCGAAGAACCCCGCAGCGTCACCGACCTTGTCGAGAAGTCCCGGCAGATTGGGGTACTTCGCAGGGGCATAAGTGAAGTCGTCCCATACCCGCCCCCACCAGCCCTGCCGGCCGGCCAGCTGCTCCGCCGCCGAGGCGGAGGTGCTCTTGGCTGGATCGATCCCGCCCTTCTGCTTCAGCTGGTCTCGGAACGACGTCCACCCGCTGCCGAGCGCGGAACGCGTGGCCCCCGGGTCGTTGAGCCATTCCAAGGTCTGCCGCCGCGAGTCAGGGACAACCAATTCGTGCAGTGATCCGGCATCGAGATGTTGCCCGCGAAGGATTGCCAGAGGGCGCACCATCAGCGCGGGAAGGACCGTCGCCAAAGCAGACCTGGACTCCTGGTCGTCCGGGATTTCCAGCGAGCCGCCCACGCGTGCGGTGATGAAGTCGTAGGGCGTCCACGGCACCCGAGCACGACCCCACCGGGTCGACCGGAGCCCGATGTCGACCAGCGGAGCTAACGTCGCCGGAATGTGATCTCCGGGCTCCAAATCGCGCGCATCGTGGCCGGGCATGTAAAGCACCCACGGCAGGTCGGGGGAGGGTCGAGGTGTCCGGTCCGGCACTCGGAGCGCTTCGGGAAGTTCGTCGACGGCCAGAACCGCACGGACCCAAAGCGCCGGCCCGGTCGCTGTCACGATATCGCGAACGCCCAGGGTGAGCACGGGCAGCTCGTCCCGTAGTAGGTGGATCACCGATTCCCATACCCGCTCCGGGTCGGACCACAGGATCGTGACCGGCGCAGTTTCACGGTCCGGATCGTAGGCCGCTGAGCGCCGGATGCTCTCAACAATGTGCCCCAGCAAGGTGTCGGCGTGAGGGGCGGATGCAGTGACCGTCATGGCTGTTTCCCGCGAGCTGCCTGTCGCGCCTCCAGTGCCGGGTGAAGGTCGTTAACGCGATCGCTGCCGTCGGCGTCCTTGCCCTTGTCGACGTTCCAGCGGACGTTGACCCTCGAAGTCAGAACCTGTGCTTCGACCAACGGTCTGATGTTCAGACGGACACCGTCATTCAGGTCCGGGTACCAGCCGATCGGCTGCTCCGCCAGCGGCTTCCATCGGACATAGATGTCGAACGGAGGGTGACCTTCGTGGATAGCGACCAGCTTCGCCTTGAGGACCTGCGCAGCGTGGAGCCTGATAGTGGCCGACGGGTCAAGCTCCAAGTCGTTCTGCTGCTTGTCGATCCAGCTTCCCAACACGGCATAGATCAGCTTTCCGAGCAGCGCATGATCGAGACGGTGGTAGTCGAGCAAAGCCGAGAAGCCCCCCACGCACCCGTCGCTGATATGCCAGACGAACGGCCGCTCGTCGAAGAGCTTGATGTGCTGGGCGAAGAACTTCCTGCGCAACCACTCATCGAGGTCGCCCGAGGCCACCCCGGCGGCGAGGACAAGGTCTCGCTCACGATCCGCCGACCACTCGGCACCGTATGCGGTGGACAGCACCTTCCGCACTCGTGTGACGGCACCCTCTTCACCTGCAACCGCAGGAAGAGCAACAATGCCATCATTGTCCCGCAGTGGATCCAAGGCGTCAGGCGTTTGTTCGGGCCACCGGTAGCTGACGAGGCGCGCGACCGCAACCTGGAGAGGTTCGACCGCTTCTGGAATGCCGCCGTCGAAAGGCCACTGAGAAGGGTCGGATGAAGTTGATAGTTGATCCGGATCAGGAAAACCAGCGAGCTCTGCTGGACGAAACTCCACTTTTCCAAGAGTCGCATTTGTAACCTTCATTGAGTCGTCAATTTCGGCCACTTTGCTGCCCAATTCGCCGCTCAAGCAGAATTCCAGCAGTTGCGGCAGATACGCGGAGTCCTTTGGGACAATCACTGACACATTCTGGTCGCTTAGAAGGCCTAAGGACTGACTCGCTACGTCGGGAGCCATCAGGTGAACCACCACACCGGGTAGGCCTTCGTAGGCTACATTACGAAGCTCGACCCCGGGCTGGATTGGATCGGTCATCGCAGACCACATCACCACGCTCTCCAGCCCGCTGAATCGCTCTCCCGCCCGGGGAGTACTTTGAATTCGCTTCGTCGTAGACGGAACAACAGGCCACTCCCAAAAACGTCGCCTAAATCGCGGGTCGTCGCCCGTCGTTATACCTTTTAACGGGACAGCATAGACGTTCAACAGATCATGAGAAGCGATAGTTGTAAGTGTCACCCTCGCATCTGGATTCGCCATCTGAATCGGCTGGGTGGTCCGCACCATAGGCCCATGAGCCAGTTCGGAGGCCTTCGCCCTCACGCCTTCGGTTAGCTGAACTAAAACCGCCCAGAATCCTCCATCGGGCGGAGCTTTCCCCGAACTCACCACAGTGAGTGCCGCCTTGACAACGTGACCCTTGATCGATCGAAATGCCGAATGGCCCAACCGTGCAGCGATATCGAACCGTCGGTGCTCCAGCAGGTCGCGCCGAAATCTCTCGTAGGAACCGAGCAACATCCAGTCCTGTGGCGAGACGGTTGCCAGAGTGCTGCTCGAGCCTAACCACCGGGCGAGGAACGCCGTCGCCAGGTTGCCCTTGGCCAGCGGGTACTGGTCGTCCAAGTAGTCGACGAGCTCGGTCACCAAATCACCCCGCTTGCGAAACGGTGGATTGGTCGCCACCAGCGTGTACCGGTCCGACAGCAGCGTCGCGGCAGTGGCAGTTTCGAGAAGAGCCGCGCCCGTGACGCTCTCGGATTCCCCCTCCTCACGCAGCGCTGTGTCGAGGGCGGAACGCACTTTATTCCAGTCGCCGGCGGTGAGCGACCCATCCTGGTGGAATAGTGCGGTCGTCACCGTTGCGCGTCGCGGATCGATCAGCGAGCCTAGCGAGTCTGCATTACTGAACTGAGAATGCAGGCGCGCCAACGTGTCGGTGAGCTGGTCGTCGCTGCGAACCTGGCGCTGCCACTCGACGATGCTGCGCTTAGCGGGTATCCCGGAACAGGCGATCCGTGGCTCGGGTAGCGTGCGGAAGCCACCCTGCTTCCACGCCTCCAACGTCAACGCGAATCGGGCGATCTGAGTGCAGCGCGGATCCAACTCCAGCCCAAATAGGTTGTCGCGCAGGACGGCATCCTGCGCCGCTGCAGGATCGAGTCCTTCCTCCTCGGCGCGCATCCGCCACAGCATCCCGAATGAAGACACCAGGAAGTGGCCAGATCCGCAACATGGATCCATTACCGTCACCTCGGATGCCAGAAGTGGCCACTCGTCGAAAGTGCCGGCCGCAGGTGCCCCATCCTCGAGGACGCGAAGGTAATCCCAGTCGGCAAGCAGAGCGGAAGCTGGGTTCCGGGCGGCCCACCAGGCTCCCAGGGAGTTCTCCAGCAGGAACCTCACCATGTAGTTCTCGGTGAACAGCTGCGTGACGGGCGAGATGTCCGCCCCACCGATCTTACGGCCGGACCTGTTCACCGTCTCCTTCTGCTGCGTCTGCCAGAACTGATAGACCCACCCCAGCGCATCTTCGGTACGAAGGACCTCCGGATCAATTTCAGCGACCAAATCTTCCAACCGTTGCCGGTGCTCCGGCGCGAGCCGCACCCGCACGGCCGGGTCACCGGTCCGGAAAACCCCCGGAAGCTCCTGGGCCGCGTAGCGAGTTGCGACCGCCCATCCGTCCGATTCGCCCTCGTCCACCGCCAGATCAGCACACTCCTGCAAGCTGACCGGGATTGCGTGCTCTGGATGCATGAGTAGACCGTTCGCCTCCAGGAATCGCGCGAACAACAGGCGATGCCACTGCTCGAAGGCGATGTCCTCCTGCAGCCGAGGCAACTCGGAGGCCGGAAGCTGATCACCCAGCAGCGCCGCCTTGTCCTGCAGCGCTGCCCGCAATTCGGTGTCATAGGCATCGAGATACGCCGGCAATCCGCCACCTACCGACAGCTGGGTGATCGCGTCGGCAGCGCCTTGCTCGGCGACCGTGCGCGCGGTGATCACCGTGCGTTCCAGAAGAGATCGCTGGGAGTCATGCAGCACCGTCATGAGGCGCGCACCACGATCAGCGCGTGGGCGGCAAATTCATCGTTCAGGCGCACACTCACCGTATCGAGGTAGGCGGCCAACTCGGATGGGGAGGTAATGGTCGCGCCCGGGAGTCCCACCGCATGCGCGGTCGGTTGCACCAGCGTGAGGGCAGCCTGCTGCGCCTGCCGGAGCCTTCCGGGGACCGCGTCGATCTCAGCCGCCCAAGCGACCAGCGGCCGGCGCGCCAGCTCAGCGACGACCTCGGCCGGGCTGCCCAATGGCCCGACCACAATCGGGGTCAACCGATGTCGGGCGATCAACCGTTCCCTGTCGGCGTTCGTCAGGGTCTCCGCCCCGGATGGTGGGAACGATGATAGCGCTGCCTCAAGGGCCACTCCGTGTGCGTGCGAGCTCTCGTTGACGGCAATTCTGGCAACTGTCGCGAGCTGCTGCTCGATGGGAGCGATTCCGTCGACCTCCTGGAGAAGTGTTCGAGCGTTGCAGAATTCGGTGAGTTCGGAGATTGCCGAATGCGCCTCTTCTCTGTCTACGAGAGCGATCCCGAGCGCACGGGAGTTCCGCAAGCTGGCCTCCCGGGAGGGACGCCGCTGCTCCATCGCCACGACCTGCTTCAGCTCCGCGACGATCGATCCTTCAGCCGTCAGAAGGGACTGGACAGCCGCGTTGCCGGTCGCCTTCGTAACGGCGTCGAGAGCGGGTGGGAGCGACAGTTGCGGGTAGGGCGGTTCACCGCAGAGATCGGCGACTCTCGACCGCAATGCATGAACCGCGGCCTGACAGCGTTCGGCGGTCGCCTCCTCCGAACCGGGCTGGCCCAGCTTGGTCAACAGCGACCGCGCGGAGAGCTTCTGCTGCACCGAAAGGATCACCGACTCGGACCGCACCGTCACCTGCGCGAATCGGGGCGAAGAAGTGGCGAACTTTCGCAGATCCGCCGGCAGCGAGTTGGACTCGGCCGTGATGACTCCCTTGGACAGCAAGGTCACGAGCGCGCCGGCCACGGTGTCGGTGTCCCAGCCGAAGGGAGGCACGGCGAACCGGGACAGGATCGTCTTGACGTCCGTAGGGTTGGCACCGATCCCCGTGAAGATCTGCTTAACGACAGGGTCCTGTTGTGGCACAGCAGCTCTCAGCACCCCGTCCGAGGGATCGTTGTTGCCAGCAGCCGCCCTCGCGACAATTTTCTTCCACTCGACCTTGGTCGACACAGGATATTGCGGGTAAAGCCGAGCGGCGGCACGGGCGAGCGCATCCGCGATCCGCGCCCCGGTCGTGCTGCCCTGCCCGGGAGCGCCACCCGCGAGCACCACGGACGCATCGCGGAGCGCCTGCCCCAGCATCGAGTCCAGACTGCCGCGTGCCGTCGCGTTCTTCGACTCGATCGCTCGTTTCGCCTGGCGTCCTTCCTCGGTCGACGGGCTCGCACTGGTATCGAGCACCTGCTTGGTGGCCAGGAATTCACGGGCTGCGATATGCACGTGCTCGGCCTGATCGGCCGGCACGAACAAGACGACCAGTGCGGACTCCGAACCCGCGCTGCCCGCCGCAGTCAGTGCTGCTGCTTCGGTATCCCCGTCCCACCCGGTGCGCTGCCACAACACGATCTCCTCGCCCAGGGCGGGCATGGCCGAGCTACGGGCGATGCGCACTGGACGCTGCTGCGTCCCCTGCGCCACCCTCTTGGGCACCTGCTTGGCCACCAGATCGGCGAGTGAACGATCCACCTCGCCCTGCAGTTCGGGGAGCTCGACGTCGGTGCGGGCGGCCTTCACCTTCTGGTCCCAGTCCTTACCCTCCTGGGTCTGAAGACGGTACTCGGTGCCGTCGAACTGGATCGCGCCGTCGTCGAGCAGCGACTGGAGAGTCTCCGGAACCTGTTTTCCGAGTTTCGCCCGGCCGTTGCCGAGATCGGTCACCAGCAGATCGATCAGGTGCTCGACGGTCCCCCGCACTCCTCGGTCAGCAGTAGGAGTCCTGGGCAACAGACCGATTAGCTGCAGCACCTTCAGGATTCGGCCGCGCAGCGAATCTCCTTGGTCCTTGATCAAGTCTCGGGTCTCGCGCAGCAACTTGTCGGCCGACATCATGTCGTCGTGCTTGTCGTCGTAAAGGAAATCGGCACCGATCACCTCGCCGAGGGGGAGCTGCGCGGAGGCCTTGCTGGCCGCCTCGAACACCCGCAGCTGAGAGCGCAACTGCCCGCCGCGGGTGCCAGCATCCGCCTGCCGGAGCACCTCTTCGAAGAAGCGGCGTCGAGATGGAAGCACCGGAAAATCGCCCACCAGATCGGCGTCATCAGCATCGGTGTGCTTGAGCTTGCTGCCGGCGAGCTGGCGGGTGATCTCACCTGAGTCCAGATGCGGCTGCAGCAACTCCGCGGCGCCCGGCTTCTTGGCCAGCACTACCTGCCGGACCACCTGGTCGATGTCCTGGTTCTTCAACAGCACAGTCACCGGGAAGCGGTCGCGGATCTTCTGCAATGTCGCCGTGGCACTCAGCTCGGACTGACCCGTGCCGATCAGCAGCACCTTGCCGTCAAAGTTGGTGGTAATCGCTTCCGCGATCAACGACACTGCCTGGGCTCGGTGGGCGTCGTCGTGGATGTACAGCTGGATCTCGTCGAGAACCAGCAAGGTCAGCGGAACCGTTCCGTTGCCGACGATGGCCATCACCTCACCCATCAGCTCAATAGTCTGATGCACGTCCAGGCCAGAATCATCGCCAGCGATGGACATCAGCGAATCCTTCAACTCACCCATCGAGTCGGCATAATTCGGATTCTCGTTCAGGATCGCCGACCTGAGCTCGGGTGAGAGTCGGAACGTCTGCAGAGCCTTGTCGAAGTTCTTGCCCTGTGATTCGAGCCGCACACGTACGCCGTGCTCTAAGCCTTCGGAGCGCAACCACAGCAGCACCCGGAGCGCCGGAATGTGTTCCGGTAGACCCGCCGACCTGAGCATTACCTTGAGCACGGCCGAGTTGACGTCGTCGACCGATACCGAATCGAAGGTCCCGGCGGCTGCCCACGCCCTGGTGCCGAACTGCTTCGCCCTAGTGTCCAGCTCGACCAGCTGCCGCTGGACTATTTCCGGGAGTTGCCGGATCCCACGGGCGGTCGCCCCCTCCGGGAAGGTGGTGTTCGTCCAAAGGTGTTGAAGCATTCGCACTAGGTGCGATTTACCGGACCCGTAGAACCCACTTACCCACACGGCGGGCTGGGTGCCCTTGCCAAGCTTGCCGAGGTAGGACGTCAGGATCTTATCGAGCCCGGCGGCGTATTCGCCTTCGCACACAAAGGTACGGAGTTCGTGGTGCAGCACCTCCCACTGCGCGGACTCCGAGGGCGTCACCAGCTTCGCGACGCCCGCATTCGGGAGCGAGAAGCTCTGCGGGTCCTGCACAAACAGATCGCGGTTGAGGGTCGTCATCGGGGCTCCGTTGCGGTGATGGGTCTGGCTCGATAGTTGAAGCCGTCCCGGACCCCGAGCAACCGAAAGTTGTTGCCGTCGGCCTGGTGCGATCCGGGGAAGAAGACGAGGAGGCGCCCGCGAATGCCGGACTCGACTGCGGCGAGGAGGTGGTTGACCCGCAGGTACGGGTACAAGGAAGCAAGACCGACGAGCGCCAACACCGTCGACTCGTCAGTGGTCTCAAGGGCAGTGGCCACTCTCGCGACCACGGCAGCCCAGTAATCCTCGAGCACACCCCCTTCCAGGGTGGTGGGGTCCTCGACCAGCTCCGCCGCGTACTCGTGCTGGGCTACCCACTGCCCGAAAGTATCGGTGAGATCAAGTACTCGCCACAGCTTCCCCGCCTCGATCGTCGCCGTCTCGAACCGGGTGAGCTGCGCGAACACCCGGCGCGTGAGTACTGGGTCATGGACGACGATCCAGATTCGCTCGGCCGGCGAGAGATCGGTCCGCCAGCGGTAAGAGAGCTCCCGGGTGTAGGCCCGCTCTAGGTCTTCGACGCTCATTTGAATGCCACCTCGCTGACGGCACCGGGTTCGATATCCAGCACCTGACCGGCGCTTCGGACGGTGATCAGACCATCCCGGTGAGCCGCCAGCAGCGCGTCCATCCGTTGGTCGTCGGGCACGTCGAGTAGATCGAACCAGACGCTGTCCGGGATGAACCGCCCGCGCAGCCCGATGCCGTACGCCACGGCTACCGCGAAGCAGACTGCTGCAGGACCAGCGGAGGCTCGGGCTCGCTTCTTACTTGTTCGGCCTACTAAATGCCCGGTCTGAGTCCAGCTCGCGCCAACGTTCCGTCCGACCTTGGCGGTCGTCGGCTTCCCAATCGCGGCAGGGAAGAGCGCCACGACCGCGGCCTCGATGTCCGCGGAACTCACACCGTGGCCGATGGGAACCTTCAGTGCTGACCAGCTGGCCCGAAACAGCTCGTCGCGGGCGTATGCCACTATCGCTGAGCACACCCGGACCGCATCCGCATCCAGGTCGAAGACTTCGCGGATAGCACGAAAGAGCGGGGCCGCAGAGGCGTCCAGTTGGAAGATCTCCCGAAGGTGACGCAGCGTTCGCAGGCGACCTTGGTGGGTGGGCCGGCCCAGAACATTGTCTTCGATGACGGCCCGCCGGAAGTCATCGGCCGTCGCCGAGGCCGGCATCGTGGACAGCAGCTCGACAAGGTGCGGAACGCCGATGGTGTGGCTGGTTGACGTACGCAGGCGGCTGAAGACCTCTTCGTCCTGCATTGTCACCTTCCCCTAGACCGCCAAGTCGGGCAATCCAGCCAACATCTCTGAACGCCCCACCCTGGATCGCGTTTGCTCAGCGACTTTCGACGAGCCGAGGTGGCCGCGGAACGCCTCGAGTACGCCATCCCCGGCAGGCTACTACGCTGAGTTGGTAATGATCACCAGAGTAGGACCAGTCGTCCCGCCGGAGATGGCGCTGCACCACGGGTCGCCGGCCATCCGTTGCCGCTGAGATCAGTCAGGGCGCCGCCCAGTGCGCCCTCATCGATCCCTGGAACGAACCAGCACACGTCAGATCTTCCCAGCCCGTGGGCACATAGCGGGCTGCTCGAGGTGAGAACGGCCGACTGTCCATCTCTTCCTATCTCTTCGCCTCAGCCAATCGTTTCGCTCCTCCTGGCCATCATCGCCCGCCGTCGTGGTGTGGCGGCGTCGACGACGCATCCGCGAACGATCCATGCCCTGGCTATTGCTCCAGTCCGTTCACGAAGGTAGCTGGCCCCGATCACTGTGCTCACTAGTGGGTGCGTGGTTCTTGCTGCGTTCTGAGTGCGAGCGGGACGCATGCAGGATGATGCGCCCGATCGCCGTCGCCATCCCAGAGCCCGCCTCGCCTACGATGCGTAGATCCAAGATCACCCACAGCGCAACTGCCACGGAAGACGATCGGACCAGGGGGGCACATGCCGGAGCAGCAGCCTGACGCCAGTGCCGGCCGCGCCCAGGTCCTGAACATGATCGACTTCCTGAGCGCCTACGACGCCCGGCGCAATCCGCCGGTCCGGGACATCGCTGACTATCGACTGTTCCGACTCGGTGACCTCGACCTGCCCGAACACGGGGCGGTGAGGGTCAGGGGCGACGAGAACACCTGGCTGGCGGTGGACTTTCTGGATCTCCCCGCCGTTCCGGTGCCTCCGGATGCTATCGCCCGGGCCTTCGTCGGCGGGAGCACGATCGATCCGCTCGTCCGACCGGAGCTCATCCCAGCACCCGAACTTCCCGAGAGCCCCGAGGCCGAGATCTCAACGGCTCTGATCGACAACGCGCAGCCGACGGATACCGCTGAAGAGTCCGGCTCGGAGTCCAGCGACAGCCCGCTCGACGAGGAGCAGGCCGAGTACCAAGCCATGGCTGCCATGGCCCGGACGTGGATCGACGACATCTGGCAGCCGTGGGCGGCGATCTGGACCGCCACCGCTGCGGTCAAGAAGGTCCACCGCGACCTGTTCGAGCAGCGGGACCTGCTGGTGACCGATCGCGACTCGGTCGAGCTGGTCTGGGGGTTCGGTCGCCTGCTCTGGAGGTCAGCTGGGCAGCTCGTCAGCCATCCGTTGCTGACGGTGCCGGTCGAGATCGACGTCGTGCCCGGGAGCGAGCAGGTCCGGGTGAGACCCTCCGGCGCGGTCGAGGTCGAAAGTCGCTTCCTGCAGGGCCTGGAGATCCACGACCGACCCGGCTTCAACGCCATCCGCCAGGCGGTCGCGTCCGATGGAGCCGAAGTCTGGCTTGGGGACGACCTCGACGACCTCGTTCGTCGGCTGGTCCGAGCCGTCGATGATGAAGGCGTGGTCGTCGAACGGACCACTTCGGCAACGGAACACGCCGTAGCCGACCTGGGCTGGTCGATGTACCTGCGACGCCGGGTCCCGGACTCGCAAGGGTTCCTGGACGTCATGCGGGAGCTCTACCGCAACGCCTCCCAGGAGGTACCGGCCGCGCTCCGGGCGGTGATGACCTCCGAAGATTCAGAAACCCACGCCACGTTCGATGCCGAGTCCGGAGAATCCGGGTCCAATCCGTCCAGGCCGCTCGAACCGCTGCTGCTGCCACTCCCGAGCAACGAGGAGCAGGAGCGAATCCTGACGACGGCGCGGCGCCATCCGGGCGTGGTCGTCCAGGGGCCGCCGGGTACGGGCAAGTCCCACACGATCGCCAACCTGATCAGCCACCACGTCGCCTACGGCCGGCGGGTTCTGGTGGTCGCCGAGAAGGAACAGGCGCTCAAGGTTCTCGCGGACAAGGTCCCGGCCGAGATCCGCGACCTGACCGTGTCGGTGCTCGGTGCGGATGACGAGGGCAGGCGCCGGCTCGAGAGCTCGATCATGCAGATCCAATCGCGGGTGGCCGGCGTCGACCGGGCCCACTCGGACTCGATGATCATCATGCTGACGGCCGAGTTGGATCAGATCGACCGTGGCCTGGCCCTGACGTCGAACCAGATGCTGCGAGCCCGGCGCGCCGAGACCGAGCTGCTCCCCGGCGAGTGGCGGGCAGGTTCGAACCCGAGCCCCTTGGCCGCCGCCGACTGGACGGTCGAAAACGCTGCCGCCTACGGGTACATCCCGGACGCACTCACTCCCGGCATATCCGCACCCCTGGCTTCGGAGCTGATGGAGTTCCGCGACCTGTTGACGGCGATCGGAGCTGAGCGAGCGCATCAAGCGGGCTTGATGCTGCCGAACCCCTCATCACTTCCGGCTGCGTCGATATTGCAGAATGAATTCAAGCTCCTGGCCGACGCGTCAGCCTCGGTTGACGCGGTGCGCCCGATGTTTCGGGATTGGGACAGCGCGGTCCGACGCGGCCCCGACCACATCAACTCTGTGGTCGCTTTGCTGCACATTGAATTGGAATGGCTCCAGTCGGTCGAAGGGTCGTGGTGGTGCCAGGTCAGTACGCAGCTCCGGGATACGTTGCAGGCCAGGGAATGGGAAGGCTTCGGCGCTCATCTCGAGAGGTTGCGGACGAGCGCAATGGCGCTCCGCACGCGCCTGCGGCCCTATGACGTCGACGCCGCGGGTGCAGCCGATCTGGTCGCTGATCTGACCGAGGCTCGCGACAAGCTGCGAACCCAGGGCAAGTTGGGCATGTTCGCCAAGGATGCGAAGCACGCCGTGGGTTTGGTTCGCGTCGATGGTCAGATTCCGACGAGCGCGGACGGGGTGGATCTCTGCCTGGCCGCACTCGAGCTGGGTTCGATCAGGCGTCAGATCGTCACCCTGTGGAACAACCAGACGGGACCGCTGCAGGCGCCTGCACTCCCGGGCATTCCCGAAGAGGCCATCGCGCCGGAGCTCGCCCACCTGGCCATGGCTGCGGCGGGCGACCAGCGATGGCGAGAGATCGTTCGTCAGCTGCAGGACATGGGGTACGACCGGGCCGGCTCCCCCACTGCTGAGGGAGTCAAAGCCATCATCCGGATCCTCGAGCAGGCCTCGGCGCACTACGAGAAGGAAGCGACAGCGGCTCGGATTGCCGGGCTTCGCAACGAGCTCCGAGTGGGAGCGGCGCTGACGAACGCGTCGCCCCTGTGGAGCTTGCTGGCCTCGGATCTCGATACCGCCGACGCCAGATCCTGGGCGGCGCATCGCGAGGAGGTCGCGACACTGGTCGAGTTGGGTCCCCGGGCGGAACGACTTCGACTGCTGCGGATCAAGTTCCAATCGTTGACGCCGCTCTGGGCGCTGGAGATCGAGAAGGACGTCGCCGCAGCCCGAGATCCAGCCAACCTCCCACTGGCCTGGGAGTGGCGACAGCTCGATACCTGGGTTCAGGGCATCGCGGCGCACCCGGAACCGCGGGAGCTCCAGCTCAAGATCGAATCCCTGACCAACGATCGGCAGCGGGTCGTCACCCAGCTCGTCGCGACCCGGGCCTGGCGACGCCTCGCCGACAACCTGGGCTATCGCGAGCGTCAGGCGCTCACCGCCTATCTGAAGGCATCGAGCCGGTTCGGCAAGACCGGCGGCAAGTACGCGCAGCGATGGATCAACGAGATGCGCGTCGCCCTGGACGACGCAAAGACGGCCGTCCCCGTGTGGATCATGCCGACCGCGAAGGCACTGTCCTCCTTCCGGCCATCGGCGGTACCTCCCTTCGACGTCCTGATCATCGACGAGGCGTCGCAGATCGGGTTCGAAGCGCTGCCCCTCCTGGCATTGGCCACTTCGACCATCGTGGTCGGCGACGACAAGCAGACCAGTCCAGAGAATGTCGGCCTCGACCGCGAGCAGATCTTCTCGATGATGGACGACTTCCTGGCCCAGGTGCCGAAATACCGGACGCTGTTCGACCCGGACAACAGCCTCTACGACCTGGCCAGCCAAAAGTTTGCGGCGCCCGTGATGCTGACCGAGCACTTCCGCTGCCTTCCCGAGATCATCGCCTTCTCGAATGTCCAGGCGTACAACGGTTTGATCATTCCGCTGCGGGATCAACCTCCCTCACCGGGATGGTCGCCACTGGGTCTGATCCGAGTCCTGGACGGGTACCGGGTCGGCGACGTCAACGAGCCCGAGGCAGCACAGGTCGTCGATCTGATCGAACGGCTCTGCCAGGATCCGTCCTACGACGGCATGACGTTCGGGGTGATCTCGCTGCTGGGCAGCAGTCAGTCCAAGCAAATCTGGGATCTGCTCTACGAACGGCTGGGCCCGGAGACGATGGAGCTGCGCCGCATTCGTTGCGGTGAGCCCGCCAATTTCCAGGGCGACGAGCGCGACGTGATGGTGCTGACGACGGTCGTCGCCGTCGATCCGCTCAAGCCGACCCGTATCGGTGCCATGACGAGCAACAGCCACCTGCGGCGCATCAACGTGGCGGCTTCCCGTGCCCGCAACCAGATGTGGGTCGTCACGTCGATCGACCCCAGCCAGCTGCCCAATGGTGATCTCCGCGGCGAATTGATCCGACACTGCGCCGACCCCGGTCGTCTCGACGAGGTCGCCGACGACCTGATGAAGAAGTGCGAGTCCGATTTCGAGCGGCGCGTCGTCAATGCTCTGATTGCCCGCGGGTATCGGGGCGTCGAGGTGCAGAACATCGTCGGCCGCTACCGGATCGACATCGTGGTCAGCGGACCCGACGGTCGGTTGGCCATCGAATGCGACGGCGACCGCTGGCACGGCGAGGACGTCTGGAACCAAGACCGGGCCCGGCAGCAGGTCCTCGAGCGCGCCGGGTGGACTTTCGAGCGGATCCGCGGCTCGGCCTTCTACCGGGATCCCGAGAATGCCATGGAGCCCGTGTGGCGCCACCTCGAGGAGCTGGGGATACCGACCGGCGACAGCTGGATGGTGGAACGCCGCCGCAGCATCGTGCAGGAGGTGTCCGGGTCCAGTTCGGGCACCTTGCTGCTCGAGGCTCCTGCGCCGGAGACTGATTTGTCGGAGGCTCGCGCGTCGGAGGCTCGTTTGTCAGAATCTCCGGCGTCGGAGGCTCAATCGCCGGACGCGATGCAGGAGCAGTTCGACCGGCCCGTCCGGGTTCCGGCTCGGGACTCGATCGTCTTCGAATACCCGACCTTCCTGACTGATCCAGCGCCGGCCACCTCGCCGTTTGTTGCGGATCCCCCACCATCAGGGGGACGGCACTCGGCTCCTGACAGCGTCTCCCCTCGCATCGCAGAGACACTGCCGCCCACAAGGCTCGAGACCTCCTATCCACCAGCGACAGTCGTCGATCCGAAGCCCGCCTGGGTACCCCCGAGTTGGTACCGAGCACCGGATGCAGAAGAGGTTCCGGAGTCCAGCCCGGCGGAGCTTTCTAGTGAGGAACCGGCCACCGTCGAGCGCGTGACCCCCACCATTCCGGTGGACGCGCCTCACACGCGTTCTGGCCCACTCGCCCCGTACCGGACCTGGGCCCGAACTGCCATGCCGGCGGTCGAGATGGTCAACGCCGACGCGATCATCGATGGGCTGGTGCAGATCGTCGCGGTCGAGGGACCGATGCACTCCGACCGCGCCTACCTTCTCTACGCACAGGCCGCGGGGAAGCAGCGGGTCGGCCGGGAGATGAAGAGCACCTTCAATCGCGTGATGGCACGGTCCTTCGTCGCCGGCGAGCTGACGCGCCTCAAGGACACACTGCCGGATCTCGTCGACTCGACCATTTACGTTCCGGGTACGCCACCGGTGGTCGTTCGCGAGCTGGGCCCACGCCGGCTCTACGACGTTCCGCGCAGCGAGATCGCGACGCTCGTCAAGCTCCTGTCGTTCGACGATCTGCCGATCACCGAGCTCAAGCGCGCCGTCCTCGATGGGCTCGGGCTTGTGCGGTTGACCGATCAAGCAAGTGCCTACCTCGACGAGTGCCTTAAGTACGTGTGGGATCTCTGAACCTGGATCCACCGCGTAGATAGTCGATGAATGGTGTGGCGGATAGGGGCGAATGGCCCCTGATCTGGGAAAATGGTGTTTGTCTAGAACGCCAAACCCCACCACAGGAAAGCCACCCGCCAGATGCAACTATCCCAGATGCGGCAAGGTCGCCGCTGCCTTCGATGACCCCAACCTGATCAGCTCCGCCGGGCTGGTCCCGGTGATGCGACTGGCCCGCCGCGCCGGGCTCCCGCACCTGGTCACCACCCTGGTGAAGATCCCCGGCGGAGCTGGCGCCGACCCGGCGGCGAAAGTGTCCTCGATCGTCGCGGGGATGCTCGCCGGCGCCGACAGCATCGATGACCTGGCGGTCCTGCGGGAGGGGGCGGTTTCTAAGTGGTCAAGTTCGTAAGTTCGTCGGTGGTTCAGGTCCACGCGGTGGGGTCGCCGAGGTAGAGGCCGCAGGCGCAGTCCAGGGCATCTTCGGGTAGACCCGCCATTTGTCCGTTGGGTAGGAACGAGGGTTCGTATCCGTTTTTGCTGGCCAGGTAGATCGCGAATCCCCAGGAGGCGGCGTAGCCGCCGTATTTCAGGCGCATCAGGGGCAGCGTTTCGTCGTCGGGTAGGCGTCCGGCGACGTAGGCGTAGCCGCCCCGGAACTTCACCTCGACCCCGGCCAGCTGTGGCCACCGTTCCCGGGCGCGGCCCGACAGCCGCTGCTGCAACGACGTTTTCGTCGACTCCGGTGGGACGGCCATAAGGGTTGATCCTGCCTCATCGGCGTGTCGTTGACCACCCCAGCCAATGGGACTGATGAGGCTGGAGTGACAGATGAGACCACCCCTTCTGGAGGTTCCGATGTCACCGGTCAGTGCCGATCAGATCGAATTGACCCCCGCCCAGACCGTGGAACTGACGCGGCTGGCCCGGGCCGGAACAACACCGCAACGGCTGGCGCTGCGAATATCGATCGTGCTGCTGGCCGCCGACGGGCAGTCGACCAGGGCGATCGCCGACCGGTTGTCGATCTGCGTGGACACCGCCGCCAAATGGCGACGACGCTGGCGGGCCACGCCGGGCCTTTCGGCACTGGGTGATCAGAAACGGTCCGGTCGGCCACCACGCTTCACCCCGGTGCAGGTCGCCCAGGTCAAGGCATTGGCCTGCCGGCCGGCGGCAGAAAGCGGTCTGCCGCTGTCGCGGTGGTCGGCCCCGGAACTGGCCCGGCAGGTCATCACCGACGGGATCTGCGTGAGGATTTCTGCCTCCACCATCCGCAGGTGGCTCTCGCAAGAGGCGCTCAAGCCGTGGCAGCACCAGTCGTGGATCTTCATCACAGACCCGCACTTCGCCACCAAAGCCCAACGGGTCCTTGACCTTTACGCCCGGCAATGGGACGGCACGCCGCTGGCCGCAGATGAGTTCGTGATCTCCGCTGATGAGAAAACCTCCATCCAGGCCCGGTGCCGTTGTCACCCGAGCCTGCCGCCTGGTAGTGCCCGGATGATGCGGGTCAACCACGGCTACCACCGCCGCGGCGCGGTGGCCTACCTCGCCGCCTACGACGTCCACCGCGCGAAAGTGTTCGGCCGGTGCGAGCACACCACCGGCATCGTCCCGTTCGAAGCGCTCGTGACCCAGGTGATGACTCAGGAGCCCTACCGCTCCGCGAAGCGCGTGTTCTGGGTCGTAGACAACGGGTCCTCCCACCGCGGAGCAAAGGCCATCGACCGACTGGCCCAGCAATTCCCGAATGCGGTGATGGTGCACACCCCGGTGCACGCCTCCTGGCTCAATCAGGTGGAGATATTCTTCTCCATCGTTCAACGGAAAGTATTGATGCCCAACGACTTCACCGACACCGACGTCATCACCAGGCGCCTGGCCGACTTCGAAACCCGCTACAACCAGACCGCCACACCGTTCAAGTGGAAATTCACCACCACCGACCTGAACGACTTCCTGCAACGACTGGACCGCCACACCGACTGCCCGACCGCCGCATGACCACCGACGAACTTACGAACCCGACCACTAAGGTGCTGCCGGGGGTGAAAGCACCCTCGACGTTGGGGACGTTCCTGCGCGCCTTCACCTTCGGACATGTCCGGCAACTCGGCGCGGTTGCTGCCGCCCTGCTGGTGAAACTGGCCGCGCTGGCGGTGCTGCTGCCAGCTGCGGCGCCGGGTGATCGGGATGCGGTGACCTGGCTTGATGTCGACGACACGATGCGCGAAACCTACGGCTACGCCAAACAGGGCGTCGGCTTCGGATACAACAAGGTGAAGGGCCTCAACGCTTTACTGGCCATCGCCTCCACCTCCAGCAGGTCCTGCGGGCCGGTCATCGTGGGGCACCGCCTGCGCAAAGGGCCGGTGAACTCCGCCCGCGGCGCGGGGAAGTTCCTTGCCGATGCGATCGCCGCGACCCGCCGCGCCGGGCAAGCGGCGGCGATGATCTGCGCCCGGTTGGATTCGGCGTTCTACAACCACAGCGTCGTCGCCGCGGTCCTGGCCGCCGGCGCCCGGTTTTCCATCAC
>NZ_JBEPNO010000036.1:0-38881 GCF_040546275.1 Nakamurella sp. UYEF19 | reverse complement strand
GAAGGCTCGCCGGAGCAGTCGCGGGTGCTGCTGCTGGGTGAGGGTGGCTGCCGACCGGCCCACCACGGCGAATCCCACAGCAGGCCGTCGGTGACGCGGGCCGAAGGCTCGCCGGAGCAGTCGCGGGTGCTGCTGCTGGGTGAGGGTGGCTGCCGACCGGCCCACCACGGCGAATCCCACAGCAGGCCGTCGGTGACAGCGGGCCGAAGGCTCGCCGGAGCTCTACCGACGGACCTGGCAAGGTTTGCACGTACCCAGCAGGGCCCGTGGGCGTTGCCAGGACCAGGCTGCCCTTGCCGGGACGCCGGGACGCCGGCCAGCAGCGTGCGGATCAGCCTCCGGCGGAAGGGGTCACGGCTCCGGAGCTCCCGGCGCCCGAACCCTCGGCGCCCGTCGGTCCGGACTCCCACAGAGTGCCCTCGTGTGCCGGCTGGATGTCGATGGTGGCCCGGCCGCTCGTCCGCTGGTCCGGAACCTCGACGGGCACGTTGACGGTCAGCTTGCCGGCGGAAGCGAAGGTGAAGGTGATCGGAACGGACTCGCCGTAGGTGATGCCGGACGTCAGGCCGGTGAGGGTGATCTTCACGGTGGTTCCGGTGAAGTCCTTCAGGGTCTGGCCCGGGATGGTCGCGGTGCCACTGATCTTGACCGCGGTGGCGGCGGGGGTGGTGATCCCGGTCAGCGTCTCGGCCTGCACGCCGTCGTTGGACACCCACACCTGCAACGCCACATCGGAGCCCTTGGCGTGGTCGGTTCCGTCCGGAGTGGCCAGCAGTGCGTTGCGCACGCCGATGACGCCGACCGTTCCGTTGGCTCCGTCGATGGCCGCGACCTGGTCGGCGGTCTGCGCGATCTGGCCGGCGGCGCACCCGGTGAGGGTGAGGACCGCCGCCATGACCGCCACGCAGGGCACCAGAATACGACGTGGCAGGCGGGCGATGCGGGACACGGCGGTTCCCCTTTGTGGTCGTGAGTGGTGCTGTCGGTTGCTACCGGTACTGCGGTGGTTCATCAGAGCCGTGGTCCATCGGACGCCACGGCCGAACGACGGGCCCCCGTCAGATTAGTCGGCTCCGGACCCGGCGCGCACGAAGGGCCTCGGTCGGGCCGCCCCTGTTGGCCCTCGGTCGGGCTCCATCCGGGCGTGAGCGGCAGCGATCGGGTGGAGGCGCTGTCCCTCCGAACTCCGGAGGTCGAACGCCGAATGCACGCCCGCCCACACTTTGTCAAGACCCGCCCTTCTGTCGACGGATGCCCTGACCTGCGGCAACGAGTCAGGGGTGGGTGCTCGAACGTGTTAAGATGGGCTTATCGAAAGGGGTACCAGACACATGGTTTTCAAGGTCGGCGAAACTGTCGTCTACCCCCATCATGGGGCCGCTCTGATCCAGGCCACCGAAACACGGATCGTCAAGGGTGAGGAGCGTCTCTACCTCGTCCTCAAGGTCGCCCAGGGTGATCTGACGGTCAAGGTTCCCGCGGAGAACGCGGAAATCGTGGGTGTCCGTGATGTGGTCGATCAGACGGGACTGAACAAGGTCTTCGATGTGCTGCGAGCTCCGCACACCGAAGAGCCCACGAACTGGTCGCGTCGTTACAAGGCCAATCTCGAGAAGCTGGCCTCGGGCGACGTCAACAAGGTCGCCGAGGTCGTTCGTGATCTCTGGCGCCGCGACAAGGAACGCGGGCTGTCGGCCGGCGAGAAGCGGATGCTGGCCAAAGCCAGGCAGATCCTCGTCTCCGAGCTGGCCCTGGCCGAGGGCACGAACGAGGACAAGGCCGAGGGCATCCTCGACGAGGTACTTGCTTCCTGATCCGCTGCATCGTCGCAGGGCCCCGGAAGGTGGTGTGCACGTCGGCACCGCCGCCGGGGTTTCTGCGTGCCCGTACTCGATCTCCGCAGCCGCCGGACTTCCGTCGTGCCCGGGGAGGTTTACATGACCGTCGTCGCTCTCGTTCCGGCGGCCGGTCGCGGTGACCGGCTCGGTATCGGCATTCCCAAGGCGTTCGCCATGGTCGGGTCGTCGCCGCTCCTGATGCATGCGGTCCGCCGGTTGCACGAAGCAGGCGTCGACGAGATCGTGGTCGCGGTCGGTCCGGACGAGATCGATGCGGCCGGGGCACTGCTCGGCGATCTTGCTCTCGTCGTCATCGGCGGGTCCGATCGGGTGGCATCCGTGAACGCCGCGCTGCAGCACGCCCGCCCCGATGCCGACGTGATCCTGGTCCACGACGCCGCCCGCGCCTTCGTTCCCGTCTCGGTGATCCAGGCCGTGGTCCAGGCCGTCCGGGACGGCGCGAGGGCCGTCGTCCCGGTACTTCCGGTCAGTGACACCATCCGGACGGTTGCGCCGGGTGCGGTGGTCGATCGCGAGAACCTGCGGGTCGTCCAGACCCCGCAGGGCTTCGATCCCGACACCCTGCGCGCGGCCCATGCCGTCGCCGCCGCCGAACGGATCACTGCGACCGACGACGCCGGGCTGGTCGACCGCCTCGGCCTGCAGGTCGTCCTGGTCGACGGACACAAGTCGGCATTCAAGGTGACCACCCCCGCCGACCTGGAGGAGGCACGTCGTCTGATCCCCGCCGGAGGGCCGCGGGTCGGCAGCGGTGTCGACGTCCATCCCATCGAGCTCGGTCGCCCGTGCTGGGTGGCCGGGCTCGAGTTTCCCGATGACGACGGCTGTGAGGGTCACTCGGACGGCGATGTGGTGTGCCATGCGTTGTGCGATGCCCTGCTGTCGGCCGCCGGGCTGGGCGATCTCGGCAGTGTCTTCGGGACGGCGGATCCACGCTGGTCGGGCGCATCCGGGGTAGCACTCCTCACCGAGGTGGTGAGCCGGGTGCTGGCGGCCGGCTTCTCCGTCGCCAACGCGTCGGTCCAGCTGATCGCCAACACCCCGAAACTCTCCCCGCGCCGGCTGGAGGCGCAAGAGGTGCTGTCGGCCGTCGTCGGTGCGCCGGTCTCCGTGGCAGGGACCACCACGGACGGTCTGGGTCTGACCGGTCGCGGTGAGGGCCGTGCGGCCAGTGCCACGGCTCTGCTGCTCGCTGCCGGCTGATCCGGACCGGGTCACGCCGTCGGGGGAGCATGGCAAGGTTGTCCCTCATGACGACGATTGCGATCCTGGGTGCCGGCAAGATCGGTGAGGCCCTGCTGGCCGGGGTGCTGGCCGCGGGCCGGCCGGCCGCGTCCCTGATGTTCACCGAGAGATACTCGAACCGCGCGTCCGAGTTGAGTCAGCGGTACGGGGTGCGCGGCGTCGAGACCGAGGAGGCCGCGCGCGAGGCCGACGTGCTGGTGGTGGCCGTCAAGCCGCAGGACATCGAGCCGTTGCTGGCCGGCCTGGCCGGTTCGATCACTCCCGGCACGTTGGTGGTGTCGCTCGCCGCAGGGCTGCCGACCAGCCTGTACGAGCGGCATCTGCCGGCGGGGACACCGGTCGTCAGGGTGATGCCGAATACGCCGATGCTGGTGGGGGAGGCGATGAGTGCCATCTCGCCCGGTACGCACGCCACCGCAGAGCATCTGCAGCTGGTCGAGGATCTGCTCTCCTCGGTCGGGAAGGTGGTGCGGGTCCCGGAGAAGCAGCAGGACGCGGTCACCGCGTTGTCCGGGTCGGGTCCGGCCTACTTCTTCTTCCTGGTCGAGGCGATGATCGACGCCGGCATCCTGCTGGGGCTGCCGCGCGACGTCTCGACCCAGCTGATCATCCAGTCCGCGGTCGGTGCGGCCACCATGCTGCGCGACTCGGGGGAGCACCCGGTGGCGCTGCGGGAGGCGGTCACGTCGCCCGGCGGCACCACCATCGCGGCCATCCGCGAGCTGGAGAACCACGCCGTCAGGGCCGCGTTGCTGTCGGCCATCGAAGCCGCCGCGCTGCGCTCCGCCGAGCTGGGCCGTGCCCACGACTGAGGCTCACCTGAACCCTTCGGCGGTCCCCGTCGTGTCCTTGGGAAGAAGGCTCATTCCTGACACGACGAGGAGAAACCCGTTGAACAGCAAGAGATTTCAGACGATGACGGCTGCCCTGATCGCGACCGGCGGGCTGGTCCTGAGCGGCTGCTCCAGCGCCTCGACGACGGCCGCCGCCCCGACATCCGCTGCGACATCTGCTCCGCCGGTCGCGGTGAGCAGTCCGGCGGCGCCCGTCTCCAGTGCCCCGCCCAGCGATCCGGTCTCGAGCGCACCTGCCGCGAGTACGCCGCCCGGGTCCAGCGCCCCGGTCTCGAGCCCGCCGGTCACCACTGCTCCGGCAGGTACCGATCTGAAGGTGGCGACCAGCAAGCTCGGGAAGGTGATCGTCGATGCCAAGGGCATGACGGTCTACTACTTCACGCCGGACACGGCGGGGTCGGGCAAGAGTGCCTGCTCGGGCAAGTGTCTGACGGCGTGGCCGGCGGTGGTGCCGTCGGCGACGGTTCCGACGGCGACGGGTGTCAGTGCGAAGTTGGGTGCGATCACCAGGGATGACGGGACGAAGCAGGCCACCGTCGATGGTCGTCCGGTGTACACGTTCGCCTTCGACAAGGCGCCGGGTGATGTCACCGGCCAGGGTGACAAGGGTGTGTGGTGGGTCATCAGCCCGGACGGTGCGCAGATCGGCGGGTGATTCTCACGCAAACATCATCTTTGATCACAGCGTGTCACGCTCAGAGTTCCGTGAAGGTCGAGTAAAAGCGATCCATCGCTTTAGTCCCACCAGTAACGCTAGAGTGCTCGCAGCACGTGCGTGAGTGTCCACCGGAGGGGAAGCCGGCGGCGCGATTCGTGCTCGGAAGACGGTGCCCCATGGCTGGAGAGCCACAAGACCCTGTCCAACGGGATTCTCCGTTGGCAGAGATGAAGTTCCTGACTGTGGCCGAGGTTGCCGCCGTCATGCGGGTCTCCCGCATGACGGTGTACCGACTCGTCCACTCCGGAGAGGTCCCCGCGGTGCGGGTCGGTCGCTCCTTCCGCGTGCCGGAAAGGGCCGTCCACGAATATCTGCGGACTGCGTACAACGACGTGGGCTGACGCCTGACGAGGTTCTGATCGTTGCCGTCCGGCCGGTAGGATGGGCCCGGGAAAGCCGGGTGGCCCGTCTCGTCCAGTCGGTCGAGACTGCCACCGGCCGTCAATCACTCCACCGGTCGGCGCTGAGCCGCCGGCTCGTCTAGGCAAGAAGGTCTCCACATGGGTTCTGTGATCAAGAAGCGTCGCAAGCGGATGGCGAAGAAGAAGCACCGCAAACTGCTGCGCAAGACTCGGGTCGCCCGTCGCAAGGCCGGCAAGTAGTCACTGTTCCAAGAAGTGCGACCGATGCGCACCGGGCGATCGACATCGAGGCCCGATGGCCCGGCGTCTCGCCTGGTGCGCCTTCGTCTGCGGTAGCTCCCTCCAGCTTCGAGATCCGATCGGCGGCGATCAATCGATGGCAGGTCTGACCGTCCTGATCACGGGGGTCACGCGGTACATCGGCTCGGCCCTGGCCGGCAGACTGGCCGCCCATCCCGACGTGGACCGGGTCATCGGGGTCGACGCAGCCATGCCGGAACCGGCTGCCCGCGCCCGCATGGGTGATGCCGAGTTCGCGAGGGCCGACATCAGGAACCCGCTGATCTCGCGTGTCATCGAGGCAGCGGGTGTCGACACCGTCGTGCACGCCTCGGCGTCGTCGACTCCTTCCGGACCGGCCGCGCGGTCGATGGCCAAGGAGATGAACGTCCTCGGCACCATGCAGCTGCTGGCCGCCTGCCAGCGCAGCGACAGCGTCCGTCACCTGATCGTCCGGTCCACCGCCGACGTCTACGGCGGGTCGTCACGTGATCCCGCCGTCGCCACCGAGGACACCCAGGCCAGGTCGGTGCCGTCGGCCGGCATGGCCAGGGATGCGATCGACATCGAGGGCTACGTCCGCGGCTTCGGCCGGCGGCGTCCCGACGTCCGCGTGGCCGTCCCCAGGTTCGCGGCCATCATCGGCCCGACGGTGCGGACGCCGCTGACCAAGTACCTCTCTGCCAAGCCGTTCGTCCCGATGGTCTTCGGCCACGACTCGCGGCTCCAGCTGGTCCACGAGCTGGATGCCGTCGCGCTGATGGAACACCTGACGCTCGGCGACTTCGCCGGCATCGTCAACGTGGCGGGCGACGGCGCAATGACGGTGGCGCAGGCCATCCACCGGGCCGGCGGCATCCCGCTGCCGATCCCGTCCCAGGCGCTGGACGGCGTCGGCCGGGCCTTCTCGCTGCTCCGTCTCGGCGGCTTCTCGGTCGCCCAGGTCCGGTTGCTGGCTGCCGGTCGGGTGCTGGACACCTCCCGGCTGAGGGGCGAGGTCGGATTCACGCCGCAGTTCACCACCTCCGAGGCCTTCGACGACTTCGTCGCCTCGCTGGTCCCCGCCGTCGACCGCCGGTCCGTCCGCATCGCCGAGACTCGCCTCGCCTCGCTGATCGGGATCACCCCCGAGCCGGAACGTCCCTGGGCGAGCAAGGCGTCACCGGCGAGTCGAGCCGTCGCCGTGGCCGAGATCCCGGATCGCCCGCGCCTGTTCAGCATCGACGGTGAGTCCGGACGGCCCGTGGTGAGCAGGGCCGGCCGGCCGGCCGGGCGAAAACGATGACCGGGAACGGACCGGAGTCCGGCCCGCCGTCCACACCGTCGTCCTCGACCTCTTCTTCGTCCCCCTTCTCTCCCTCCTCGACCGTCGGAACGCCGTCGAACGACCCTCCGGCCGTGGCGGCCGAGACCGGCTGGAAGCACACCGTGGCCGGTTCGCTGGGGTTCCTGCGGCGTCGGTTGACGGGCGACTACGAGATCGACGAATTCGGCTACGACCCGGATTTCAACGAGCACGTGGTGCTGCCCCCGCTCCGACTGCTCTACGAGAAGTGGTTCCGGGTCCAGGCCCTGTCCATCGAGAACGTGCCGGCCACCGGGGGTGTACTCCTGGTGGCCAATCACTCCGGGACGGTGGCCGTCGATGCGCTGATGGCGGCGCTCGCCGTCCACGACCACCACCCGGCCCACCGCCCGCTGCGCATGCTCGGCGCCGACCTCATCTTCGACACCCCGGTGCTCGGCCCGCTGGCACGCCGCGCTGGAAACACGTTGGCCTGCACCGAGGATGCCGAGCGTCTGCTGAACTCGGGCGAGGCCGTCTCGGTGTTCCCGGAGGGTTTCAAGGGCGTCGGCAAGCCGTTCTCGCAGCGGTACAAGCTCCAGCGGTTCGGCCGCGGCGGCTTCGTGTCGGCGGCCATCCGGACGGGGGTGCCGATCGTCCCGTGTGCCATCGTCGGCGCCGAGGAGATCTACCCGATGATCGCCAACCTCAAGCCGCTGGCGAGAGCCCTTGGGCTGCCGTACTTCCCGGTGACCCCGACGTTCCCATTGCTCGGCCCGCTCGGCGCCATCCCACTGCCGAGCAAGTGGCTGATCGAGTTCGGCGAGCCCATCCCGACGGACCACCTGCCGGACGGTGCCGCCGAGGATCCGATGGTCGTGTTCAACCTCGCCGATCGCGTGCGGGAGACGATCCAGCAGGCGCTGTACCGGTTGTTGCTGCGTCGTGGCCACCCGTTCCTGGGCTGAGCGGAACCAGCGCGGGCGCCGGGTCCGAGCAGTGGGCAACGACCGCGAGAGCTGACGGGAACCGATCGGTCAGAGGTGTCGTCCGAGGGCGGTGGGCAGGCCGTCGTCGGCACTGCTTATCCTCACGCCAACGCATGTGAAGTCTCATCCCCCACCCACCCCTGCTGGTCCCCTTGGAGCGCTCATGTCCGATCCCGTGTCCGGTTGGTCCGATTATCTGGATTCCGCCAGCTCGTCCGATGTGGTCACCGAACTCAGCGCCACCGCAGACCTGGCGAGCGACACCTCGGCCGCCGCCGGTGACCTGGCCGACCAGGTGGGTGATCCGGCCGTCGCCGAGGATCTGCAGTCGGTGAGTTCGGAACTGTCCGAGGCCAGTACCTCGTACGACTCGGCGGCCGCCAACGCCGACTGGGCCGACTGGCACAGCGACATCGCCGATTCCGCCGCAGCCGACGCCCAGACGGCCTTGGACTCCGCTGCCGATGCCGCAGCCGCGGGCGACTACAGCGGCGCCCAGTACGAACTGGACCAGGCCGACATCTCCGTGGACACCGCCTCCGACCATGCCGACGCTGCTGCCTCCTACGACGCCAGTGCCACCTCGGACGCTGCCGCCGGCGACGCCTCCACGGCAGCAGCCTCCGTCGACGTGTCCAGCGCGGTCGAGACCTCGAGCTACGACACGGGCTCCAGCTACGACACCAGCTCCAGCTCCGATACCAGCGCGAGCGAGTAGTCACCATGACGATGCCCTCGCCCGACTCGGTCCGCGGACGGGTCGAGCGCACCCTGACCATCCCGCTGGGCCGGGCCCGCGCCGAGCTGGTCAGGGCGATCGGCGAATCCGGGTTCGCCCTGGTCATCGACCAGCTCACCGTGCTCGAGGGCACCAGGGGTTCGGCGCTCGCCGGCGCCAGCGGCAGCGCCGACAAGCTGCCACTGCGGGTGCGCGTCCGGCTGGTGGCGGCTGATCCGGGGTGCTCGGTGTCGATCGAACTGTTCGACCAGTGGAAGCTCCCGGTCCGCCGGCCGGTCGACACCTACCAGGAGCTGCTGGTCAAGATCTTCTCCGCACTCGACCTCGCCCTGCGCCGTGCTGACCCGGGGGCGGCCGAGTTCGTCCCCGTACAACTTCAGAAGCTGGCGCCCGGATCATCGGCCCCGACCGGCCGTGGGCAGGCGATCGCCCGTCTGTCCGGCGCGACGAACCGATATCTGGAGGGCGGCACGCCGGCCACCCAGCGCCGGGAGGGCTGGCGGGACACCGGCTCGCTGGTGATCTCGACCGCGAAGGCGTCTGCAGCCTTCGACATCGAAGCGGCCTACGGGCTCGTCACGGTCGGCACCATGGTCGTCTCCCGGCCGGCGACCATGCCCGCTCCGCTGGTGGCCCAGCTGGGTCTCGTCATCTCCGCTGTGGAGGCGGCGCTGGAACGGGGCGGCAGCACGCTGCCCACGGTCTTCGTCGAACTGGACGACCGCGCGATCCCGGCCGTGGAGTTCCTGACCCAGCAGTCACGGATCCGGGAGAAGGTGGCCATCCGGACCCTGCAGGTGTGCACCACGTGCCGACTGTCGAAGGTGATCAACCCGGACTACACCAAGCTGAAGGCCAAGCGCCACCGGACCAGCATCCTGAGCAACAGCATCGGTGCGGTGATCAGCCCGGCCGGGGTGTCGCCGTTCGTGCTGATCGGCCGGTTGGCCCAGCTCAACCAACTCGACCTCGAGTTCGTCTGCCCGCGGTGCCAGGGCATGCACGCGGAGAGCTCGCTGATCACCTTCTGCCCGCAGTGCGGAGATCAGCGCAACGAGGCTGCGCTCCGTGGCTGCGAGAAGTGCAAATTCGACTTCCGTGCGCTCGGTTCGACCAAGGACATGTGGGCTCCGCCGTTCGCCCGTCCGCCGGTGCTGGTCCCGCCGGTGCTGGTCCCGCCGGCTGACTGGGCGCCGCCGGAATCGGCGCAGCAGTGGGCGCCGCCTGCCGGCGCAATGCCACAGGGGGCGCCACCAGCCGTCCCAATGCCACAGTGGGCTCCACCTGCTGTCCCCGTGCAGCAGTGGGCTCCGCCGGTGGTTCCGGTGCAGCCGTGGGCAGCGCCCGAGCCCGTGCAGCGGGTGCAGACTCCGGGCGGTTGGTTCGCCGACCCGGTCGGCCGGCATCATCTGCGCTGGTGGGACGGGTCGCGGTGGAGCGACCAGGTGCTGGACGACGGGGTGCCGGGCGCGGACCCGATCACGGTCTGATCCTGGGCCGGGCCGTCCCGGAAAACGTCAGCGCATCTTGCGGCGGACGGCGAAGCCGGCGGCGATCATGCCGCCGACCGCGCCGGCCCCGAGCACCGACGGCACGCCGATCTTGGCCGCCTTGCGGCCCGACCGGTAGTCGTGGATCTGCCAGTGACGGCGACGCGCGACGTCCCGCAGCTGACCGTCCGGGTTGACGGCCACCGCCGTCCCGACGACCGAGAGCATCGGGACGTCGTTCACCGAATCCGAGTAAGCAGTGCATCGCCGCAGGTCGAGACCTTCGCGGGCGGCCAGTGCCCGGACCGCGGCTGCCTTGGCCTTGCCGTGCAGCAACTCACCGACGAGCCGGCCGGTGTAGACGCCGTCCTCGTTCTCGGCGACCGTGCCGAGGGCGCCGGTCAGGCCGAGTCGTCGCCCGATGATCTGGGCCAGCTCGACCGGGGTCGCGGTGACCAGCCATACCCGCTGGCCCGCATCGAGGTGTCGGCGAGCCAGTTCCAGTGTGCCCGGGTAGATCTTGTCGGCCATCAGCTCGTCGTAGATCTCCTCGCCGAGCGAGACGATCTGCGCCACACTGCGGCCGGCCACGAAGGACAGAGCCTCCTCGCGCGCGTCCGAAGCATCGTCCAGATCCTCGCCGCTGACCCGGAACTTGACCTGGCGGAAGGCGAACCTCACCAGGTCGCCGGTGGTGAAGAACTTCCGGGCGGCGAGCCCACGGGCGAAGTGGAAGACCGACGCGCCCTGCATCATCGTGTTGTCGACGTCGAAGAATGCCGCGGCCGTCAGATCGGCACCCGGGGTCAGGCGCAGCGGGGTGGGATCGGAATCCTCGGCCTCGGCGTGTTCGGCCTGGTACGCCGCCTCCGCGGACGCCTCGCCGGCCAGTTCGGCGCGTGCGGCAGCCTCGCGACTCCGTCCGGCGCGCCCGAATCTCACTGTGGTCCGCCCTTTCCGGCTCGGCATGGTCGGTTCAGACTAACGTCGGGTGTCGGCGTCTATCGTCGGAGCAGGGCGCCGGGGGCCATGTCGCCGGGGACCCGTCCGAGCACAACCGTCATGAGAGGGCGTCGAGGCGTGATGACGTCAGCCACCACCGGCCGGAACGGCCTTCCCGGCAACGTGTCCGACCTGCTGCGCAGCGCCGCGGCCGGATTCCCGGAACGGCCGGCCCTGATCTTCTCCGGTGGGGTGCGGAGCTGGGCCGAACTCGACCGGGCGGCGGACGTCGGCGCCCACGCCCTGCTGGCCGGCGGACTGGTGGCCTGCGACCGGGTGATCGTGTCGTTGCGGACCGGACCGGACATCATCGCAGCTCTGTTCGCGGTGGTCAGGGCCGGTCTGGTGGCGGTTCCGATCGGTCCCGGCAGGCAGGATCTGGCGGCTGTCGTGCGCAAGGTCACCGCTCGCGGCGCGATCGCAGTCCAGTCGGACGTGCCGGTCGAGGTGGCGGTCGAACCGGATGCCGTCGCGGCCTGGTGGCAGGCAGCGGTTCCACCCGGCCCGCTGAGGCCAACGGGCGGTGAGGACCTCGCGGTGCTGGCCAGGGCGGCGAGCAGCGAGCACCCGGTGATGCTGTCGCACCGGGCGATCCTGGCCGCCGTCGCGGCGATCGTGGCTGCCCCGAGACTCCGTTTGCGGGCCGACGACCGCGCGATCCTGGTGCTCCCCACCTATCACCTGGCCGGCTGGGTGACCGCGTTCCTGCCGCTCTGCGCTGTGGGCGGCGCGGCCGTGGTGCCCGACCCACCGTCCGATCGGACGTCATGGGTGGAGGCGGTCCTCACCACCATCCGATCCCAGCGGGTGACCGTCGTCCCCGGGGCGCCCAGCCTCTACCGCCGGCTGCGGACCGCGGCCGGCGTCGAACGGGCACTGGCCTCCGTCCGGCTGATGACGTCGGGTGCGGCTCCGCTGGATCCCGGAGACTCCTCGGCGATCAGGGCCCTGGTCGGCCAGGGCGTCTGGGAGGGGTACGGGATCTCCGAGTCGGCATCGGTGGTGTCCACCGGCCTGATGGCCACCGCCGCCCGCACCGGCTCCGTCGGGTTGCCCGTCTCCGGTCTGACGCTGCGCATCGTCGGGGACGACGGTGTTGATCTCTACGCCGAACCCGGCGACGACCCGGCCCGGCCGATCACCCCGCCTGGCGAGGACGACCCGGGTGCCGGAGCCGCGGACGGTGGTGAGGTCGGCCGCATCCAGATCGGCGGACCGACGCTCTTCTCCGGGTACTGGCCCGACGGCTCGGGTGGCCCTGATGACGACGGCTGGTTCACCACCGGCGATCTCGGCTACCTCGACGACATCGGCGAGTTGCACCTGGTCGACCGGGCTACGGAGACCATCCGGATCGCCGGGTTCACCGTCTACCCGCGGGAGATCGAGGACGTCCTGATGGGTCATCCCTACGTCCGTGACGCCGCCGTCATCGGGGCTCCGGGCAAGGCCGGCGACGCGGTCGTGGCGATCCTGGTGCCGCTCCGGGGGACCCGTCCGACCCCGTCCGACCTCGAGGAGTTCGTCGCCGCCCGCCTGCCGGTGTTCAAGCGCCCCCGCAGCTACCGGCTGGTGGATCGCCTGCCGCGCAACGAGATCGGCCGGATCGACCGGGACGCGGTCCGGGCGCTGTACCGGGACGGAGACCCCTGGGAGTCGGACCCGGCGGCGGATCGGAAGGCCGAGGAGGCCGCGCGGGTGCTGGCCGAGGCACCCGATGGTCCGGATGCCGGCGAAGATGCCGCCCCTGCCGGGGTGCCGGCCGCCGCAGGGGTGCCTTCCGCCGCAGGTGGTCCGGCCGTATCGGGGGCAGTGACCGCCCCCGACGTCAGGCCGGAGCGGGCCGCTGCGATCGAGGAGCTGGGCACCCGACTGCCCGGCACCGGCGAGCGGCAGCGCCGCGGCGACGAGGACACGGACGATGATCTGTTCTAGCCCGGCCACCACCACCGGTCGGTTCAACGCACAGGAGAGGGGGCCTGGTCATGGTGATCCCGTTGGCTCCGGCCGTCATCGACCGGGAACTGCCGAACGAGGAAGCAGGTGAGCTGCTCTCCCTGACCAGGGATCTGGTCCGTGGCGAACTGCTTCCGCAGGTCAATGCGGCCGAGGCCGCCGGCACATTCCCACGGCAGGTCTTCACCACGCTCGGAGCGGCCGGGTTGCTGTCCCTGCCCTACCCGGAGGAGTTCGGCGGCGGCGCGCAGCCGTCCGTCGTCTACCTGCAGGTGATCGAGGAATTGGCGCGAGCCTGGCTCGGGGTCGCGATGGGCGCCAGCGTGCACGTGCTGGCCTGTCACGGACTGGTCTCCTACGGATCCGACGAGCAGAAGCAGCGATACCTGCCGGAACTGCTGTCCGGCGAGCTGCTCGGGGCGTATTGCCTGTCCGAACCGCAGGGCGGCAGCGACCCCGGCGCGATGATCACCAACGCCACCCGGGACGGCGACCACTACGTGCTGAACGGGGAGAAGGCCTGGATCACGCACGGGTCCATCGCCGACTTCTTCCTGGTCATGGCGCGGACGGGGGAGCCAGGCCCGCGGGGCATCTCGTCGTTCCTGGTGCCGGGTGGAACGCCCGGCGTCGTGGCCGGGGCGGCCGAGAAGAAGATGGGGGTGAGGTCGTCGGTGACCAGTTCGGTCCGGTTCGACCACGCCGAGGTCGACGCCGACCGCCGACTGGGCGCCGAGGGTCAGGGCTTCTCGATCGCCATGTCGGCGCTGGACTCCGGTCGCCTCGGCATCGCGGCCTGTGCCGTCGGTGTGGCTCAGGCCGCGCTGGACGTGGCGGCCGAGTACGCCAGGACCCGGCGGGCGTTCGGGAGCCTGATCAGCGACTTCCAGGGCGTGTCGTTCCCGTTGGCGGACGCGGCGTCGCGAATCGCGGCGTCCCGCCAGCTCTACCTGTACGCGGCCCGCCGCAAGGACGCCGGCAAGTCGTTCTCCACCGAGGCCGCGATGGCCAAGCTCATCGCGACCGACATGGCGATGGCGGTGACGACCGACATGGTGCAGGTGCTCGGCGGCGCCGGCTACGTCGAGGACTATCCCGTCGAGCGGTACATGCGCGAGGCCAAGCTCCTGCAGATCGTCGAGGGCACCAACCAGATCCAGCGTCTCGTCATCGCGAGGTCGTTGAACCGGACGACGCGGCAGGCCCGCACAGCGGCTGCCAGCGAAAATGGCCGCTCATGAAGCCGATCACGGCGCTGGCCGGCATGGGTACAGCGGCTGCCAGCGAAAATGGCCGCTCATGAAGAAACTCAGCTTTCTGACGCGGGCCGGGTGTCATCTGTGCGAGGAGGCCAGGGCGGTGGTCGAGGCCGTGGTGGCGAGGACCGGGGCCGCGACCATCGAAGAACTCGACGTCGACCAGGATCCCGAGCTCCGCGCGGAGTACGGCGATCAGGTGCCGGTGGTGCTCATCGACGGCGTCCAGCACGGCTACTTCACCATCGACGCCGGTCGTCTGGAGCGGGCACTGCGGGCGTGACGCCGTCAGCCGGGGATCAGGATTCGGTAGGGCCGAACGGGTGGCGCGTCCCGCTATGTGGGACGGGCGAACGTGACGGAATTGGTTCCTGGTGATCCCCCTGGCTAGTGTTGCTGACAAGGCGACCTAGCACATGGTCACCGACCCAGCAGCGGCGGGGTATTGCCCCGGTGCTCCAGATGTCGAGTGGGTGGCACCAAGATGACAGGCCAGGCCGGCGAAGGTCCCCAGGGGTCCCATCGCAGTGCCCGCTCGCGTGTCATCCCGGAGGCCACGGTGGCTCGATTGGCTGTCTACCTGCGGGTACTGACCGATCGTGAGCTCGTCGGTCGGGTCGGGGGTGGCCACCCCCACATCGTCTCCTCGGCCGAGCTGGCTGCGGCCGCCGGAGTGAATCCGGCAGGCCTGCGTCGTGACCTCTCCTTCCTGGGCAGTCACGGCGTCCGCGGCGTCGGCTACGACGTCGCCAAGCTCGTCGACGAGATCCGGCGGGTGCTCGGCGCCCACCATCCGTTCCGCGTTGCGCTGATCGGGATCGGCAACCTCGGTCAGGCGCTCGCCGGCTATGCGGGTTTTGCCGGCCGGGGCTTCGAGATTGCGGCCCTCTTCGACGTCGATGCCGCGAAGGTGGGCCGGTCGGTGGGTGGGCTCGTGGTCTGTCACCTGGACGATCTCGGCGATGTCTGCGGATCCGAGTCGATCACCATCGGACTCATCGCCACGCCGGAGGCTGCGGCCCAGTCGGTCGCCGACGCCCTGGTGGCCGTGGGTATCTTCTCGATCCTGAATTTCGCTCCAGGCATGGTGTCCGTCCCCGACGGGGTCGAGGTCCGGCGAGTCGATCTCGCGCTGGAGCTGCAGATGCTCGCATTTCATGAGACGTCGAGGGCCTCGGGGGTCATCGGTTCATGAACCTGACGCATTCCAATGGTAGTTGTGGACAGATTTTGCACGGCTCGGATGCACATCGGTCGGCCACGGTCGGCATTTATCGACGTCAGTCACGAAGGAGCAGTACATGACCCGCGCGCGTAGGACAGGCGGCCGCATCATCTTCGTCGGGGCAGGCCCGGGAGATCCAGGACTGCTGACGGTGCGTTCGACGGAGATTCTGGGCGCTGCCGCGTTCCTGGTCACCGATCCGGATGTACCCGCGGAGGTCGTCGCCCTGGCGGCCAACGCCGAGGTGCACCCAGCCGTCGGGGAGGCGGCCGAGGTCGCCAAGGTGCTGCTGGCCGCAGCGAAGAGCGGGCAGGCCGTGGTCCGGCTGGTCGCCGGTGACGTGCTCACCGTCGACTCGGTCGTCAAGGAACTGCAGGCGGTGGCCAGGACGAATGTCCCCTTCGACATCGTCCCGGGCGTCTCTGCCGCTTCCGCCGCCGCGTCCTACGCAGGCATCGCCGTCGGGTCCGTGCACACGATCGCCGACGTCCGGTCCACCTCGGACTGGTCCCGGTTGGCTTCCGCGCCCGGCACGCTGCTGCTCCAGGCGACGGGTGGGCATCTCGCGGATACCGCAGCATCGCTGGCCGAGTCCGGTTTCGCCGGCGAGACACCGACCTCCGTCACGGCCGGTGCGTCCCTTCCGACGCAGCGCACGGTCGACGGCACGTTGGCCACCCTGGACGGGATCGGTCGCGACCTGACGGGACCGCTGGTGGTCGCGGTCGGTACCAACGCCGCCCAGCGGGCCCGACTGTCCTGGTGGGAGTCCCGTGCGCTCTACGGCTGGCGGGTGCTGATTCCGCAGACCCGCGATTCCAGCGACCTGATGGTAGAAATGCTGCGCTCGCACGGCGCCATCCCGGAGCGGGTACCGACCATCGCGGTCGAGCCGCCGCGCACTCCGGCCCAGATGGAACGCGCGGTGAAGGGTCTCGTCGACGGCCGCTACCAGTGGGTCGTCTTCACCTCGATCAACTCGGTGCGGGCCGTGTGGGAGAAGTTCACCGAGTTCGGGCTGGACGCCCGTGCTTTCGCCGGCGTCAAGATTGCCTGCGTCGACAACGCCACCGGCGATGCCGTGAAGGCACTCGGGATCAGCCCGGAACTGGTGTCCGGGCATCAGGAGTTCTCGGTCGGTCTGCTCGACGACTTCCCGGAGTTCGACGACATCCTCGACCCGGTCGACCGGGTGCTGCTGCCGCGCGCCGACATCGCCACCGAGACGCTGGCCGAAGGCCTGCGTGAACGTGGGTGGGAGATCGACGACGTCACCGCGTACCGGACGGTCCGTGCGGCTCCGCCGGCCGCGCCGATTCGCGAGGCGATCAAGGCCGGCGGCTTCGACGCGGTGTGCTTCACCTCGTCGTCCACCGTGCGGAACCTGGTCGGCATCGCGGGCAAGCCGCATGCCAGGTCGATCGTCGCGTGTCTGGGTCCGAAGACCGCCGAGACGGCTCGCGAGTTCGGCCTTCGGGTCGACGTCCAGCCCGAGGTCGCTGACATCTCGGCGCTGGTCGAGGCCCTCGTCGGGCACGCCACCCGCCTCCGCGCCGAGGGTGCCCTGCCGCCGCCCCGCAAGTCCCCCCGCCGCCGCTGATCCTGGCACGCGCCCACCAGGGGCTCGTGTCGTAGAGATCACCCCTCGTGGGACGGTAGGTTCCTCTCATGACTGCACCCGGATCCCGCCCGAGGAAGGGCTTCATGGCCAGCCTCCAGTCGGCCATGACCCCCGCCATCCCGGCCGACCCGGGCGCCCCCCTCGTCCGCCCCCGGAGCGTCACCATCGCCTCGGTGCTGGTGATGGTCGCGGGTGTGCTGTTCCTCCTGATCGGCGCGCTCTCGGTCGGTAGTGCGGAAAGTCAGGTTCAGGACCAAGCGAAGTCGTACAACACGGTTATTGCGCAGTGCAAGCAGTACTACGGCGGCATCGGGTCATCAGTCGTACCCACGACCGCCTCGACCCCAGCGTCCTTGGCTACCACTGTGGTCGCGGCGACCGCACTGCCCAGTGCGTGCGCAGCTGTGACTGATCTGGCATTGTCGGACAGTCAACTGAGCTCGATAAAGAGCAGTATCCGTACTTTCTCCGTCGTGCTGATCGTCATCGGCCTGGCCACCGCGGCCAGCGGTTGGTTCATGCGGGAAGGCCGCAAGTGGACCCGTCGGGTGCTGATCGGCGTGGTGCTGGTCCAGCTGGTCCTTGCCTTCCTGTTCCAGGTGTCGAACACGATCACCCTGCTGTCGACACTGTTGATCGTGGTGGGACTTTCGACCACATTCCTGGGCAAGGCCTCGGCCTATTTCATGGGTGTGGCCCTGCGGAAGAACCAGCACTGACTTCCTCGTGACGCAACCGTTCCGCGGCGACAGCTCCGATCTGGACACCGCACCGCAACCCGCGGTGCGGATGTCGGATGTCGCTGCCGGCCGGGCGGCGGGGGATGTGTCGTCCGTCCTGCTGATCCGCGCGGTGGTCGCCGGCGTCGCGACCGTCGTCCTGCTGGTCGTCGCGGTGCTGCTCTTCGATCACGGGGTCCGTCCGGACAACTTCCCGTCGTACGTCAGCGGGACCACCCGCACCGTGATCACCCGGTATTCGGCTCCCTGGATCGGCGGCGCTGCCGGTGTCGCGCTCCTCGCCGGGTTGTCGTTCACCTCGTGCTCCGTCGACGTCTTCCGACGGGTGCGCCTCCAGCGCGCCCGTCGTACCGGCTGAGTTCCAGCGCTCTTCGCAACGCTCGACAGCGTCGGTCGGTGTGATCTTGGGAAGGCCGGGACCTTGGTCCTACCTGCGACACACCGAAGACCTGGGACACTGGGAATGTGTGCCCGCCCCCCTCGATCCAGCAGCCCCGACCCGGTGATCTCCGAACCCTCGAACGTCCCTGCCCCGTGACGCCGGGCGGGTGCCGATGAGCACCACCGTCGTGCATCTGCTCCGGCACGGCAAGGTGCACAACCCGTCCGGGATCCTCTACGGCAGGCTGCCGGGCTATCGCCTCGCGGCGTCCGGGCGGGCCATGGCGCAGGGCATCGCCGATCACCTGCAGAAGGCCGACATCACCTACGTGGCAGCGTCTTCGCTGATCCGCGCCCAGGAGACCGCCACCCCGCTGGCCACCGCTGCGGGTCTGCAGATCGTCACCGACGACCGGGTCATCGAGGCCGGCAACGAGTTCGAGGGCATGAAGGTCGCCGTCGGCGACGGCGTGCTGCGTCAGCCGCGGCACTGGGCCAAGCTGCGGAACCCGTTCCTCCCGTCCTGGGGCGAGCCGTACCTGGACATCGCGCACCGGATGCTGGCCGGTATCTACGCCGCGGTCGAGGCGGCCGACGGGCACGAGGCGGTGATCGTGTCGCACCAACTGCCGATCGTCACCGTGCGCCGCTACCTGATGGGCCTCCGGCTCTGGCACAACCCGACCAGTCGCGAGTGCAGCGTCGCGTCCCTGACCTCGCTGTCCTTCACCGACGGCGTCTACACCGGTCTGAAGTACTCCGAGCCGGTCGCGCACATCGCCGCGGTGGACGACTGATGCCGCTCACCACCCCGGACGTCCTGCACAGTGCTCGCTATAGCGAGCACTGTGCAGGACGCAAGCGGCGGTTGCCGGGGTTGCCGGGGTTGCGGCGGGTGCTGCTGCTGATGGTGGTCGCGGTGCTCGCCCTGGCCGGCTGCTCGACGGGTAAGGATGCGACGGTCTACGGCGGCTCCTTCACCTTCACCTCGCCCGGCGGGAAGACCGAATTCAGCTACCCCGCGAACGAGCGCCAGGAGATCGGGGCGATGTCCGGGCCCGATCTGGCCGGCACGAAGACCATCAGCGTGGCCGACTACAAGGGCAAGGTCGTCGTCCTCAACTTCTGGGGCTCCTGGTGCTCGCCGTGCCGTGACGAGGCCGCCGGGCTCGAATCGTCATGGCAGAAGTTCCAGTCCAAGGGCGTGCAGTTCCTCGGTGTCGACGTGAAGGACTCCGCATCCGGGGCGCAGGCCTTCGTCGCCGGGAAACAGATCACCTACCCGTCGATCTTCGATCCGGGCATGCAGACGATGCTGTCGGTCCGCGGCCTGCCGACCGGTGCGCTGCCTGTCACCCTCGTGCTCGACAAGAAGGGCCGGGTCGCGCACATCTGGCTGCACGAGATCAACGAGGGCGACCTCAACACCGTCGTCACCCCGCTGACGGCCGAGTCGTGATGACATCGACCGCGACCATCGTTGCTCTCGCTGCCGCCGGACCGACGCAGACCATCGTCGACGGGCCGTTCGTGGTGGCGGCCGCACTCGCGCTGGCGGCCGGCGTCGTCTCGTTCGCCTCGCCCTGCGTCATCCCGCTGGTCCCCGGATACCTGTCGTACCTGGTCGGGCTGGTCGGGGCCGAGGGCGTCGATGACGGCGGCAACACCCGCATCCGGGTCAGGCTCCGCAGCCGGGTGATCGGCGGCGCCGCGCTGTTCGTGGCGGGCTTCACCCTGGTGTTCCTGGCCGAGCAGAGCCTGGTGCTCGGGATCGCCCGGACGCTGTCGATCAACTCGAACTGGCTGATCAGGGTGGGCGGGGTCGTCACGATCCTGATGGGGCTGGCCATGCTCGGGATGATCCGCCCGCTGCAGGCGGAGAAGCGGATCCATGCCCGTCCGAAGGGGCGCGTCTTCGGCGCGCTGCTGCTCGGCGGGTTCTTCGGCCTCGGCTGGACGGTGTGCATCGGCCCGACGCTGACCGGTGTCTTCTCGCTGTCGTACGCGACGAGCTGGAACGGCTCGGCCTGGCGCGGCATCTTCCTGGTGCTGTTCTACTGCGCCGGCCTCGGCGTGCCGTTCCTGTTGCTGGCCTTCGGGTTCGGCTGGGCCAGCAGCGGCATGGGGTTCCTGCGTCGGCACTCCCGGACCATCCAGGTGATCGGCGCCGTCATGTTGATCCTGGTCGGCCTGGCCATGGTGACCGGCCTCTGGGGCCAGTTCGTCGCCTGGATCCAGATCCGCTTCGCCAACTTCGGGACGGTGCTCTAGATGGTCACCCGCGACACCACCCACCTGACGGGCGGCCTCACCCCGGACGCTCCCGAACCGGCCGCCCCGGGGCACGGCGACGCGCCGCGCGAGCCGTACCGGCAGGGCCCGATCCGCGGGGCGCTGGCCTTCCTGCGGAACATCTGGCGGCAACTGACCAGCATGCGGACGGCGCTGGTCCTGCTCTTCCTGCTGGCTCTCGCCTCCCTACCGGGCGCGCTGCTTCCGCAGTGGTCGCTCAACACCTCGAAGACCGCGCAGTACATCATCGACCACGGGGCCTGGGGCACGTTGCTCAACCGGTTCGGGTTCTTCGAGGTCTTCGCCTCGCCGTGGTACGCGGCCATCTACCTGCTGCTGTTCACCTCGCTGATCGGCTGCCTGCTGCCGCGAACCTGGGACTTCGTGGGACAGATCCGGATGAAACCGGTCGCCACGCCTCGCAATCTGGCACGCATGCCTCACTCCGGGTCGGTCAGCACCACCGGTTCGGTGGCCGAGGTTGCGGAGCGCGTCACCGGCGGACTGCGTGGTTGGCGCAAGGTGGTGCGTACCGAAAACAGCGGGGTCACCATCTCGGCCGAGAAGGGGTTCGTCCGCGAAGTCGGTAACCTGCTCTTCCACTTCTCGCTGCTCGGCCTGCTGGTGGCCATCGCGGTCGGCAAGCTGCTCGGGTTCGAGGGCTCGGTGATCATCACCGCGGATGACGGCGCCCAGTCCAGCTTCTGCTCCTCGACCCCGTCCAACTACGACAACTTCCGGCCGGGTCTGCTGGTCGACGGCACCGACTTGACGCCGTTCTGCGTCAACATCGACAAGTTCGCCGCCACCTATACCGAAAGCGGGCAGGCCAGCTCGTTCGTGGCCTCCATCCGCTACCAGTCGGGAGCGGACCTCAACACGCAGAACCGGACGCCGATGGCGCTGGAGGTCAACGACCCGCTGCGGATCCAGGGCCAGCGCCTCTACCTGCTGGGCCACGGCTACACCCCGGAGTTCAAGATCACCTATCCGGATGGGCAGGTGCAGACCGGCGGCGAGCCGTTCCAGCCGCAGGATTCGGCCTTCACCTCGCAGGGGGCGGTCAAGTTCCTCGACCCGCCCGGCTACACCGGGGCGGCGGTGCTGAAGCACCAGCTGGCCGTCGTCGGCATCTTCGCACCGAGCGCGAGCATCAACGGCGGCATCATGACGTCGACGTTCCCGGCCCCGGAGTCACCGGGGGTCGCGATCCAGATCTATCGCGGGGACCTGGGCATGGACACCGGGAAGGCCCAGTCGATCTTCTCCATCGACACCAACCAGGTCGCCAACGGCAAGCTGGTCAAGCTCAACCGCGCGAACCTGGCACCGGGGGAGTCGATGTCGCTGGACGACGGCACGAAGGTCACCTTCACCGGCTACAAGGAGTGGGTCTCGCTGCAGACCTCGTACGACCCCGCCCAGGGCTGGGCGCTGGTCTTCGCGATCACCCTGCTGATCGGGCTGATGATCTCCCTCACCATCAAGCGCCGCCGGGTGTGGTTCCGCATCGCTGCGGGTGCTGGTGGGGCAGGGGCCGGCGAGCAGGGCTCACCTGCGCCGACGTCGACGGAGGAAGCACTGTCGGACCCAGTCCGTACCGTTGTCGATAAGGGCACGGTGAGGGTCGACATCGGCGGTCTGGCCAGGACCGACCAGGCCGGGTACGGGGACGAGTTCAGCAAGCTGATCAGGTTGGCGGAAGCTCCCTGATCCGCTGCGTTCCAGTTCTCGGGCCGCCGGGGTGACCTGGGCAGTCAGGTTCGCAGGTGACGAAGTTCCTGCAGCACGCAGTTCGTACAGCACGCAGTTCCGGTTCCACGAAAGGCACCACTCATGGCAGTCAACGATCAGCTCGGCGATGTCTCCTACCTCGGCTTCCAGGCTGCGCTGGCCGGGTACATCGCAGCCCTGGTGTGCTTCGGTATCCAGTTCGCGTCCGCCCGGGGGGCGGCTCCGACCGCCGCCGAGGCGGTGAGCATGTCGATGCGCGCGGCCAGCAAGGGCCGCACCGCGCTGCTCGACCGCGGTCAGAGCGGTGGCGTCGGTCAGAACGGTGCGATCGGCCAGATCGTGAAGCCGGAGAGACGGCCGCGCCGCCCGATGGGCGCGCTGTTCGGCCGCGCCGCGCTGCTGGTCACCGTCATCGGGTTCGCCGCACACCTCTTCTCCATCGTCACACGAGGCATCGCCGCAGGCCGCGCGCCGTGGGGCAACATGTATGAGTTCACCTCGCTGATCTGCGCGGCGGCCGTCGCCGGCTTCCTCTTCGTGTTGCTCAAGACCAAGACGTCCTCGGTCGGCTTCTTCGTGATGATCCCCGTCGTCATCCTGATGTTCGTGGGTGGAACCAAGCTGTACACCCAGGTGGAGACCCTGGTCCCCGCGCTGCACTCCTACTGGCTCGTGATCCACGTGCTGGCCGTCTCGCTGTCCTCCGGCGTGCTGATGGTGTCCGGTGCGGCGTCCGTCATGTACCTGCTCCGGGCCCGCTACGAGCGCAAGCTGCTGGCCGAGAAGGAGTGGGTGCGCGAGGCCGGGCCGGCCGAGGCCGGTGGGTTCGTTCCGCAGGCCACGGTCGCGGATCGTTCCCGGTTGGCGTCGCTGCCATCGCTGGCGGCGCTGGACCGAGTGGCCTACCGGACCGCCATCGTGGCGTTTCCCGTCTACACCTTCGCCGTCATCGCGGGGGCGCTGTGGGCCGAGGTGGCCTGGGGACGGTACTGGGGCTGGGACCCGAAGGAGACTTGCGCCTTCGTCAGCTGGGTCTTCTACGCCGCATACCTGCACGCCAGGGCCACAGCCGGGTGGCGTGGAACGAGATCCGCCTGGATCTCGGTGCTCGGTTTCGTATCGGTGTTGTTCAACCTGTTCGTGATCAACATCGTCGTGTCCGGCCTGCACTCTTACGCAGGTCTCAACTAGGTAGGTCGAGTCGCCACAGCGCTGGAGAGATTCGGGGTCGGGCTGGGGCCGGACAGATTGGGGGCCGGACAGATTCGGGGCGGGAGCTCTTCGGGGCCGGCGAGATCACGCGTGTCGCAGAGACGAGAACGCCCCGAGGCCGTGGCCTCGGGGCGTTGTCGCTGTGGTGTTGTCGCTGTGGTGTTGTCGCTGTGGTGTTGTCGACAAGCGTCGCCGACGAATCCTCGGGCCAGGGACCGATGTGCTAGCTCTTGTCCTCGCCACCGCGGAGCTTGCGGTCGATCTCGCGGAGGAATTCCGGATCGTCGTCGGGCGCCACGGTGCGGGATCTCGGTCGAGCGGGACGGACCGTGGGCGTCTGCGACGACTCGTCGCCCGATGCCCCTGCACCGATTCCACGCCAGGCCAACGCGATGACCAGAACGGTCACGGCGATCGCGATCAGCATGTACATCCGGCACCTCCTGTAGACAGCTTCGTAGTGATGCTGTCCGCCTCCACACTACGCACACCTACGCAACACCGCCGCTCTACTGTGCAGACGTCCGCAAGACACACAAAAACGCCCCCGTCCCGGCGCCGAGGAGGCGAAGGGGCGAGGGCGCCGGATCCACGATCACTGCGATCGCACCACCAGGATGCCTACGCGGAGTGGCGTGCTGCTTCCACCGTGAGGTCGGCCAGCAGAACGCTGACCTCCGACTCACGGAAGCGGCGGTGTCCGCCCGGCGTTCGGATGGATCCGATGCGGCCGGCGGATGCCCACCTGGTCACCGTCTTGGGATCCACCCGGAACATCAGCGCGACCTCGCCCGGTGTCAACAATCTCTCTGACTTCTCCATTGCTGTGCCTTCCTGTCTTCCAGGCCCCGACTGGCCTTTGAACGCCCCGACTGGCGTAAGCCTCATTGTGCCCCATTCATGCCCTTAGTTCGAGTTTCCAGAGGAACTGAATAGGTTGATATGTCCGAAATGTCGGAAACAGGCCTTTCCCGAGGGTGTGGCCTGAATGAGTGACAGCAGAAGGAATATCCACTGGTAGCGACGCTCAGCGGCCGTCTTCACGCTCTTGGTCTCCAAATTTGCCGCTGTCCGAGTCGATGCCACCGCATGGACGGGCCGTATTCCCGGGACAGATCACAAATGTGTGACGACATGCGGAGCACTGCTCACAAGATAGGTGATTCTGATCCTTCGGGTGGCTCACGAGCCTCACCCGCTACGGTTGTACCCGTGGATCTGGTGGACATGCAATTGATCGACGCGCTCCGCGCGGACGGCCGGGCCAGCTACGCCGAGCTGGCGCGGCTGGTAGGGCTGTCGTCATCAGCGGTGCATGAACGGGTCGGCAAGCTCGAGTCCGCCGGTGTGATCACCGCCTACCGTGCCGTGGTGTCACCCAGGGCGATCGGGGTCGGGGTCACCGCCATCGTGGGTATCGCGCCCGGCGAGAACGGTCAGGACGAGGTCATCGCCTCCGCACTGCAGGCCATGCCGGAGGTCGAGAGTTGCTACTCGGTCGCCGGCGACGACGCCTTCCTGGTGACGCTCCGGGTGGCCAGCGTCGACGAACTGCACACCAGCCTCGGGCGTCTGCGGGGTATCGACGGCGTGGCCAGAACCAGGACCACCGTGGTCCTCGCCACTCGTTTCGAGGGCCGGCCCGCCTCGACCGTCGATCGGGCCGGATCCGCCCCTTCCGCCTGAAGCCGGGCCGGAGGTAAGGCGCATATCCTCGATCTGTGGAAAGCCCAACGGATCACGGACAGACGAGCAACCAACCAGGCGGAAGCGAGCCCGCCGCAGAACTGGATCCGGCCGGTCACACCGGTGCCCCTCAGCTGGCCAAGTGGCTGCTGATCTACACGGCGATCCGGATCGGCATGCTGGTCGTGCTTGCCGCGGTGCTGTACCTGGTGATGCCGTTGATCCTGGCGTTGCTCTTCGCCGTCATCCTGGCGCTGCCGCTGTCCTGGCTGCTGTTCGGCGGCGTCCGTCGGAGGGTCAACGAGGCGATGGCCGCCTCGACCGTGCACCGCCGTGCCGAACGCGAGCGGCTGCGGTCCGCGCTGGACGGCCGGGACCAGCGGTGACCGAGGTGGCGACGCGGTCGGTCACCTCGGATCGTTCCGATCCGCTCGGACGGGCCTGGGTAGCCACCGCGGTGCGTCGGATCGAGGCCGACGCCATGCGCAGCGCCGACACCCACCTGATCCGCTTCCCACTTCCGCCCGGGCTGGGGGTCGAGCTCTACCTCAAGGACGAGTCCACCCATGTCACCGGTTCGCTGAAGCACCGGCTGGCCCGGTCGTTGTTCCTCTACGCGCTGTGCAACGGCTGGCTGGGCGAGGGGACGACCGTCATCGAGAGTTCCTCCGGGTCGACTGCTGTCTCCGAGGCGTATTTCGCACGTCTCATCGGGCTGCCGTTCGTCGCAGTGATGCCGGCGCGGACGTCGGTCGAGAAGATCGACCTCATCGAGCGTCAGGGGGGTCGATGTCATCTCGTCGCCGACCCCAGCGCCATCTACGACGAGTCCCGGCAACTGGCCGCCAAGACCGGCGGGCACTACATGGACCAGTTCACCCACGCCGAGCGGGCCACCGACTGGCGCGGCAACAACAACATCGCCGAGTCGATCTTCGCCCAGATGAGCCTCGAGGAGCACCCGATCCCGGAATGGATCGTCATCGCGGCCGGGACCGGCGGCACGAGCGCGACCATCGGGCGATTCGTCCGCTATCGCGGACACAAGACCAGGATCTGCGTACCCGATCCGGAGAACTCGGCGTTCTTCCAGGCCTGGTGCGATTCCGACCCGCTGCATCGGGCACCCGGATCGCGCATCGAGGGCATCGGCCGGCCGCGGGTGGAGCCGTCGTTCGTCGGGCAGGTCATCGACCGGATGGTGACCGTGCCGGATGCCTTTTCCGTTGCCGCGATGCGCGGGGTGCAGGAGGTGCTGGGCCGCAAGGTCGGACCCAGTACCGGCACCAATCTCTGGGCCGCCTTCGGACTGCTGGACCAGATGATCAGGGCCGGTCGTCGTGGGTCCATCGTGTCGCTGATCTGCGACGGCGGCGAGCGGTACGCGAACACCTACTACAACGACGAATGGGTGCGTGCCCAGGGCTGGGACCTGACGGATCCGCTGGCGGAGGTCCGGACCTTCCTCTCCACTGGTGCCTGGGCCGAGCGGTGACCGTCGATCTGCCGGCCCTGCTGGCGGATCTGGAACGGCTGGTCCGCCGTGAATCGCCGTCGTCCGACCAGGGTGTGGTGGCCAGGAGCGCCGACCTCGTCGCCGAGATCGGAACGAGCAGGCTGGGTCTCGCGCCGGAACGGCTGGTCGTCGATGGTTGCACGCACCTCCGCTGGCATCTGGGGACCGGGCCTCGTCGGGTGTTGCTACTGGCCCACCACGATACGGTGTGGCCGATCGGAGCGCTGCTGACCCACCCCTGGGCGGTGGTCGACGGGGTGATCACCGGGCCGGGCTGCTTCGACATGAAGACCGGTCTGGTGATGGCGTTCCATGCTTTGGCCGAGCTCGAGAACATCGATGGTGTCACGCTTCTCGTTACCGGCGACGAGGAGATCGGTTCGCCGACCTCGCGTGCGCTGATCGAGGACGAGGCAGCCGCCTGTGCTGCGGTCCTGGTGCTCGAGGCGGCCGGCCCCGGCGGGGCGCTGAAGACCGCCCGCAAGGGCGTATCGCGCTATCTGCTGCAGATCACCGGGCGGGCCGCTCATGCCGGTCTGGAACCGGAGAAGGGCGTCAATGCCGGGATCGAGCTCGCGCACCAGGTGCTGGCCATCGCCGCCCTCGTCGGAGTCGGGGCTCCGGGCACCACCATCACCCCGACGACGAGTGTGGCCGGGAGTGCGGCCAACACCGTGCCGGCGACGGCCACCGTCGAGATCGACTGCCGGATGTGGACCACAGTGGAGCAGGACCGGGTGCATGGCGAACTCTCGGCACTCGTGCCGGTACTGCCGGGAAGCACCCTGCTGATGACCGGTGGTCCGAACCGTCCGCCGATGGAAAGCCAGGGAGCGCAGACCCTTTTCGCGCTTGCGCAGGAGGCCGCCGAGTCGCTCGGACTCCCCGTGCTGACGCAGATGGCGGTCGGTGGCGCGTCGGACGGCAACTTCACCGCCGGCATCGGGGTGCCGACGCTCGACGGGCTGGGGGCGGTCGGTGGCGGTGCCCACTCCGATGACGAACACGTCCTGGTGACTCACCTGACCGGTCGGACCGACCTGCTGGCCGCTCTCGTCCGGCGACTGCTGGCCGCGCCGTGACCGATGGACCGTGGCCGATGGCACCGTGATCGCCGCCGCTCTGCTGGCCGAGGCGCGGGGGACCGCCGAGCGCGCCGCCGCTCGATCGTTGGCCGAGATCCGCCCGCTCGAGTCGATGCCGGACCTGATCACCGCCTGCGCATTGTTCGACCGCGTCTGGGGCTATCAGCCGGGTCAGGCTTCGGAGATGCAGCCACCGCTGCTCCGCGCCCTGGAGCACAGCGGCAGCTACCTCGCGGGCGCCTACCGGGACGAGGAGATGGTGGCCGCGTCGGTCGCCTTCTTCGCCGTTCCGCTGGACAGTGGTGGCGGGGGGCGTCCCGGGCGCCCCGGCCTGCACTCGCACATCACCGGCGTGCTGCCGGGAATGGCCGGGAGCGGTATCGGCGCCGCGCTCAAGTGGCATCAGCGGTCGTGGGCACTGGAACGCGGCATCGACCTGGTCACCTGGACCTACGACCCGCTCATCGCCCGCAACTCGTTCTTCAACGTCGCGCGCCTCGGCGCCGTCCCGCAGGAGTACCTGGTCGAGTTCTACGGGCTGATGGACGACCAGCTCAACGCCGGTCAGCCGACCGACCGGGCACTGGCGGTCTGGGAACTCGCCTCGGACACCGTGGTGGACAGGGCCGTCGGCCGGGCGGCCGCGCGATCGACGGCAGACCTGACGGAAGCCGCTGCGGGCGTTCGGCTCTCGGTAGGGCGGGACGGTCGGCCGCAGCAGCGGGATACCGACGCCGCGACCCAGCTGATCGGGGTACCGACTGACATCGAAGGCCTGCGCAGGAAGGACCCCGATGCGGCACTGGCCTGGCGGCTGGCCCTCCGTGAGACCATGGCTCCGCTCATAGCCGACCCGGCCTGGCAGGTCGTCGACTTCCTCGGGTCCGGTTCGTATGTGTTCGCCCGCAACCACTCCGCGCACGACGACTCCGCGCACGCCCGCACCGAAGGAGAAGCATGAAGATCACCGGGGTGGAGCTGCGGATCATCCGCATGCCGCTGAAGAGCCCATTCACCACATCGTTCGGCACCGAGTACGACAAGGTCGCGCTGCTGGTCACCGTGCACGCGCAGACCCGTGGCCCTGATGGGGATCTCGTCGAGACGGTCGGCTGGGGTGAGTGCGTCGCGATGGAGGAGCCGCTCTACTCCGCCGAATACCTCACCGGAGCCGCCGAGGTGATCAGGCGGTTCCTGCTGCCCATCCTCTTCGCCGCCGGCGACACCCTCTCCTCGGAGAAGGTCGGCCACCTGCTCACGCCGGTCGTCGGGCATCGGATGGCCAAGGCCGCCGTCGAGATGGCAGTGCTGGACGCCGAACTGCGGGCACGGGGTGTCTCGTTCGCGGAGCATCTCGGAGCGGTCCGCGACCGGGTGCCCTCGGGTGTGTCCGTCGGGATCCAGGATTCGATCCCGGAACTGCTGGACGTCGTCGACGGCTACCTGGCGCAGGGTTACGTGCGGATCAAGCTGAAGATCCGGCCCGGCTGGGACCTGGCGCCGGTGCGAGCCGTCCGGGAGCGCATCGGTGACGACGTGCTGCTGCAGGTCGACGCCAATGCCGCGTACACCCTGGTCGACGCGCAACTGCTGCGGCGGCTCGACGAGTTCGGCCTTCTGCTCATCGAACAGCCGCTGGGGGAGGACGACATCCGGCAGCACGCCGAACTCGCGAAGCTGCTGAGCACCCCGATCTGCCTTGACGAGTCGATCGTCTCGGCCAAGGCGGCGGCCGACGCGATCATGCTCGGGGCGACCAGCGTCATCAACATCAAGCCGGGTCGGGTCGGCGGGTACCTGGAGGCGCGGCGGATCCACGACCTCTGCGTGGCCCACGGCATCGCCGTCTGGTGCGGTGGCATGTTGGAGACCGGACTGGGCCGCGGTGCCAACGCTGCGCTGGCCGCGCTGCCGGGTTTCACCCTGCCGGGAGACATCTCCGGCTCTGACCGCTTCTACGCGCAGGACATCACCCGCCCGTTCGTCGTCCAGGATGGTCATGTCGCCGTGCCGACCGGTCCCGGGCTCGGGGTCGAGCCGATCCCGGAGATCCTCGCCGCGGTCACGGTCACGACGGAGTGGATTCCGGTCTGACGGCGGGTCGGTGTCGGCCGTGGATCAGAGCTCGACGGTGCCGCTGATGCAGGTCACGCTGTGTCCGGCCACCCAGACCTGGCCGTCGACCCGTTCGATGTGGACCCGGCCGTCACGCCCGAGGCGCGCGCCCTGGCCCGCGACGTACGACGAGGCAGCGCGACCGGATTCGATCAGCCACTGGCCGACGCTCGCGTTGAGGCTGCCGGTGACCGGATCCTCGTCGACGACGCCGCCATGGCCGAAGAACGCCCGGACCTGGAACTGGGTCGGGCCACCGTCCGTGGCCGGGCCGACGACACCGACCTTCAGGTCGCCGATGAGCGCCGGAACCGGTTCCAGCGACAGCACCCGCTCGGCGGAGGCGAGGAGGACCGCGAGCCAACCGGGCCCGTTGTCCACCCACTGGTGGTCGACGATGTCGGCGTCCGTCAGCCCGAGTGCCGCGGCGACCCTGGTGACGAGCGCGGGCTCGACCGGCCCACGGCGCAGCGGGGTCGGCGCGGCGAAGGCGAGTTTGTCTGCCCGTCGTGCCACCGTCACCAGACCGAGCCCACACTCGAAGATGATGTTGTCGCCCTTGGGTTCTCCGCCGGCCGCCAGCCAGGCGTGCGCGCTGCCAAGGGTCGGATGGCCGGCGAACGGAAGCTCGTTGCTCGCCGTGAAGATGCGCAGCAGGTAGTCGGCCGACGGATCGTGGGGCGGCAGGATGAAGGTGGTCTCCGACAGGTTGGTCCAGTTCGCGAAACGGGCCATCTGATCGTCGGTGAGGTCGGTACCGTCCAGCACCACGGCGAGGGCGTTGCCGCGGAAGGGTACCTGCGAGAACACGTCGATCTGGGCGAAAGGGCGTCGCCGGCGGGCGTTGTCGGTCATCGCCCGACCCTCTCACAGGCAGACCCACTCACCGGTCGGGCCGGTGCTCTGCGCTCATCGTCAGCAGCTGGATCAGGTTGCCGCAGGTGTCGTCCAGGACGGCGGTGACCACCGGGCCGGCCGCGATCGGACCCTGCGTGAACACCACGCCGGCCGCGGACAGCCGTTCGAATTCGCTCTGGACGTCGTCGACGGCGAAGGAGGTCCACGGGATCCCGTCTGCCACCAGGGCCTCCTTCAACGGGGGTCCGCCCCGCTCAGCGGACGGCGAGAATGCGTGACCGCAGCCAGTCGAGGGCGTTGTCGCGGTCGGCGATCAGGTGTCTCGTCATCAGGATGTGATCGGGGGCGAGTTGCCACGCATGTTCGGTGAGGACCGGGATCACCGTCAGTCGGAGCCGGAACGGTCTCGAGCGCCAGAGACTCTCGGCCTCCCTGGCGATGTCCTCCAGACCGTCCCTCGGAGCGGCGTGGGCTCGCTTGGTCCGGGGGTCGCTGGAGATGGCATCCGCCCAGAGGCTGGCCCGCTCGTGCTGCTGCTGGAGTACCAGGCGGAGGGACGGACTGGCCTGGAACGCGGCGAAGCGGGGTGGCCGCAGGTCGTCCTCCCCGGCCGACCCGACCAACAGCAGATGGCGCCACCAGCGGGTCCACTCCAGCGCCACCTGCTCGCGATCGACGAGGCCCGGCGGCAGGTCGCCGTACACCGCGTCCCGGACGCCGGTGGGTAACCCGATCGATGGACGGCGGGCCCAGGCCGGCCAGATCGAGGACGACGGATCCAGGATCGGGATGTCCGGCGTGGCCAGTTCGGCCACGCCGGCTGCTTCCCGGAGGTAGAGGGCGATCGCCAGCACCGACGGTTCGTCCACGGAGATCTGGCAACTCTCCGTACCGGCGATGTACATACCGGACATGGTCCACGTTCGCCCGGAAGTTTGCACGGATTTGGCCCGGCCGGCGGTGCCTAGCGGCCGAGGGCCAGCCCGATGGTGATGAGTACCGCGTAGACGAACTCCAGCCGCCCGATGGCGCCGAGCGCCTTGATCAGGGACGGTCCCCGGTCGCCGCCGAGAACCTGTCGAATCGGCGGGACGGCGAGCGGCAGGCTGAGCAGGGCCAGCAGGCACCACGGATGACGGACGCCGATCACCGCGACGGCCAGGTACGCGCCGCCGACTGTGAGGGCGAGCACCGATCGGGCCAGCCGATCGCCCAGGAGTACGGCCAGGGTGCGCTTCCCGGAGACGGCGTCGGTGGCCACGTCACGCAGGTTGTTGACCATCAACAGGGCGCAGGCCAGGAGGCCGATCCCGATGGCAGCGGCGACCGAGGTCGGCGTGATCCGACCGCTGTTGACGTAGGTGGTGCCGAGCACGGCGAGCAGGCCGAAGAACAGGAAGACGAAGATCTCGCCGTACCCGGCGTAGCCGTACGGCTTCGGTCCGCCGGTGTAGAACCAGGCGGCGGCAACCGCGGCGACCCCGAACGGAAGCAGCCACCAGGTGGTCGAGGCGGCAAGGGCCAGGCCGGCGAGCCCGGCGACGACGAAACAGGCGAACGCGGCCAGCTTGACGTCGCGGGGTCGGGCGGCGCCGGACCCGACCAGCCGCATCGGCCCGACCCGCAGCTCGTCGGTGCCGCGGATGCCGTCGGAGTAGTCGTTCGCGAAGTTGACGCCGACCTGCAGCGCGAGGGAGACGAGAAGGGCCAAGAGGGTGCGCCACCACGAGAGGTGATCGATGGCGAATCCGGCGCCGGCGCCGACCAGGACGGGGGCCACCGCGGCCGGCAGGGTGCGCGGTCGGGAGGCCGAAAGCCACTGGGTTGCTGATGCCACGTGCACAAACCCTAGCCGGGCTGCGACGGGGTCGGCGCCATCGTCGCGCTGACCGCTGCGGAAGCGACGAGGGTCACGGCTGCCGTCCGGTCCGGTTTGCCCGGTCCTCGCAGGGGTAGTTCGCGCACCAGCGTGAGCGAGCGGGGGTGCAGTGCCCGCGGAATCCCGGCCTGGTCGCAGGCCGCGCGGAGGTCGGCCAGGCTGGGAGCGTCCGGCTGTGCTGTGGCGTTTCGCGTGTCCGGCTGGTCGGTGGCTCGAATCGGCACCACGAGGGCCGCGGGGGACTGCCCCCAGGTCGCGTCGGGGACGCCGACGACGAGGACCTCGGCGACACCCGGGAGCCGGGCGATGGCCTCCTCGAGCGTGGTCGGGGCGATCTTCAGCCCGCCGGTGACGATGACGTCGTCGATCCGGCCGAGGATCCGCAGCCGCCCGTCCGCCCACTCGCCGAGGTCGTCGGTGCGGAAGGTGTGGTGTCGCTGTCCGGTGGTGAGGGGGAAGGCCGGGTGGCCCGGGAGGTTGCGGTAGCCGCGCCCGACCATCGGTCCCTGCAGGACGATCCGGCCGTCCGGTTCCAGCGTGACCTCGATCCCGTCGAGCGGCACGCCGTCGTAGACGCAGCCGCCGCAGGTCTCGCTCATGCCGTAGGTGGTGACGACGTTGATGCCGGCGTCGCCTGCCCGCTGGAGCACCGCCCCTGCCGTGGCGGCGCCGCCCACCAGGACGGCGGTGAAGGTCCGCAGCTCCGTGGTGGCGTCGTCGTCCGTCAGGACCCGTTGCAGTTGGGTCGGGACCAGGGACAGGTACCGGGGGCCGTCGGGCAGCGACCTGGTCGACGTGACGAACCGTTCGGGGGTGAACGGCAGGCCGGTGTCCAGGACGTGCGGGGTGGTGCCGGTGGTCAACGAGCGCAGCAGGACCTGCAGGCCGGCGATGTGCTGCGTCGGCAGCGCCAGCAGCCAGGTGCCCGGCGGGCCGAGCCGCTGCGCCGTGGCGGCAGCCGAGGCGGTCAGCGCCGACCTGGTCAGCAGGGTGCCCTTGGGGGTGCCGGTGGAGCCGGACGTGGCGATGACGATCACCGTCGGGTCGTCGGGGTCGTCCTCGTCCGCCGAGAGCGGGGCGCCGATGCCGAAAGCCGCGGTGAGCAGCTCGATCTGGTGGTGGTCGCCGATGGCGACCGGCGCGAGTGCCGGTCCGGTGCCCTCGATCGCCCTGGCCAGCCGCGGCAGGACCTCCAGCAGGGCTGGGCCGGTCGGCATCTCCAGCAGTTCGACCGTGCGTGTCAACGGATCTCGCACTCGCCGCACTCGCAGTTTGCCATGCGGTCCAGAATATCTTCATCGGATCCGAACACCCGATTGACCGGGTCCGATCGTCGGTGCCGGATCATCGATCGGGGACCTTGGACTTCTCGAGAAGTTCCCGGACAGGCCACGTCGAATGACGAGGGCTGCGAGTACGGAACGAGGGAGACTGCCGGACATGGACCAGACCACGGGCGCGGCGTCGGCGCGCGGGCTGGTGCTGGTGGTCGAGGACGAGAGCACCATCGCCGACGTCATCCGCCGCTATCTGGTCGCCGCCGGTTTCACCGTGCAGACCACCGGTCTCGGCCGCGATGCGCAGGCGATCATCCGGCGCGATCGGCCGGTGGCGATCGTCATGGACATCGGACTTCCGGACATCGACGGCCTGACGATCTGCCAGCAGTTGCGAGCGGCCGGCGACTGGACGCCGGTCCTGTTCGTCACCGCCAGGGACGAGGATGTCGACCGGATTCTCGGCCTGGAACTCGGTGGGGACGACTACCTGGTGAAACCGTTCAACCCGCGCGAGTTGGTGGCTCGGGTACGGACGGTCCTGCGGCGCTCGGGGGCGGCCTCGGTCGGCGCCTCTCCGGTGCTCGTTGCCGGGCGGCTGCGCGCCGACACCTCGCAGCGGCGGATCTGGGTCGATTCGCAGGAGATCGCCCTGACCGCAACGGAATTCGATCTGCTGGTCCACCTGATGAAACATCCGGAGCGGGTGTTCGACCGACAGAGCCTGTTGAGCTCGGTGTGGGGCTACGCAGCCGCGTCGGGTCTTCGGACGGTGGACGTGCACATCGCCGCGCTACGCTCGAAACTCGGTGATGCCAGCCCGATCCGGACCGTGCGGGGGGTCGGCTATGCGGTCGAGGCGGGCTGATCCAGGTCCGGTTGAGCCTGGCGCTCCGGCTGGCGTGGTGCCTGTCGGGTCCGCTGGGCCTTCTGCGCCTGCGGCGCTGCCGGTCCGCCGGACGTCTTTAGCCTTGCGGATCACCGTGCTGGTGGTCTCCGTGGCCGTCGCGGTGGCCATCATCGCCGGGGTGGTCGGCGCCGCGATGATCCGGAACACCGCCGTCGACGTGACGCGGACGTACCTCTCGAACCAGGCGAACGTGCTCCAGCAGCAACTCGCCGGCGAGGATCCCGGCTACCGGATCGGACTCGTCAAACTTGCCCAGGTCTTCAAGCAGCAGGGCATCTCGGTGGTCACGGAGGGACGGAACGGCCGCCTGGACGGGGCGGACGCGCAGGCCGTCCGGCAGGCGACGAACGCCGCGGTGGCCACCCTTGCGGACGGCACGGTGCTATCGAGGACGCTGAACGTCAACGGCCGCACCGAGTTGCTGGAGGCGCGGTCGGTGAACGGCCGGGCCTTCGCCCTGATTGCGTCGGCCGATCTCGGCGCCGGGACGCAGAAGACGTTGCAGCGTCGGGTGTTGCTGGCGTTGGGGATCGGCCTGCTGGCTGCTGTCCTCGGCGGGTTGGTGATCGCCCGGCTCGTCACCCGCCCGTTGCGGCGCACTGCGGACACCGCCCGGGCGATGGGCGCCGGCTCCCGGCAGACGAGGGCGCCGGTGGCCGGTCCGCAGGAGGTCGCCGACGTCGCCGTCGCCGTCAACGAGCTGGCAGATGCGCTGCAGCACAGCGAATCTCGTCAGCGAGAATTCCTGACCTCCGTCTCGCACGAACTGCGGACGCCGCTGGCGGCGATCAGCGGGCAGGCCGAGGCGCTGAGCGACGGGATCGTGCCGGAATCGGAGGTGCCGCAGGTCGGGCGGACCATCAGGGCCGAGTCGGCGCGGCTGGAGCGGTTGGTGTCGGATCTTCTGGACCTGGCACGGCTCGGGGCCGATTCGTTCCGGCTGGAGCTCGGACCGTGCGATCTGACGGCGCTGATGAGGGAGATGGCGTCGGTCTGGCAGGTGCGGTGCGACCAGCGGGCGGTGCCCCTGATCGTGTCGGCGCCCGGCGGTTCGGTGGTGGTCGTCACCGATGCGCGCCGCCTTCGTCAGGTGCTGGACGGGTTGGCGGAGAACGCACTTCGGCTGCTGGCGCCCGGTCGGCCGTTGGTGCTGGCGGTGGATGTCCCGGTAAGTCCGGTTGTTCAGGGAGTTCCGGGACCGGGTGCGCCGCAGGTCCTCCTGCAGGTGCGGGACGGCGGGCCGGGTCTCGAGCCGCAGGACTACCCGGTCGCCTTCGAACAGGGGGTCCTGCACGAGCGGTACCGCGGCCGGCGGCCGGGCGGTGCCGGACTCGGACTCGCCCTGGCGCACAGCCTGGTGACCAGGCTCGGCGGCGTGATCACCGCCGGGCCCGCACCCGAAGGCGGGGCCTGCTTCTCGATCCGGTTGCCGCTGCCCGGCGGTCGGTCGCAGGTTTGATCGGTTGTTCAGACCTGGGGGGCACGGAGATGAGCGAGCACAGCCAGAACCCGCCGGTGGCCGTCCTCGCCCTCGGATAGGTCCAGCACGAGAACACCGATCTGGTGAGCGCTGTGCTTGATCCGGGTCGTCGCCTTGATTCGGAGCTACTGCCACCGCGATGATCTCGTCCTCGTCCGGGTCTCCCGCGACGATGAGCGATCCGTTCCCGGCCGGCGTCTTTTGCGCCACCGAAATACCGTGGACGATCGCCCACCTGTTGATGTTCCTCGGGATGCTCGGCTCGGCCCGGCCCGGCCCGGCCCGGCCCGGCCCGGCTCGGCTCGGCTCGGCTCGGCCCGGCTCGGCTCGGCCCGGCCCGGCCCGGCCCGGTCCGGTCCGGTCCTGGCCGGCCGATCTGCGGCGGCGTGGGTCGGGTCGTGGATCACGGCGGTCGGCATGGGACTGTTGGTCCCGGCGGAGTTCGCCTTCGTCTTCGCAGCGAACGCGCAGGAGGATTCGTCGGTCTCCATCGCCCTGGGGACGGTGATCGGACTGAACTCCGTGGTGGCTGGGATCGGTTTCGTGGTCTTCGGCATCGCCGTCGTCCGGCTGGCTCCTGGCGCGGTCCCGGGCGCCTCGCCCCGCTGGTGTCTGGAGCCTTCGTGCTTCTGGCCCTGTTCCGGTCCAGGCCATTCGCCGTCGATCTTTCTCTGGCCGATCGCCGGCTGGAGTGGCTGTTTCGTGTTGCTGGGGATCGCCATGCTGCGGGGTGGGTCAGATCAATCCGCTCGAGGTCCTGGGGGCGTGACGGTCCTTTCAGGGCACAAATTCACTACCCGCCGGCTGGTGTCGGCAGGTACGGTGCTCCAGCGTGGTCGGTCCCGGCCATGTTCTGATAGCTCGAAACCGTTGCCTGGCAATCGTTTTTTCGCGCTCCCGACCCGAGGTTCCACCATGATCCAGATTTCCAAGAGGCTGATGAGCTGGGCGTCGATCATCGACGACCTGACGCTCGATCAGGCGACGACCACCGCCACCCTGCCGTTCATCTTCCCGCACCTCGCGCTGATGCCCGATGCGCACCTGGGCAAGGGGGCGACGGTCGGATCCGTCATCCCGACGCTCGGCGCCATCGTCCCGGCCGCCGTCGGCGTCGACATCGGTTGTGGCATGCGGGCTCTCCGGACCCAGTTCACCAAGGCCGACCTGGCCGGCCATGATCTCGCCGCTCTGCGGATGTCCATCGAACGAGCCGTTCCGCTGTCGGCCGGTCACCACAACAGCCGGATCCTTCCCACGGCCGAGCCGCGTATCGCCGAGCTGGAAACGCTTGCTGGAGATGATCTGTCGACGATCAACAGCCGCTCGGGCAGCTGGCATCGGCAGCTGGGTTCGCTCGGCAGCGGTAACCACTTCCTGGAGGTGACGGCCGACGAGACGGATCGGATCTGGCTGTTCCTGCACTCTGGGAGCCGGGGTGTGGGGAACCGTATCGCCCAGCACCACATCGATGTCGCCAAGAAGCTGGCGGCGAAGTGGTGGATCACCCTGCCGGACCCGGATCTCGCATACCTGGTGGAGGGCACTGCGGAGTTCGATGCCTACATCACGGAGCTGAACTGGGCGCAGCGTTTCGCGGCGCTCAACCGGGACGAGATGATGGACCGGATGGTGTCCGCGCTCGAGCACTGGATCGGCCACGAGGTGCAGGTGGACTCGAACATCAACTGCCACCACAACTACAGCGCGGTCGAGGAGCATTTCGGCAAGCGGGTGTGGGTGTCGCGGAAGGGTGCGATCCATGCCGGGCTCGGAGTGCCCGGGTTGATCCCCGGCTCGATGGGGACGGCTTCGTTCGTCGTCGAGGGATTGGGAAACCCGTTGGCACTGTGCTCTTCTCCGCACGGTGCCGGCCGGGCCTATTCTCGGACCAAAGCGAGGAAGACGTTCACCGGCGATGATCTTCGGACGGCGATGGCGGGGATCGAGTACCGCGACAGCGACGCCTTCATCGACGAGATCCCCGGCGCCTACAAGCCGATCGAGCAGGTGATGGCCGACGCTGCTGATCTCGTCACGGTGGTGCACGAACTGCATCAGCTGGTGAACGTGAAAGGCAATTGAGCTATTTCCGCGCCGGTTCTGGCGCCTGACGGTTGTCTGCCGACCGTCAGGCGTTGGGATCGGGGCTACAGGCGGATCAGGCCGGCCGTTGTCGGTTCGAATCCGCAGGAGCCGAGGTAGAACTCCTGCAGATCGGGTTCGAAGTCGACATGCAGGTACTCGCATCCGGCTGCGGCAGCAGCATTTTTCGCGGTAGCCACAAGTTGTCGGCCGATCCCGCGTCTGCTGGCGTCGGCTGCGACCATCACGTCCTGGAGCCAGGCATGGATGAAGCCGTCCCAGGGCACGTTGACGAATCCGATCAGGGTGCCGTCCTGGCGCGCTACCACCCAGCCCAGGCTGTGCCGGGCCGTCATTCCCTCCCAGTCCCATTCCTGGTCCGAATACAGCCGGCCGCCGAAGGCTTGGGCGTGCAGCGCATTGACTTCGCTGTTGTGGAAGGGCCCGCGCCACGAGTAAGTGCTCATGAGGTCAGCGAAGACGCCGTGTCAAGCCGATTCCCCCTGCGTTTGGCGCAGGGGGCGTGGTGCGCTGGTGCGCTCGGCGCTGGGCGCTGGGGGCTGGGCGCGGGTCGGGGTGCGCGGGTGCGCTGGGCGTGGTGCGCTGGGCGTGATGCGGGTGCGCTGGGCGTGGTGCGCTGGTCGTGGTGCGGCACGACACCCGTTCGTATCGGGTTGCTGACTTGGAGTGACTGTCGGTGGTCCGGTCTAGGGTTTTGGTATGGGGACAGCCACCGATGTGCAGGCCGAGC
>NZ_JBEPNO010000035.1:0-40585 GCF_040546275.1 Nakamurella sp. UYEF19 | reverse complement strand
GGGTATACTTTCCTCGAAACTTGCTCACAATTTCTCCGTCCCTTCCCCAGTATTCTACTTGGGGACCCAAGTCCGGGAAAAAACGGGCGGCTCAGTCTGATTTGGCCCCGGGGTGACGGTTTGATGTGGCTCCACCTGGGCCGATCCGGTCGGTCTGTTGTGACGGTTTGATTTGGCCCCATCTCGACACGCCGGGCTTGTTGTGACGGTTTGATGTGGCCCCAGTTGACGGTGAAACCCGACCGATGTCGGTGTTGCATTCGTTGAGAGGGGCTCGGGATGGAGTCGAGGGTGGAGTTGTTTGCTGCGATCCGCCGGGATGCACGCGTGGAGGAGTTGTCGATCCGGGAGTTGGCGGATCGGCATCGTGTGCACCGCCGGACAGTGCGGCAGGCGTTGGCGTCGGCGTTGCCGCCACCGCGGAAGACCCCGGTGCGGGTGTCCCGCCGGCTCGAGGAGCACAAGTCGGTCATCGACGGGTGGCTCAAAGATGATCTAGACGCCCCTCGTAAGCAGCGGCATACCGCCCGGCGGGTGCTGGCCCGGTTGGTCGATGAGCAAGCAGCCGTTGATGTTTCGTACTCCACCGTCCGGGATTACCTGGCCCGGCGCCGCCCGGAGATCGCCGCCGAGGCCGGCCGCGGACTGGAGCAGGGGTTCGTGCCGCAAACCCATGAACCCGGCGGCGAGGCCGAAGTCGACTTCGCCGACCTGTGGATCATCCTGCGCGGGGTGAAGACGAAAACGTTCCTGTTCACCCTGCGGATGTCCTACTCCGGCAAGTCGGTGCACCGGGCGTTCATCACCCAAGCCCAGGAAGCGTTCCTGGAAGGTCACGTCGCCGCGTTCACCGAGCTGGGCGGCACCCCGATCGACAAGATCCGCTACGACAACCTCAAGGCCGCCGTCTCGAGGGTGCTGTTCGGGCGGGGCCGGGAGGAATCGGCCCGCTGGACCGCGTTCAAGTCCCACTTCGGCTTCGATGCGTTCTACTGCCACCCCGGAGTGGAAGGGGCTCATGAGAAGGGCGGGGTGGAGGGTGAAGGCGGTCGGTTCCGCCGCAACCACTGCGTACCGATGCTCAAGGTCGACTCGTTGGAGCAGCTCAACGACCTGTTGATCGCCGCCGATGCCAAGGATGATCACCGCCGCATCGAAAACCGCGCTCAGAGTGTCGGGCATGACTTTGCCTTCGAGCGGGAAACGTTGCGGCCGTTGCCGTTCGAGGTGTTCCCGACGTGGTTGTCGCTGACTCCGCGGGTCGACCGGTATGCCCGGGTCACGGTGCGTCAGCGGCACTACTCGGTGCCGGCGCGGCTGATCGGCCGGCGGGTGCGGGTGCATCTGGGTGCGGCGTCGGTGGTGATCTTTGACGGCCGCACCGAAGTGGCCCGCCACGAACGGCTCATCGGCACCGGCGGGCAGTCCTTGCAGCTGGATCACTACCTGGAGATCCTGCAACGCAAACCCGGCGCCCTGCCCGGTGCGACCGCCCTGGTCCAAGCACGGGCCGCGAAAGTGTTCACCCCGGCCCACGATGCGTTCTGGGCCGCCGCCCGCAAAACCGGCGGTGACAGCGCCGGCACCCGCGCGTTGATCGAGGTGCTGCTGCTGCACCGGCATCTCGCCGCGGTCGATGTGATCGCCGGGATCACCGCCGCCCAGGCTGTCGGGTCGATCAACCCCGACATCGTCGCAGTCGAAGCCCGCAAGGCCGCACAACTACGAGGCGCCAACCCCGGCGCCGAACAACCGAAACGGAGCAGTGATGACGTGGTGCACCTGACCGAACGCCGACCCACGAGCTTGCCAGGTGACAACCGGCCACTGCCGACCGTCGACCAGTACGACACGCTGCTTCAACGCCGGGCGGGGTCGGCGTGAACGCCCGCCGCGGCGTCACCGAAGAGGCCGCGGTCGCGGCGATCGACTCGGCATGCCGGCTACTGCGACTACCGACGATCCGAGCCCGGTTCGCCGACATTGCTGCCGACTCCCAGCGAGAACAACTGTCCTACTTGGGTTTTTTGGCTGAGTTGGTGATGGTGGAGTGCGAGGACCGGGACAAACGCGCCTCCGCCCGGCGGATCACCGCCGCCGGGTTCCCCCGCACCAAGATCCTCGCGGACTTCGACTTCACCGCGAACCCGGCGATCCCCGCCGCCGTGATCAACCAGTTGGCCACCGGAGCGTGGGTCAAGGCCGGGCAACCGCTTTGCCTGATCGGCGACTCCGGGACCGGCAAATCCCACCTGTTGATCGCGTTGGGCACCGCCGCCGCCCAGCAGGGCTACCGCGTCAGATACACACTCACCTCGAAGCTGGTCAACGAGTTGGTGGAAGCCGCTGATGACAAACAACTCTCCAAGACGATCGCCCGCTACGGGCGGGTGGATCTGCTCTGCCTGGACGAGCTGGGATTTTTGGAGCTGGACCGCAAAGGCGCCGAGCTGCTGTTCCAGGTGTTGACCGAACGGGAAGAAAAATCGGCCGTGGCGATCGCCTCCAACGAGGCGTTCTCCGGGTGGACGAAGACGTTCACCGACCCCCGGCTCTGCGCCGCCATCGTCGACCGCCTCACCTTCAACGGCCAGATCATCGAAACCGGCACCACCAGCTACCGACTCGAGCATTCGCGCGCCGCCAGGAGCTCACAGTAGACCGGCTTCGTGTCAGCGGCTGGTATCTCCGGGATTTGCGTCCAGGAAGACACTCTCGTTCGCGATTTCCTCAGCGATCTGCTGAATGCTTTCCGCCGTCAAACGATCCCACCCAAGGGTGAGCACAGCGTCGGCCTGAGTGCGATCCAGGCCAAGGAGTAAGCGGACCGCCGCATTTGCTTCTGCTCGATCCGCTGAGACGCTTACAGCCGCGAGAACCTCGTCATGCCGAACCAACGCCGAATAGATCCCCCTCAGCAACGTCAAGCGCAACACCCGGCCTTGCGCCACAGACTCATCTGTCATCCCGTGACCGTCTCACATCACCGCCCACGCCCAGGTGGCGCACCCCACCAGACCTTCACGACGCCGGAGGGGCCAGATCAAACCGTCAGACCGGGGCCAACTCGGGTTGACAGAACCACCGGCGGGTGACCGGGTCCGCACCGGCCAAGTTCAAAGAGCAGCCGACGGGTGAGAGCACCGATCGGCGCTCGAGGCTCCGACCACTGGGCCTCGTCGTCGTCGCCATACCCCTCCTCATTTTCGGTACGCCGACTGCATACCACGCGCTGCTTGTGCGTGGCACACGGATCGGGCGGTGTGCAGGGTCGCTCTTGCGGCCGGGAGATCACTCGGGCGGCAGTGGTGTGCCGCCGCCCGAGCCGGTGTCAGTAAGACAGGGGGATGGGCGAGGTCAGCATCTTGCGGGAGGGTCCGGGAGTTTGCCGGGCGGCGGTCACATGGCGGATGCGATCTCGGTGGCGATCTGCTCGGCGGCGCTGCGCTGTTGGTTCTGCGCGGTGCTGTGGTCGGGGGAGACCGGAACCGGCGTCGTCGGTCCATCGCCTCGGGGAACCGGGATGGATGCTGCCGGATCAGGGACGCCGGCTGGGGGCTGAGAATTCATGGGTCCACCGCGCAGAGGCAATGTTTCGGGATGCCGTCTTGGATGGTGAGCGATGCTCCTGGCTCCTGCGGCCTCGACGAGGTGGCCAGTACCAGCTCCAAGCAGGCTGTTTATCCAGCCCTTGGCAACGGTACGCGCGGGGTCGGTGGGTTCCGGATGGGGTAGGTGGCCGATGCGCACCTGGATCAGCTTCAAGAAGTGATCCGGTCGCGTCCACCGCGACGGTTCAGCGCCGACCAACGCTGTTGAACGAAGCAGGGCACCAGAGGAACCCGATTCGGTAGGCGATCGGAATTCCGGTAGTGCGACTGGGGGCTGGCGGCGTTATTGGTCGAGGTCGAACGCGACCAGCGGCAGTGTTGTGTTCTGCGCGTCGAGGGTGGTCTCGAGGAGGGGTTTGAGGGTGCGCCAGGCGCGGGGATGGCGTTGGCGTAGGCGGTGAGGGCCGATCCGCTCTGCTCGCCGGTGAGTGCGCGTGCGATCGCCGGCGCGGGGCGGCGACTGCCGAGGTAGACACGTACCTGCGGGTTGACCCGGATGTTGCGGAACCACTGGGCGCGGTCGCCGAAACCGGAGGCGACGATGTAGCTGCTTGGTCCGGGATGGGCGATGACCTCCAGGACGACGTATCGGCGTTCACCGGAAGTGCGCCCGATGTGCTCGAGCATCAGTAGCCGGGAGCCGAACAGGAACCCCAGCCGCGCCCGGTACAGCCAGATCGGGGCACGCACGAACCAACGGACCCGAAGCAGTGCCGCCGCTTGGGAGGCGATCGCGCGGCCGGCGCGGGATGCGTTGATGTGCGGCATGTTCGGCCTCGCTTCTTTCTTGCGCAGTGGGCGGTTCATCGTTGGTCCGATGGTGTGGCGAGCAAGCCGCCTTGGTAGACGGCGAGCACTTGCCGGCCCCAGCGGTGCAGCCCGGCGACCGAGAGTGGGTCCATACCGAGCACCTCGTGGAGCCGGTCGCGCAGCATGATGACGGCCAGATCGTTGGCGAGCAGGAATGCGGCGCGTGCCGACGGGTCACCGCCGTCGATAGCCGATCCAGCTTCGATCAGGTCGGCAAGTCCGGCCTGGCTCAGTGCGTGCAGCTGTGCAAATAGCGCCCTCGCTTCGGGACCGCCGTCGATCAGCAACCTGGCGAGGTAGGCGGGTATCGGTGAGCCCGTTGGTAGGTTCCGGGCGACCTGCGTGGCCAGACTTGGCAGTGCCTGAACGTCCAGCGGCGCGGTCCCCTCGGGTGCAGTCGCCTGCTCGAGCATGGTCTGGAACAGGCGCACCACATGCTCGCCGACCGCGGCTCGCAGACCGTCTTTGGACCCGTAGTGCCGCAGGATCAGGGAGGGAGAAACCCCTGACGCGGCGGCGATGTCGCGGACGGTGACGGCGTCTGCGTTGCGGGTGGCGAACAGACGCAGCGCCTCGTCGCGGATGATCGCCTTGGATGTTCGGTCCTCAATGTAGGGTGAACGCATGGCCACTATTGTAAACGCTTGTTCATCTGGAAGCCGAGCCTTGGGAACACCTTGCTCACATCGACGACTCGCTGCCTCACCGCCACGGATCACGAATTGTTCCGCAGCGGGGTCCCTGATCGGGCGACGCGGCGGTATCAGACCGGTCGTAGCAATGTCCGGAGCCTAGGCAGGGTTGGGGGCGGTGTCCGGAGATTGGACGTGCAGCAGCCGGAAGTCTTTTCGTCGGAGCATCCTCAGGACCCGGGACTTGAAGGGGCCGAACGCCCGCAACCCGTCAGCGGTCGGGTATGCCGATACCCCGTCGATCCGGTGCTCGATTCCCTTGACGATCACCACACAATTCCCGGCCGCCACGACATTGCGGTACCAGTCGACCTGTTCGCCATAGGTCAATTCGCAGATGAACCCGTTCGCGTCCCTGGCCAGAATCACCGGGGTCTCGTACTGGCGGCCCGATTTTCGGCCGACGTGGAGCACGAGTGAGAACGGCCCAACGCCGGCCCGAGCGGCCCGGGTGGTGAGGCGGTTCAGCGAATGCTTCAAAACCCAGAGGAACCGCGCCCGCACATTCGGCTTCATCGCCACCTCATAGAGTTCAGTAGTTCAATGTCGCTGAATCGTATCGACCGGGGGCGCCAACCCCTTTTGGGCGGCCTCACAGCTTCTGGGGTCGCGCGTGAGCTCAACCGGTCGCCCAATGAGCCTAGGCCCGGGGGGCGCGGTTTGACCCGAGCGCCCGGGCAGCCATGGTTCATCGGACCTCGCGCCGAGCTACTCGCGCACCTTGGCCGCCTACGCCTTCTGAGATGTTTGAGCAGCCTTCGATTGTGACTTGCCGGTTTACGCTTGGTTCCTGTCCCGACGTCCAGTCGGGGGCAGCCAGGATGTGCTGTCGTGCTGCCAGGGGACGAGTAAGGGTGCCGTCTCATCCATCGGGGTTTGCCGGCGTGAGGTAGTCGGCACGGGGGGAGTCGAGGTGCTGCGCCGGGTGATTCTGCGTCTTTGGATTCGATGGGTGTGAGTGTCCTCGCAGGGCGTACACGATCAGAGCGACGGAGACCAGGAGTAGCCCGACGATCGCGTTCTTCCAGCCCAGCGCAGGCAGTTGCGCGAGAGCCAGCATCGTCCCCAGTAGTGGAATGAGAATTCCGAACGGCAGTTTCATTCCCGGCTCAACCCAGTGCTTACGCGCCATCTGCAGCGCGGTGAGGTTCATCAGGACGAGGCCGACTATTCCGGCCACGCTGCAGTAGGCGACGATGTTCTGGATGCCTCCGGTGAGCATGAGAACCACGGCGACGGCGCCGGTGAGTAGGACGCTGGCGTAGGCGTGACCGCCTTTGCCGATGTGGCCCAGCCGGGCGGGGATGTCGCCGTTGCCGGCCATCCGGATGAGCAGCTCGCTGTTACCCAGAATCACGGCGTTGGCACCGGACAGGGTGGAGACGCAGGCGGCGATGGCGATGATGGCGCCACCCCATGGGCCGATGAGGATGTCCGCGGCCTGCGCCACCCCGGCAGATCCGAAAGTTTTCTGGCCGCTCATCAGCATGGCCACGGTGATCCCGATGTAGACGACCGCGACCAGCAGCAGGCTCACCAGGATGGCCAGTGGCACGGTGCGGCGAGGGTTTTTCACGACCCCCGCGACGTTGGTGACGACGCTGAACCCGAGGTAGGCGCTGAACAGCAGCCCGGTGGAGGTCAGGAGGGCTCCTATGCCGTGCGGGGCAAATGGGGTGAGGTGGCTCATGTTGAACGCCGCGAGGCCGAAGCCGATGAGGCTGACGAGGACGGTCAATTTGAAGACCACGAGGACGGTTTCTGCGCGGCCGACCAGATCGGTGGGTCCCAGATTCAGCAGGATCAGCAGGATCAGCGCCGCGAGGCCTAGCAGCAGGGGGTTCGCGCCCGCGAGGAAATATCGGAGGTAGGACCCGAATGCGACGAGCATGAAGGCTCCGCCGGCGATCGCCGAGACGTAGAAGGCCCACATGGTGACGAAACGCCATCGGGGGCCGAGCTGGTCGGCGATGGGGCCGTAGCCGGTCTCCCCGTCCTTGGCCCGGCTGGAGACCGCGGCGAAGGACAACGCGCTGAGCAGAACAGCGCCGGCGGCCAGGACGTAGGCGAGGATGCCGAGCGGGCCGGTGTCGTTGAGGATGATCCCCGACAGCGCAAAGACACCGCCGCCCACCATCGTCCCGACACACAGTGCAACGGCGGAGACCAGGCCGATCTGATGGTGGCCGGACGGCGCCCGGGCGCTCATGGCGCGGCCCCTGATGTACCCCGTCCCGACCCGGAAACGCTCACCGGACCGGTGTTGGCGGCGCAGTCACCGGCTGCGACGATGACTGCGCCGAGGGCTGGCTGGTCGGTTCCTGGTCGGCGTCCTGCTCGCCCAGCTCGCGGGTGACATCGCTGAGCCACGACGGCTTGCGTATGCGGTAGATGATCAGCGGCGCGACGCTCAGGACAACGGTGATGGCCAGGATGATGAACGCGTTGGTCCAGCCCTGATACCACAATGTGGCGATCGACGAAGCCAGGACGGTGATCAAGAAGACCACCATCACGGTCCATGCGAGGTGTGTGTTGCCCATGTGGAAGGTCCGCTTCAGCGTCGGTTTGGTTGAGCGGAGTCGCAGGATGCCGATGGCCATGAGGACGTAGACGACGATGTAGATGATCGCTGTCGCGGTCACCAGGAGCAGGAAAGCGTTGTTCACCCCCGGGATGAGGATGAAGATCAATGCGAAGAAGGAGATGACCGTGGCCTGCGTGAGCAGGACGGTGGGTGCGATGTCGAATTGGTTGGTCTTCCAAAAGCGCAGCCTGGCCGGGTAGAGGCCCCGACGGGCGCTGTCGGTGATGGTCTTGGATGGGCCGGACGCCCACGCCGATAGCTGCACGATGACACCGATGAGAACCGATGCGGCGAAGACGTTCCCGAGCCAGGTGGGCAGGCCGAGGATCTTCAGGATGATCACTGGCGCCTGGGCGATGTTGTTGAGGTCGATGGTGCCAAGCGGGATGACGTCGGCGGTGACGAAGGCCAGCAGCGTGTTGAAGGAGAACATGAAGATCAGGGCCATGAATATTCCGCGGATGTAGGTCTTGGCCGGTTTCTTCAGCCGGGGGATGTAGACCGAGGACATCTCGATACCGGTGTAGATGAACACGATGGAGGAGAAGAACGCCAGGGTGCTCACCGATTTCGACGAGAACGGCACCAGGAGCCGGCCGACCGACCCGGTTCTGACGGCGTCGTGGGTGATCTGGCCGCTGCCGAGGTAGCCGTCGGCTTTGATGCCGACCTTGAACAGCGCGACGATTCCCAGGATGACCAGGAAGGCGACCGGCAGGTAGAGCCCCAGGATGACGCCGATCCGGCCTCCGATGCGGGCCATGTCGAAAAAGAGGTTGAGGATGGTGATCGTCCAGTAGGTGACCAGGATGCAGATGAGCGTGAACATGCTGTTCGAGCCCAGGTGTGGATCGCCGATGGTGACCGCGACCAGCGGCGAGACCACCGATGCGACCATCACCATGCCGGGGAACATCTGCACCCACAGCAGCCATGAGGTGACGAACCCCCACCGCGGCGACAGGCTGTTGGTCACCCACAGCTCGGGTCCGCCGGCGCGCGGGAACATGCCCGCGAACTCTCCGGACATGAGCGTGATGGGCAACGCGAACAGCAGGGTCGCCACCAGCATGTAGAAGAACATCGTCCAGCCGGTCGCGGCGACGTCGGGGATGTTGCGGACACTGGAGACCAGGGCGACCGTCATCCCGAAGAAGGTCAGAACACCGACCGGCTTGAGAGACTTGGCCTTGGCCTGTGTCTTGGCGGTCATGAGGTCAGTACTTCGGCCAGGCGTTGGCTGAAGGCGGCCTTGATCGCGGCGGTGTAGTAGGTGAACAGCTCGTCGGAGTTCAGGTAGGGGTCCAGGATGGAGGCACGGAGAAGGGTCACCGACTTCACCCGTTTCCACTCGGTTTCGTCGAACCCCAACGTTTTGATGAACGTCACCGGGCTTTCGCCGTAGTCGTCGGTGGAAAATGTGGTGTGCGAGGTGATGAAGATGTTGTTGTACTCCGGGCCAGACAGGTAGGACGACAGGTCGTAGACCTTCTGGTTGAGCTCGTTGACCTGGGTGAGGGAGACCATGTCGTCGGCTTTGAAAACCCAGTCGACCATGTTGAAGTCGGGTTTGTGCAGCGGGAACGCTCGCACCACCCGCCCGTCGATGATGAACGTGAGCTCCTTGAGGAAATCGCGGAAGCGGTGGGCCGTCTGCATGCCCGAGGCGACCAGGCGGCCGTAGCCGGAAACATCCAGTGGTAGGCAGCGGTGGGCGGCCCAGACGGCGGCGGCGGTGGCGCCGGCCCGGGACCCCTCGAGGGTGAACGCGCCCAGCATGTCCGGTGCGGTGACCGCCTTGTCGAAGACGTACGGAGCGAAATAGGAGATGACGTTCCGCATCTTCTTCAACCGGATGGCGATGCCACCGGCGGCGTAGGGGACGTAGCCCATCTTGTGCGGGTCGACCGTGACCGACTCCACCTGCGAGATGGCCTTGAAACCCTGGTAGACATCCTCGGCCACGCTCACCTCGTGGGAGAACACCCCGTGGCTGCGGTGCAGGTCTGCGAGTTCTTCGTAGTCGACGAACCGGCCGTCGGTGTCGAAGAACAGGGACCGGGCGTAGCCGCCGTAGGCCGCGTCGCAGTGGATGTAGAAGTAGGTGCCTGATTTCAGCATCCGTTCGCGGAGGGCGACGATCTTGTCGACCTCATCGACGGCGCCTTCTTCGGTGGTACCCACGACGGTGACCAGGCCCAGAATCGGTGTGTGTGAACGTGCGAGCTCCTCGACCGTCGAGGTCAGGGCGCCGATGTCCATGCGGTAGTTCTCGGACACCGGAATGGCGATCAGCTGGTCCAGGCCGATCCCGATGATGTCGGCCGCCTTGAGCCAGGAGTAGTGCTTGGTTTCCGGCACGATCCACTTACCCAGCCGTTGAAGGTCCCGACCCGAACGGGAAGAGGCAGCTTTGACCTGGTCGTACTGCTCGGGTGTGAGGGTGTCCAGCGCGTCGAGGATCTCCTCGACGCTCATGTTGAGCAGTTCCCACTCTGACTTGCCGGCCACCGTCTCGGGCAGGGTAGAGGCCAGCGCCAGTGGGATGGATTTGAGGGAGCGGGCGTACCACAGTCCTTCCAGGTTGGCGATCGACCCGTCCGCGCAGAGGTGGCCCCAACCCCCGGGGAACCCGAAGAGCTTCGCGAAGTCTTCGCCGACCTCCGCCTCCATCTGGGAGGTCGCCATGGACGATTCGAGAGCAACATTGTTGGGGTTCCACAACATCGCGAACGTGTACGCCAAGATTGCGGGCATCAGCGTCTCGGCGTTCATGTGGCCCCAGTAGCGCCCCGCACTGTTCCAGGGCACCGATCCCCCGCGAAGCCGCTGCGACAGATCCGCCATCACCTCACGCAAGCGTTCCTGGGCCGCGACGTACTCAGGCGTGCTCTCGTCCCGGACGGCGATCCCCGGCCGGTCCCCCGGCATGTAATTCTCACGCCAACCGAGGTGTTCGTCGACAAGTTGTCCGAGAAGCTCCTTGAAAAGTTTGCCGTTCTCGGCCTGGTCACCGATGAAAAGTGCCCGGTAGTCCAGGTCGCTCATCGGTGCCACCTCCTGACAGTTCCCTGGCCGGTCAGGAAAACCTGCGCGCGAGGGGCACGCCCACTCCCCGCGACGGCGTCGCAGCTACTGCTGACGATCCGGCTGGCGTAGGCGGCAGCGCCATTGCCAGGCCGACTCAGAGGCGTTCTTGTCATGCGAGGATTCCTATTCACGAGGTGGGGGATGCAGGAGTGGGTTCGCGTCGCGGACCTTGATGCAAAGATTGAGAACGGTATGGGTGTCGCGGTAACCCTCAGGACGTACTGCCGGTGGTCCGGTCGGGCCTGGTAGGCGGCTGAGCAGATCAACGAAGAGTCGCCGGCCTCTACAACACTCCTGCCACGCATCTACGGACAAAAACTCCGACGGCCAAGTACAATCGGATACCTCGTCCGCCACAGTCGGATACCTACGCCCGCCACAGTCTATTTTCAGGTCGGCGGCCCAGATGAACCGGAACTAGTCGCTTTTCACTCGACCGAACATTTTGTCGAGGAAAGGGGCCAACTGGTGGCGAACAGGATCGAATTCAGCGTCGGCAGCTTGAAACGGGTTCACCATGAGAGGATCCGACCGACCTGGATACTTCAATTCATAGGGCTCGGCACCCGGACTGACCGCCTGGGTTGGTTCCTCTGCAATTTCATCCATGGGCTTCTTCCTCCTGGGTGATACGGCCACCGATGGCCGCCTGCCCCGACGCTGATTTTGCTGTCCGGTAGCAGGCTCGACAGGGTCGAAAGTCCCTCCTGAGCCGGGCAAAATAGTCCGCCCGAGTTTTCCGGCCCCGGCGGGGGCTGCCCTCCCCAGCGCCGAACCCTTCGGCGACCGGGCCGGTGCCCAACCGGACCGTGGATCCCCCACCGCCGGGTGCGTCCCTGACCGGGCACCGCGCCGGAGGGAAATCGTTGGCCGGGTGTGGGTATCGCTGCCTGCCATCAGTGGGGTGCGGGAAGTGGCGGCACCCGGGGCGGGCCTGGCGTTGCTGCGCAGTTCGGACTCCACCGCCGCCTGCACGTACAGCTCGAACCCGTGGATGTTCCAGGCCCGGCAGTGGCGAATCGCCTTGATCAACGCCGATTCGGCCAGTGCTTCGGCCTGCGGTTGGTCCAGGCCGTGCGCCGGGGCAGCGTTGTTGGCGACTGCCTGTGCGGCCGGCAGGTAACACGCCACAACGGCCCTCTCGGCGGTGTCCAGGATTTGCGGGTCGTAGTTGGCCTGGGCCTGGTCCAGGGCCGCCCACACCTGCGGCCAGCTTCTTCGGTCGGCGCGGAGCGGCGCCCAGGACTGACCTTGCGGCGGGACCGACGGCATCTCAGACTGTCCGAGTGCGTAGCGCGATGCGGCGATGTCCTGAGCTGGTCGAACAAGGGGCGGATTGACTGTGATCAACTCGCGCCGATGAGCAGACGCCGTGGTTGGTCCCGGCGCGGCCGGCGCCGGGGTTTGTGTCGACGTGAAGGTCGGCGGCGGTGTGGCGGCATCGAGGTTCGTCATGAGTGTTCGGCTCCGTCGGGTGAACTGGCGGGAGTTGACCCGGGCCGATCGCTGGGATCGGCAAGAGGTGGCAGCCCGCGGTGCAGTTGGGTGTGGTGGGGGCACCAGCACGTCGTGTGGCGGCAGTCCAGTTTCATGTGGGTAGAGGAACTCCGGTTGGGCCGACTGCCGAATCCCCGGCGGCGGAGCAGATCAGGAAAACACTTGGGGAGTCTCTGGATGCGGTGAGCATGATGCTCACGAGATCGTGGCCGTGGGGCAACGAGGGCGGTTCCAGACCGGCAGGTCCTCTGCACCTTTGAGTGTGCACCCGTAGCAGACAAAGTCCAACATTTTTCCTGCCCCATCCGCGACATGCCCCAGCGCTTCAGGAACTCCAGGCGCGTGTCGCCGCCAATATCACGCGACGGCGCAGGAGCTTTTGGCCTCCGTGGTCGGCTGGCAGTGCTTCCAGGTCGGTACTTCGGCGCACCAACCGGGTCTTTGTACCCTGCCGGGATCCTTCGGCGCCGGAGCAGACTGACATCACTACGCACCAGATCCAAGTCATCCACCCGCCGTCGATGGTGGCATGCGCCGCCCGGAGTCGTGACATGAATTCTTTCGCAACCGTCCTCATCATCCTCGTCATCGTCGTGTTGATCCTTGCTGCGGCGTCGATTCGCATCATCAAGCAGTACGAGGAGGGTGTCCTTTTCCGGCTCGGCAAAGTTATCGGGGCCCGCAAACCAGGCCTGCGCCTGATCATCCCCATCGTCGACGTGCTGCACCGCGTGTCGCTCCGGATCGTCACGATGCCGATCCAATCCCAAGGCATCATCACCCAGGACAACGTCACCGTCGATGTGTCGGCCGTGGCCTACTTCAGGGTCGTCGACCCGGTCAAATCGGTCGTCGCGATCGAGAACGTCTACTCCGCCATCGATCAGATCGCCCAGACGACGCTACGTAAAGTAGTCGGCCAACACAGCCTGGACCAGACGTTGTCCGAAACGGACAAGATCAACCTCGACATACGCAAAATCCTGGATGTCACCACGGCCGACTGGGGCGTCCAGGTCACCCTGGTAGAGCTCAAGGACATCCAACTGCCGGACAGCATGAAACGAGCGATGGCCAGGCAGGCGGAGGCCGAGCGCGAGAAGCGCGCGAAGATCATCAACGCCGAAGGCGAATCGATGGCCGCCGCCGCCCTGGGCGACGCCTCGGACACGATGATGGCGCACCCACTCGCGCTGCAGCTGCGGAACCTGCAGTCCCTGGTGGAGATCGGCGTCGACAAGAACACCACCGTCGTGTTCCCGGCCCCGTTGATGAGCACCATCGCCGAATTGGGTAACTTCCTGGCCCGCGAATCCGCCGCCGCCGGATCGGGCGGTCCCAGCGCGGGTCCGGGCCCGGTGGCAGGTTTGTCCTCCGCCCCGGCGGTGCCCACCAACGGCCACGCTGATCTGGCGAAGCGATGAACCGACTGGTCCCGGTGCCAGTCATCGAAGGATCGGCGCGGTTCGCCCACAGACCACAAGAGCGATCACGTATCCACAGCCCAGGACAGGACAGTTCATGACCGTTAGCGAAAATTCAACCCTCTACACCCTCGGCGACCGCGGTCAGACGGTGAGCGGATCAGCGAATGATGTTCGGGGCCGTGAGGTCAAGGACAAGGACGGTGCCGGTATCGGCAAGGTCGCCGATCTGCTCATCGACGAGCAGGAGCAGAAGGTCCGCTTCCTGCTGGTCGAACACGGCGGATTCTTGGGCTTCGGAGAGAAGAAGACCCTGATACCCGTCGACGCGGTCACCAAGATCACCGAGGGCGAAGTCCATGTCGATCAAACGGGCGAGCAAATCAAATCGGCGCCCGGCTATGACCCGAAGCTCATCAACGATCGGCCCTATCACTCCAGCCTGTACAACTACTACGGGTATGGGCCGTACTGGGGCGCCGGTTATGTCTACCCGCTCGGTTTCGGCGGTATCGGTATGGGTGCGTACTGATGCCACCTGCGGTCCCGCTCGCTGCTGCCGGCGCAGTCATGACCATTTCCTTTGGTGCCGCCGCCGGGTAGGGACCGAAGGTCGGATCAGGACCAGGCGTGGGCCATTTGCGCACCATCTTTTGCACCGACACCGAGTGAACCAAGGTTTCCCCCTCAGGCCGGTGGGACATCCGAAGCGGGCTCCCTGAGGGAAGTTGCTCGGACGATGTTCGCGTGCACGAACAAGAAGTCGGTTCGGCGCGGAGAGAACCCGTCGCGGCGCTCACGGCGTTGAACGAGTTGATGGGTCTGGAGCGGCGGATCTACTGCGCGCCAACTGGTACCGCTGTCGTGGACAGGGATACGCATCAGAACGACTGTACGGACTGACCATCAGATGCGATGCATACCTCACCACCGCTCAGTTCCCCCCTCGGGGCCACGGCGACCGACCTCTCACGGTCCTCCAGTGGCACAGTGACCTCCACCTCTCGCGGATGTAAAGGGAAATTCCGGAGGGGTGTCGGTTTCTCTTGTCACCATTTCTTGGACCGGAGAGGGCAGTCGTGTTTCACGTTGCCGAAACGGGACCGATGGGTCCCCTCGATCCACTACACCTTGCTCGACCGCTCAGTTGCTGTGGGCGCACTGGAGGCGGCCTTGGGCTTTGAGGTCTCAGCCAGGCGACTCGGTACTGCCGTATCGCCGTGCACCACCAGGACGGGGCAGCTGGCATGTTCAGCACATTTTGTGCTGACCGAACCCAGTAGAAGTCCGGTGAATCCGCCGTGCCCTCGGCTGCCGACCACCAACATCGTCGCGTGCAGCGCATGTCCTATCAAGACGGTGGCCGGGTCGCCCTCGCAGACGATCAGATTGATCCATGAGGGTCGGCCCGCAGGCACAGCTCCGTCGACAGCATCGGCGAGGATCTTTTCCATATCGGCCTGCGGGTTCCAGTCGGGAATGACACCCTCCCAGCCGGTCATCGTCGGTTCGTACCAGGTCCCGATGACATCAAGGGCGGCGCCGAGGCCGGCGGAGAGCGAGATCGCCCAGCGCAGCGCTTGCTTGGAAGATTCGGAACCATCAACGCCGACGATGATCCGGCCGTTTGATTCGGTGGTGCTGGCGACAGTCATGAGTTTCCGATCCTGTCGTGGAATTCTGCGGTCATGGTCATGGTCATGGTCATGGTCATGGTCATGGTCGCGGGCGGCGAGTTGATCGGCGAGGGCGCATCGTGATTGGCGCAGTGAGCGCACCGTCCCACGACTTTCCGGGCAATTCCGGGGACTGGACGGGGCGAACGGTCCGCCGTACGTCCCAGCCTGGCGCTCACCGTATCCGGCCGACTCGCTCGCCATGGTCGACCGGGACCCGGTCCTTCCGAGATTGATGTCGGATACCTGAAGGAGTCCAACCCCATCAGTGGAAGGACCTCCGTGCGATGCAGGGGGTACCCGCCGGGTTCGGGAACTGGCCCGGGTACGCGAGCCGACGTCACCGGTCTTTCACTTGTCGGTGTGGAGCGCGCGGCGGCAGCGACGGATTTCCTGGCCGCGCCCCGCGGCGGCTGGTAGATCGGCGAATGGTGAGCGGTCGATACCGGGGCACCGGGACAGCAAGACGCTTCCGATGACCGTGACACCCAAGGGTGCCGCCGGCGTCCCCGGCGGCGTCGTTGACCGCTGAGCCGACACCGGTCTCGGCCGGCGGCAGCACCCTGCTGGATGAATTCTCTCGCCGGTGTCGAGGGACAGACCCAATCGCATCAGCACCATAGTGAGAGGAAGGGCCCACGGCACGGCGTCCCTGCGATCAGCCGGGCGGCGGGTGGTGCGTGATTGCGCCGCATGCGCCTTCAGTCGCCAGGGGTGTGGCCCGGCGGAGGGCCGTAGATGCTGTGCAGCGCGTCGGGCATGATGTCAGTTGCGCTCGGTTCCTCCGGTGCGGTGTTCGAGTCGTCCCAATCGATCGGCGGGCCGGCGACGGCTCTGTCCAGTGGATCTTCCGCCGCGCCCGACCGCCTCATGGTGGGTGCCGGCTTCGGTGCTGCTTCGCTCATCGGTGAGCCTCCTGATCTGACAAAGCGGGGTAACCGGGGGAGATAGGTTCTTGGTGCCCCAGCGGCCGGCACGAGGCCAATAAGGTGGGCATTGAAGTCACCACTATCGTTGAATCATATTGCTCAGCCGTTGGGCTGACCGGCTGGTGTTCGCCCCTTCGGCTACCACCTCATTTGGACTGCATTGTTGCTGGATGCGCTGGTACGCCTTGAAGGGCCGCCCGGCTCGCTTATCAACCTGAATTATGATGGCGAGGTAGCGCGATGGGTAGGGTCGAAGGTCCCTTGAACCGGGCGGCGAGGTCCCTCTGTGCTGGGCGAGTTGGGCGGGTCGTTCACCGGGCAAGTGGTGGAAGGATTGTGACCGACTACCCCGCCGGGCGGCGGAGGTACCTTGAAATCGTGGAAGAAAAACCGGAAGTGCGCATCGGCACCAGCGAGCGTGAGCGGGCACAGACCGCGTTGATCGAGCACTTCAGCCAGGGTCGTCTGGTCATGCCGGAGTTCGAGCAGCGTTCCAGCATGACCGCTGCTGCGCGCACGGTGGCAGACTTGTCTGCGGTGTTCATCGATCTGCCCGGCGGCCTGCCTGCTGCACTGTCGGCGCCTGGGCTGGAGTTGGGCCGGCCAGTGCGGAGGACAGTCTCCTGGGGTGCGCTGCGAGCCGGCCTGGGTCCGGTCGTGGTCGTGCTGCTGCTACTGCTGGGCCTTCTTACCGGCCACGGCTGGCTGTTGGTTCTCATCTTGCCGCTGTCCGGAACTACGCATAGCAGGAGATGGGCGCATCGCCCCAACCGCCTGGACGGGTCACGCTTTCATCTGCGCTGATCAGTGGACTCGCCTTCGATTTCTGACCGGCACACCGTTTTGGTGTCAGCACGCTGCCAGGTGAGATCCCCTTCGTCGTGCAGGGCTGCGCAGCGTGCCTCAGTTTGACAGCAGTCTTCTCCTGAAAGAACAGCATCATCGGGCGCGTCTACTGTGGCGGTAGGAAAGGTTTTTTGTGCGCCAACGTCGGATCCGCGGCCTCGTCAAAGCTAACTCGGCATTCACATATGGGATGACTTCGGCTGGCCGGTGAGCTGGTGGAGGTCACACGGCCGGCATTTGTAGGCGACGCGGCCCGCGGGCGGGCTCAAGCGGCGCTCGACGTCTGGGACGCGGTCTCGTCGCTGCCGATTTCGGAGCGTTCGACGAGGGTGGCGGTGGGCCAGGTTGGAGGCGATCGGTACATTGGCGCCGAAGCCCCGCGGGGGATCGGTGGCCGTGCGAGCGGCGGCCCCGGGTATACCGCTGGGGTGGAGCCCCTGGATGATCATCAACTCGATCGGTTGCTTAAGCAATCCTGGTCCCGGACCGACTGGGCACAACTACTCAGGGTCCGGCGACGTCAAGGGGCTGACTGCCAGGACCGCCTCGTTCACCGAGGAGAACAGATTTTGTCGGCCGATTCGTTGCAGGAGGTCGGACCGGCCGAGTCCGGCGCGTACTCGACCGCCGGTTCTGGCCATCACGAACCGAACACCGTCGCGGTCCAGCTCGTCCAAAACCTGATGAAGTACCAGGGATCCGGTGTAGTCGATATCGCTCATCCCGATGGTGTCCAGGACAACCGCTCGCAGCGGTAATATGGTGCGGTCTTTCGCGGCGTCCAGTTCGGTCCGGAAACGTGCCGCATCGGCGTACCAGAGTGGGGTGGCGAACAGCACCACCAGGACACCGGGCAGCTGCGCGGTACGCTCGGCGCCGCTGACCGGGGTCCAACTGGTGGCCCCGATAATCCGGCCCAGGATGTGCAGCGCGGGTCGGTCGGACAGCCGGGTGCGATCCAGGATGGCCAGGGCGACCGCGATCACGATGCCCTGCTCTACGCCGACGAGCGCAACAGTGAACAGTGTGACCATCGCCAGCGCGAATTCGAAGCGGTCGAATTTGGCGATCGCAATCAACTCCCGAACATGGAAGATCTGGCCGGCAATAAAGATCAGTACAGCGGCCAGCGTGGCCAACGGTACGTCCTGCAGCAAAGCGGCGGCCGGGATCAGCAGCACCACGCCGACCGCAGCGGCAAGCCCGGCCGCCTGAGTTCGTCCAGATGCCGAGGCGACCGCCGCGGTTCGCGGTGGGCTCGCGTTCACCGGGAAGGCGCCGACCAGCCCGGCGACGATACTGCCGGCACCGACACCGAGAAAGTCACGGCCAACCTCCACCTGATATCCACCCTGACCGGCGAAAGCCGAGGTGGTCACGGCGCTCTGACTGACAACGACCAGCGCAACCACACCCGCGATCGGGGCCAGGCTGCCCAGCACAGACCACGACAGGCCATGCAACCCCAGTCGTGGACCGCCATGGGCCAGAGCGCCCAGCACCGCAACGCCGTGGCCGTGCAGATGCAGGGCGCCGACCAGGACGGCGGACAGGACCAGCCCGACGAGCGGACCGGGTACCCGGTGATCGATCAGGTGCCCCAGCAGCGCCACGACGAACACACCGACACCGATACCCAGCGTCCACCAGTTCGTCAGCTGCAAGCTGGTGAGCACAGTCCCGATCCGGTGCAGGATGCCGCCGCCGCCGCCGGGCAAGCCCAGGAGGTCGGGCAGCTGCCCGACGACGACGATCACTGCCACGCCTCCCAGGAATCCGCTGATGATCGGAGCGGATAGGAACTGGGCGATCCAACCGAGCCGCAGCACACCCACCAGAGCCACGATCAGTCCCACCATGACGGCCAGGATGCCCACGTCGGCCAAGTAGACAGCCGACCCGGACGCCGCCAGGGTGGCGACCCCCGCCGCGAACAACGGCGCAATGGTTGAATCGGCGCCAACCGACATCTGAGGATTTGAGCCCAACAGCGCGAACATCAACGAGCCCGCCACGAAAGCGTAGAGGCCGGTAATCGGGGGCATACCGGCCAGTCTGGCCGTGGCCAGCTGCTCGGGAAGGGCAATCGCCAGCAGGGTGAGCGCGGCGCCCCCGTCACCGACGGCCCACGACATGCGATAGCCGCGCAGGGAACGCAAGACCATCGACGGCATTCGCACTACCTGCAGTGCTCTATCGCTCTGACCGGACAAACATTTGGTGAACAATAGCTTGCGAACCGGGTGGGACCCTACCCCTGTCCCGACCTGGCCAGGTCGGGACGGGAAGCTCGGTACGGCGGGGGCCAGAAATAGCACAATGAGCTGGGAATCACCGTCCAGCCCATCGCCTGCGCGGTTCTTGCACCCGAGTCTTCCGGAGCCAGAAATACCCCGCACTGCTCGACGCGGTGGCCGACGGACTGCTCCCACCCGGAGCTGGGCAGCGCCCAGAGCGGGGAGGTTACGTGATGCCCCAGAGGCATTGGCGGCCGACTGCTGTTCGTGACGCGTTCTGCTGCCGCAGCTGACGCCGGTGAAAATCGACGACATCCGCAGGGTCGACGGCGTGGTGAGGATCTCCGCGCAGGGCGCGGGCAGCGCGACGCGTCCGGTGCGGGCGTCTGTCGAGGCGGGTGCACAGCACCTGCCGCCGCCGGTTGGCGGATCGGCCGGCCAGCCGACGGTGCTGTGGCCGACGGTGCGGAGGTTATTCTGCGGTCAGGATGACTGCCGCGCCGCAACGTTCGTTGAGCAGATCCCGGTCTGTTCGAGCAGCCCGCTCAGCCCGCCGCCGGTGGTCTTCGGGTGGGTGTGGAGCCCGATCAGCATGAGCGCCGCCAGCAGCTCACCGCACCTACCGTCGGGCAGACGAGAGTCATTGACAAGTAATGAAAAACCGTTCGGTAGACACCCGGTGACCGCGGCTGCGAGGTGAAGGACAGGGACGGTGCCCGCGCCGGAATGGCCCGGCCGACGTGAGTGCTTGACACCGGCGGCCCGGCGGGGTCACGCTTGCATGGCTGGGACTCAGCCAGCGTGGAACGGATTCGCTGCACCTTCGTCGCGAACCTGGGAGCGTGCATCGCTCGTCGCCGCGCACGGTCACACGTTCACCCGAAACCACCGGGACGTCCCATGCTTCAGCATTCAGCGGTCTTGTTCGTACCTCCATCGTCTACTGGTGTCCGGTGAGCCTGACCGTTCGCGAACACCGCCTGCTCGAGCAGATCGCGGTCGCTTTGACGGTGACCGATCCCGCGCTGGCTGCCCAGCTGGCGCGCTGGCCGACCCGGCCGCGGTCCGTCGCAGCGGCGGTCACAGCCGTTGCCACTGCGATGGCCGTCATGATCGGTGGCCTACCGCTGACGTTGGCCTCGCCGGTGTGGGGTTGCGCATCGAGCATCAGCGGGTTCATTGCCCTGTCCGCCGCAACGATGAACCTGACCCGGTGGTGGTATCCGTTGCCCAGGTTGCTGATCCGGCGTCGCCGCGACTCAGGCTCGCCTACACCCGGGCAGTACGCAGGAGGAGGTAGCGGCCGATGACCAAACAGAAGTTGATCGTTGTCGGCATCGACGGCTCCGACGCGGCCATCGTTGCGTTGAGGTGGGCGTGCGGCGAGGCGATCAGCACCGGAGCCGCCATCGAGGCAGTCCATGCCTACCTACCCGCCGCGGGCCCATCACCGGCGGCCGGCGGGGCCAGGGCTCAATCATCCTCGTTGCTCTCACGGGAGGTGTGGGTCGCTCTGGCGGCCATCAAAGACTCACCCCCGATCCGGTTGAGCAACCAACCCGGAGACCCTGCTGCCGTCCTCATTTCACGATCGGCGCGGGCCGGTCTGCTGGTGTTGGGCGCGACCGAACCTAATGCCGGGGACGCCACCAGGGCTGGTTCGATCGTGGCGATCTGCCGGCAGGATGCGCGGTGCCCGGTCTCCGTCATCGACCCGGGCAGCCCGGCGGTGGCGCGGACCCTGAGCAACGCTTCACAGAAACATGGCCGGATCCCGCAAATACCCACACCGCGCCAGCCGGCAGCGGCCGGGGGCGGCGGGGGTATGCAACAACCCGCCGCAGTTGAACCTTTGGTACCTGGAGCCAATGAGAAGGTGCGGTGCTCGTGAGATGCGAGGTTGCCGCGCCGAACCCTTTTGAACCCGCCCAAAACCAGGAGCCCGAGCCGACGAGCGTCCACGAGGACCTTGCGATGCAGCGGTTGGCGGCCGAGTTGACTGCGTCGTTCCCGACCGCAACATTGGACCAGGTTGATCTGCTACTGGGTGGTCTGCGGGATATTTTCCGCGATGCGCCGATCCGCGAATTCCTACCGGTGCTGATCCGCCGCGCTGCCCGTGACCATTTCACCGGCCGGACAGTTCTTTCCTTCGCCGAAAGCACCAGCGGCGGCGGCGCACCATGCACAACCGTTGGGCCAGAAGTTTGCTCGGACCGTTCATCTGCACATCGGATCGGGCAGCCGGCGGTCATCACACAGCCGGTTGCAACTTTGTGGCGGGAAGGACACGCGCCGGGCCCTGCCATCCAGAAGCCACTAGTTCAACCCGCCGTCGCCCAGATCGCGGAGGAACTCCACCGCCACCTCTACCTCCCGCCCCTGCCGTCATCGCACTCCGGGTGCAGACGGTGATGATCGCGCTGTGCATCTGCCTGCTCGGCTGGGGCCCCGTGATGCTTCTACGCCGGGCCTTCAGGACGACAGCGGCGGGACCGGTCGCTGGCGTCGAGGATGACCCGGTGCAGTGGCCGCCGGCCGTGGTCCGCGGTGACTGGACCGCTCTGGATGAGCGGCAGTTGATCCGGCTCCTGGCCGACCCGTCCTCATGACTTCATCGACGGTCACGAGAACCGGCGGCCGCCGCCGCGGATGAGGCCGCCCGCGTCGCACTTCCGGGAGTGCACCCACCGTTACCCGCGATCCGCCGCTCATCCGCCGGGCTTCCACCTTCACCGACGTAAATCAGCAATGAGGAGCAACCCATGACCAGAACCCTCGAGCCCCCCGTGGCACTCACCGGGACGGTGGATCCGGCACTGTTGCGCCGGATGGATGCGTATTGGCGGGCGGCGAACTACCTGTCGGTCGGCCAGATCTATCTATACGACAACCCGCTGCTGAAAAGGCCTCTGGCGCTGTCTGATGTGAAACCACTGGTGGTGGGGCACTGGGGGACCACGCCGGGGCAGAACTTCATCTACGTGCACCTGAACCGGGTGATCAACAAATACGACCTGGACATGTTCTATGTCGCCGGCCCGGGCCACGGCGGTCCGGCGTTGGTCGGCAACACCTACCTGGAAGGTTCCTGGAGCGAAATCTATCCCGATGTCACCCAGGACGAGGCGGGGATGAAAAAGTTGTTCACCCAGTTCTCCTTCCCGGGCGGGATCTCCAGCCACGTCGCCCCGACCACGCCCGGTTCGATCCACGAAGGCGGCGAGCTGGGCTATTCCCTCAGTCACGCGTTCGGCGCTGCGTTCGACAACCCCGACCTGATCGTGGCGTGCGTGATCGGTGACGGGGAGGCCGAGACCGGTCCGCTGGCCACCGCCTGGCAGTCGACGAAGTTCCTGAACCCGGTCGGTGACGGGGCGGTGCTGCCGATCCTGCACCTGAACGGTTTCAAGATCAGCAACCCGACGGTGTTGGCCCGCATCGAGCACGAAGAACTGGATCAATTCCTGCGGGGCTGCGGGTGGGATCCGTATTTCGTGGAAGGTGATGACCCGGAGACGATGCACGAGTTGATGGCCACGGTTCTGGATCAGACGATCGAGGCCATCCACTCCATTCAGGCTGACGCCCGCGTCGGCGGGAACACGGTCCGGCCGCGGTGGCCGATGATCGTGCTGCGGTCGCCGAAGGGCTGGACCGGCCCGAAGGTGGTCGACGGCCTGGCGATCGAGGGGACGTTCCGGGCCCATCAGGTTCCGCTGCTGGTCGACGAGGACCATCCGGGCCATGTCGAGCAGCTGGACGCCTGGATGCGCAGCTACCGACCGGAGGAGCTGTTCGACACCGATGGGCGGCTGCTGGCCGAGCTTGCTTCGCTGGCTCCGCAGGGGGACCGGCGGATGGGTTCCAACCCCCACACCAACGGTGGTCTGCTGCTGCGCGACCTGCGCATGCCGGACTTCCGGGTCCACGCCGTCACCGTCCCCGCCCCGGGTGCGGTGACGGCGCAGGACACCCTGGTGCTCGGTGAGTTCCTCCGAGACATCGTTACGCTCAACTCCGATCAGCGGAACTTCCGGATCTTCGGGCCCGACGAAACGTTGTCGAACATGCTGGGGGCGGTGTTCGAGGTCACCGACCGGCAGTGGGAGGCCCGCACGGTCGATGGTGATGAGTTCCTGGCCCCGGCGGGGCGGGTGCTGGATTCGATGTTGTCCGAGCATCAGTCGCAAGGCTGGCTGGAGGGGTATCTGCTGACGGGCCGGCATGGGTTGTTCAACTGCTACGAGGCGTTCATCCACATCGTGGACTCGATGTTCAACCAACACGCCAAATGGCTCAAGGTCACCAAGGCGTTGCCGTGGCGCCGCGACATCTCCTCACTGAATTACCTGCTGGCCTCCCACGTCTGGCAGCAGGACCACAACGGTTTCACCCACCAGGATCCGGGTTTCCTGGACCACGTGGTGAACAAGAAGGCCGACATCGTCCGGGTCTACCTGCCGCCGGATGCCAACTGCCTGCTGTCCGTCGCAGATCACTGCCTACGCAGCCGTCAGTACGTGAATGTGATCGTGGCGGGCAAACATGCGATGCCGCAGTGGCTTTCCATGGCCGACGCGCAGGTGCACTGCACCGAGGGCATCGGCATCTGGGAGTGGGCCGGCAACGATCGCGGCGCCGAACCCGATGTGGTGCTGGCCTGTTGCGGGGACACCCCGACCCTGGAGGTGCTCGGGGCGGTGTCGATCCTGCGGGAGCACCTGCCGCAGTTGAAGGTCCGGGTCGTCAACGTGGTCGACCTGATGAAGTTGCAGTCGGCCAGCGAACACCCGCACGGGCTGCCGGACGGTGACTACGACGCCCTGTTCACCCGCGACAAGCACATCATCTTCGCCTTCCACGGCTACCCCACGCTGATCCACCGGCTCACCTACCGCCGGGCCAACCGCAACCTGCATGTCCGCGGCTACAACGAGGAGGGCACCATCACCACCCCCTTCGACATGCGGGTGCAGAACCGGCTCGACCGTTTCCATCTCGTGCAGGACGTCATCGAACGTCTGCCCCAGCTGGGCGCGACCGGGGACTACCTGAAGCAGACCATGGCCGACAAGCTGGTGGAACATAACCTCTACATCAACCGGCACGGCCAGGACCTGCCGGAGATCCGCAACTGGACCTGGACACCTACGCCATGACCACAGCGACGCTGCTCCCGGAGCCTACGGACCTGAGTTCCCTGGTGGAGACTGCGCAGTTGCTCGTCGCCGAGGACAAGGGTTTGTTGGCGATCGACGAATCGATCTCCACGTGCAACAAGCGGTTCGCCGCCCTCTGCATCGCCCAGGACGAACCGACCCGCCGCGCCTACCGGGAACTGCTCGTGACTACACCCGGACTGGGGGACTTCATCAGCGGGGTCATCCTGTTCGACGAGACGATCCGGCAACACACCAGCGACGGTGTGCCTTTCTTGACCGTGCTGACCGACGCTGGGGTCGTCCCGGGCATCAAGGTTGACCTCGGCGCGAAGCCGCTGGCCGGGCATCCCGGGGAGACGGTGACCGAGGGGTTGGACGGGCTGCGACAACGACTGGGCGAGTACGCCGGGATGGGTGCCCGGTTCGCCAAATGGCGGGCTGTTTTCACTATCGGCGCGGCGTCGCCCAGCCGGGCCTGCACACAGGCGAACGCCCACGCGTTGGCCCGGTATGCGGCGCTGTGCCAGGAGGCCGGGCTGGTCGCGATCGTGGAACCGGAGGTGCTGATGACCGGCGCCCACACCCTCGCCCGCTGCGCGCAGGTCACCGAAGACGTGCTGCACGAGGTGTTCGAGCAGCTGCGGACCCAGGAGGTCGTCGTGGAAGCCATGTTGCTCAAACCCAACATGATCCTGGCCGGGACCGACTGCGCCGAGCAGGAATCGAACCAGACGGTGGCCGCCGCGACGATCACCTGCTTGCGGCGGGCCGTTCCGGCCGCGGTCGCCGGCGTTGCGTTCCTGTCCGGCGGCCAGTCCGGTGACCTGGCCACGGCCCGCCTGGCCGCCATCAACGCAGACCCTGACCTGCTGCCGTGGCCGGTCGCGTTCTCCTTCGGACGCGCGATCCAGGAACCCGCCCTGAGCATCTGGGCTGGGCAAGACGCCAACGTCCGTGCCGCGCAACAGGCCCTGCTCATTCGGGCCAGCTCCAACCAGGACGCCCGCCGAGGCGACGACACCAACGCAAAAGGCCGGCCGGTGAAGACCGTCGGAACTCTCCCGCCGGCCCCGTCCCGACCGATCGAAGTCCACCTTCTTCCCCCCACTTCCAGAACAGAGCCAGCCTGATGACCACCCATGCCAAGCAAGCCGAGGCTGCTTCTTCGCCCGGTAGGAAGCCAGATCCACATTCGGACCCGAAGAATGATCTGAAAACCCTGCCGATGGCGCAGGTGCAGCAGCAACTCCAGAGCTCACCGGATGGTTTGACCCAGGCTGAGGCCGCGAACAGGTTGGAGCAGTACGGGCCGAACGAGATCGCCGAGCACAAGAGGAACCCGCTGCTGAAGTTCCTGTCCTATTTCTGGGGCCCGATTCCGTGGATGATCGAAATCGCGGTGATCCTGTCCGGTGCCGTGGGGCACTGGCCGGACTTTTTCATCATCCTGGTCCTGCTGATCGCCAACGCGGTCGTCGGCTATACTGAGGAACGCCAGGCCGGCAACGCCATCGACGCGCTCAAGGCGAAATTGGCGATCAATGCCCGCGCTCTGCGCGACGGCCAATGGGTCACCCCCGCCGCTCGGGAATTGGTGCCCGGAGATGTGATCCGGCTGCGGCTGGGCGATATCGTGCCGGCCGACGCGCGTCTGCTGGCCGGCGACGAGATCGAGGTCGACCAGTCCGCGTTGACCGGGGAGTCCCTGCCGGCGACCTGCCAGGCAGGGGATGCGGTGTTCTCCGGGTCGGTGGTCCGCCGCGGCGAGATCGGCGCCCTGGTCTACGCCACCGGCACCGGAACCTATTTCGGCAAGACCGCCGAACTGGTGCAGGACGCCCACACGGTCAGCCACTTCCAGAAGGCCGTCCTGAAGATCGGCAACTACCTCATCATCCTGGCCGTCGCGTTGGTCGCGGTGATCGTGGTCGTGTCGGTGCTACGCGGCGACCCGATCCTGACCACGCTGCAGTTCGCCCTGGTCCTCACGGTGGCGGCGATCCCGGTGGCGATGCCGACCGTGCTGTCGGTGACGATGGCCGTCGGGGCCCGGCTGTTGGCCAAGAAGAAGGCCATCGTCAGCAAACTGGTCGCCATCGAGGAACTCGCCGGCGTCGACATCCTCTGCGCAGACAAGACCGGCACCCTCACCCAGAACTCGCTGACCCTGGGCGATCCGTTCAGTTTGGAGGGAACCTCAGCCGCCCAGGTCATCCTGGCCGGCGCGTTGGCCTCCCGGGCGGAGAACAACGATCCCATCGATCTGGCCGTGCTCGGCGGCCTGGAGGACAAGACGGCGCTGGACGGCTACCAGGTGACACACTTCGAGCCGTTCAACCCGGTCGACAAACGGACCGAGGCCACCGTCACCGGCAGCGACGGCACCACATTCAAGGTCAGCAAGGGCGCCCCCCAGGTCATCCTCGCGTTGGCGCAGGACACCGCCAAGATCAAAACCATTGTCGACGCCGCGGTGGATGACTTCGCCGCCAAAGGTTTCCGTGCCCTGGGTGTGGCCCGCGCCCAAGGAAGCGGCGGCTGGAAATTCCTGGGCGTGCTCCCGCTGTTCGACCCACCGCGCGAGGACGCCGCGTCCACCATCGCCACCGCGAAGGCCATGGGCGTGGCCGTCAAGATGGTCACCGGCGACGCCATCGCCATCGCCAGAGAAACCGCCGGCAAAGTGGGCCTGGGCACCGACATCCTGGACGCCGCCGGCCTGGGCGATGTGAAGAAGACCGAAACCGCCGAGGTTGCGCACTCCATCGAAACGGCCGACGGATTCGCCCAGGTCTTTCCCGAGCACAAGTACCACATCGTCGACGTCCTGCAACAACGCGGCCACATCGTCGGGATGACCGGCGACGGCGTCAATGACGCGCCCGCGCTCAAGAAGGCCGACTGCGGCATCGCCGTCTCCGGCGCCACCGACGCTGCCCGCGCCGCCGCGGCGATCGTGTTGCTCACCCCGGGGTTGTCGGTGATCATCGACGCGATCAAGGAGAGCCGCAAGATCTTCCAGCGGATGAACTCCTACGCCATCTACCGGATCGCCGAAACGCTACGGGTACTGCTGTTCATGACCCTGGCGATCCTGGTGTTCAACTTCTACCCGGTCACCGCGATCATGATCGTGATGCTCGCGCTGCTCAACGACGGCGCGATCCTGTCCATCGCGTATGACAACGTCCGCTACGAGATGAAACCCGAAGCCTGGAACATGCGCCTGGTCCTGGGCATCTCCACAGTGTTGGGCGTGATCGGACCGATCGCCGCGTTCGGGCTTTTCTACCTCGGCGATCAGATTTTCGACCTGGGCCGTCCGCGGTTGCAGACCATGATGTACCTGATGCTCTCCGTTGCCGGGCACCTCACCATTTTCCTGACCCGCACCCGCGGGCCGTTCTGGTCCATCCGCCCGGCCCGGATCCTGCTCCTGGCCGTCCTGGGCACCCAGACCATCGCCACCCTGATCGCCGTCTACGGACTGTTCATGACCCCGCTCGGGTGGGGCTGGGCCGCGTTCGTCTGGGGCTACGCCCTGATCTGGGCGCTGGCCAGCGACCGCATCAAACTGCTTGCCTACCGCATCTTCGACCCCATCAGAACAACCGCCGACCCGGACACGAACAACCCGCCCAGCCAGACGGATTCCACGGGCCGCTCATCCGTCACCGCCCCGTCGGTTTCCGCCGCGTTTCACACCGACGCCGATCTGCGGGACCCGGTGTTCCACGACAACACCGACTGCCCCCACGGCGCCGAAATCAAGAGCCATCACCACGACCAGCCCGGCACCGGCCACCGCCGCCGCTGCGACTGGTGCGCCCAGCACGACCAGCCGCTGGTAGCCAACAAATGAAGGTGCCCGACGGACCTGGAACGAATCGATTGCCTGAATCAACCGACCGTGCGTCATGACAAGCAACCCGCCCGCGTACCGGTGGATCCCGAGGGGCCGGGAGCGGCGATGAGGCTCATCATCGTTCGACACGGCGAAACCGATTGGACGTTGACCGGCCGCTATACCGGCGGCACGGACTTGGCCCTGACGGCCAAGGGCCGGACCCAGGCGGCCGCCCTGGCACCGGTGCTGGCCAACGTCCTGCGTGGTCGGGATCCGGTGGTGGTCACGAGCCCACGGCAACGCGCCATCCAGACAATCACCCTCGCGCTACCCGGACACCAGATGGACATCGACCCGCTCGTGGCCGAATTCGACTACGGGGACTACGAGGGCTTGACGGGCGAGCACATCCGCCGGCGCGCACCCGGTTGGGACATCTGGCGGGATGGCTGCCCGCATGGCGAGTCGACGCCGGATGTCGGGACACGAGCCGACCGTTTGTTGGCCGGGGTGGTACCCGACGGCACACAGCCGTTGGTTGTAGTGACCCACGGCCACTTCTCCCGGATCCTGGCTGCTCGAGCCATCGGGCTGGCACCGAAATACGGACGGCTCTTCGCGAGTACTACTGCTTCGGTTTCGCTGGTCGAAGATCATGACAGTGAGCGGTGTCTGGGCTTGTGCAACGCAGATTCCGGTCTTCTCCAGAATTCAACCCACGGCCCGACCCTCCAATCTGGCTGGACCGCGGAATCGCTGTCGGCCGCCGGAGATCGTCCGACAACTCGGCACAAGATCTTCGCCACCTGGAAGAACCAGGTGAGCCTGGCGCACTCGCTGGTGCTCGCCGACGCCGCCACGAGGGCCGTGTCCGAGGCGGAAGGTCTGTTCGAGTTGTCGGTGTGCCCGTCGATGACCGCGTTGGCCTCGGTTGCCGATACGTGATCCTGGGCCACTCCGAGCGGCGGCTGTACCTGGGCGAGACCAACGACATGATCGCCCGGAAGCTGCAGACCGCGTTCACCCATCACCTCACCCCGATCCTGTGCGTCGGCGACACCCTGGAGCAGCACCAAGCGGGCCGATCCCAGCAAGCCGTGCGGGCGCAGCTGGAGGTCCTGCTCGAGGTCTACCAGCAGACCGGCGGCCCGTTTCTCATCGCCGACGAGCCCGCGTGGGCGATCAGTACCGGCAACGACCCGATGGCATGCACAGCGAAGGAGGCGCAAGACCGGCACGGCTTCCTCCGCGCGGTCATCGCCGCGGAGCTCGGCGGCGCCGTCGCGGCCGACACCACGCTGCTCTAGGGGGGGAGCGTCACCGCCGACAACGCTGAAACGTACTTCCGGCAGGCTGATATCGACGGCGGCCTGGTCGGCGGCGCCAGCCAACATCTGACCTCGTTCCAGGCCCTGATCCGGGCCTGCCTGGCCACCTACCGGCGCCTACGCGATGAAGAAGCGGGGCACCTGTTGAGCTGCGACACCAACGAAACCGTCACGGCAGGAAAGGAAAACCCTTGAGCATCAAGACCGCATCATTCCGAGTCGAGGCTCGAACGCAGGTCGACCTGACCGACCGGCCCACCACGGTGGAGCCGCTGTACAAATCGCAGAAGAACTACAGGAAGAAGCTGCGCAAGCACGTCAAGAAACTGAGCGCGTTGCAGCGGCTGCACTACGCCTCCGACCACCGCGCGCTGCTGGTGATCTTCCAAGGGATGGACGCCGCCGGCAAGGACGGCGCGATCCGCCACGTCATGTCCGGAATCAATCCGCAAGGCTGCCAGGTGTTCAGCTTCAAACAACCCACCACCGAAGAACTGGACCACGACTTCCTCTGGCGCACCAGCCGGTGCCTACCCGAGCGTGGCCGGATCGGCATCTTCAACCGCTCCTACTACGAAGACGTCCTGATCACCCGGGTCCACCCGGAAATGCTCCACGGACATGGCCTTCCCGACGATCTGATCGACGACAAGAAGATCTGGCAGCAGCGTTACCGCTCCATCGAGGACCTGGAAAGGCACCTGCACCGCAACGGCACCCAGATCGTCAAGATCTTCTTGCACCTGTCCAAGGGTGAACAGGCCAAACGGTTCAGGGCCCGCATCGACGCCCCGGACAAGAATTGGAAGTTCAGCCTCGCCGACATCCACGAACGGTCCTACTGGGACACTTACCAGGGCGTCTACAGCGACGCCCTGAGCGCCACCAGCTCCCAGCACGCACCCTGGTACGTCGTCCCGGCGGACAACAAGCACAACGCCCGACTCATCGTCTCCCAGATCCTGCTGGACACGCTGTCCGAGCTGAAGATGGCCTACCCCGAGACGACCGACAAACGCCACCATGAACTGGAATCATTCCGCCACCAACTCAGATGATTGGTGACGCCGGTTCCTGCGAGCTGCGCAGCCAGATCTGGCTCTCGTTCGAACATTGTTGACCACACCGCAGTACCCCTCACCTCTCACGACCGCCTGGCACCCCAATGGATCGATCCCGGATTCGGCGCGCCGTCACAGTCGGAACGAAGAATGGACCGCGCCGATGAGTATCAACCTGGCTGTCACCCCTATCCCACAGATCCACGCCGCGCCCACCGACGCGGTCAACGAGCTCGACGGCCTGTACTTCAAGGCCCGCCGCGCCGTGGCCGAAGCCCTGTCCCGCGCTACCACCGATGCAGAGCAGCGCGTTTGGCAAACCCGTACCACCCGAATGAAATCCGCCTACAACGAGCTCAACCGCGACGACCTGGCCAAGGTGCTAGAGGCCATCGGCGTCATCCACGCACAACAGGAAGTGACGAACGCCAGCATCACCGCCCAGCTCGCCGCCGCCGACACGCGCTCCCACATCTCAACCGACCCCCGCCGCTCAGTCTGAACAGGCGACCACCGCCGCTGGCGACCACCGCTACTAGCGGACGCGTGCGAGATCTGCTGCCCAAAGATGGGATCGACACCGAAGCGAGCACACGTTGACACGCCGCCGGCAAACGGATCGACACTGGCGCCACGATCAAACCCGCTGCCGAGCTCGACATTCGCCCGCGGCGGCGTGAGAGGCTGGCCCGGTGACCGACTACGAAATCGTCATTCATCTGCGTGATTCCGCTGAACCTGCACGCATCGCATTACGTGGATTTTCCGGGATTGATGCGGAGGCTGAGCGTGAGGGGCTGATCTACGACCTGAACGAGGCACGCTCGGCGGAGGTGCCGATGCTCGCTGTCCAGACCAAAAGTGGATTCCCGCCGGATCCGGTGCGGCTCGACCCGCACCGAATTACAGAGATCGATCTGATCGAGATGGTCGGCCCGCAGGAGTGAGGCGATACTCCGGCGCCCTACCGTCGGGCGGACTCGCGGGTCACGTTCATCGTGGCGGCGGGGAGCATCGGGGGGTACGGCAGGTTTCCGGCGTAGTCGCCGGATGCCAGGACGCCGGGCCTTGGTCTGTGGCGCGGCATGGTCCGGGAGATGCTGTGGTCGCTGCATGCCAGCCGCAGTCGTCCCGCCGGTGAGTGAATTGCGGATTGGTATGGCCCAAGAGCTGATCAGCGTCGAGGCAGATGCCGTACATCTGATGTCTGGATGTTGTGGTTGGTTATTTTGCTGTCAGTAGCTGTCGAACTTCCGCAGCGATCTGAAGGTCTTCTCTGGCGGTGATCACCAGGCTCTGCACGCTCGCGTCCGGCGGGCTGATCACGTCGTCACCCTCGAGCTTGTTCTTGCGGTGGTCGATCTCGACGCCGAGGTAGCCCAGCCGTCGTGCGGCGCGCTCGCGCACGATCGATGACTGTTCCCCGATGCCGCCGGTGAAGACGAGCACGTCGAGTCCGGCCGTTGCTGCGCTCATCGCTGCGATACCGGCGGCCAGGTGGTGGATGTAGATATCCATCGCCAGTTGCGCGTCTGGTTCCCTGCGCTGCGCCGCGGCGTCGACCTGGCGCATGTCGGCGGTTCCGGCGAGCGCGAGGATGCCGGAGCGTTGCTCGAGGGGCGGTGGCGACTTCATGCGCGGTGAGGTGTTCGTGTTCTTGCAGCCATAGCACCAGGCCGGGGTCGACGGTGCCCGAGCGGGTCGCCATCACCAGCCCCGCCAGTGGGGTGAAACCCATAGTGGTGTCCACGCTTCGGCCTGCGAGTATGGCCGCCAGCGATGCTCCGGCACCGAGGTGGCAGGTGACGATCCGCAGGTCGGCAATGGGGCGGTTCAGCAGCTGCGCCGCCCGGCGGGAGGCGTAGCTGTGGGATAGGCCGTGAAAGCCGTAGCGGCGGATGCCGTACTTTTCGCGCCACTGCCGGGGAATCGCGTAGGTTGCGGCCTCGGCGGGCAGGCTGGCATGGAAGGCGGTGTCAAAGCAGGCCAACCGCCGGCGTGTCGGGTAGGAGGGCGGTGACTGCATCCAGACCGGCCAGCGATTTGGGTTGATGCAGTGGGGCCAGGTCGGTCAGCTCACGCAGCCGCTGCTCGACGTCGGCATCGATGTTGACCGCGTGGGTGAATTGGGTGCCGCCGTGCACGATGCGGTGACCGACGACATCGGGCTCCGCCAACACCCGCGGCGACGCCGAGACCGCTCCGATGGAACAGTCGCAGTTCTACCAGTTCGACATCGACACCACAGCGGTCACCGAGGTGTGGCGCCGCGGCAGCGTCATCGAGTCCTGGCTGCTCGATCTCACCGCCGCCGCCCTGGTCAAATCGCCCGACCTCGACGAGTACGCAGGCAGAGTGTCGGACTCCGGTGAAGGCCGGTGGACCTCGATCGCGTCGATCGAGGAAGGTGTCCCCGCCCCCGTACTGACCACCGCCCTGTACTCCCGCTTCGGCTCCCGCGGCTTGGACGACTTCGCCGATAGAGCCCTGTCAGCCATGCGCATGGGCTTCGGCGGACACGAAGAGAAAGCGACCACCGCGGTCACCCACCACGAGCCAAAATCATGACGACAGGGACTTTCACCAGCCGCCCCGGTGACGCTGCGGCGCCCGGCCCCACGGCTGGGTGGGTGCGGGCCCGGTGGGCGGCTTCTGGTTAGGGACACTGATCGGACGACCGGCCGCCACCAGCAGGGTTTGTCCGTCGTGCCGCACTGACAGTGCCGGCCCGTCTAAGACCCGATATGTCGTCGTCGCCGGGGCGATCTCGAGGCTCAGCCGGCTCTGCTGTACACCGATCGTCAGGGCCAGCCGGGTGATGCCCGCCGGTAGCCGCGGGGCAAAGGCGATGGTGCCGCCGCGTTCCCGCAGACCGGCGAAACCGTGGACGAGGGCGATCCAGGTTCCGGCCAGGGACGCGAGATGCAGACCGTCGCGGGTGTTGTGTTCCAGGTCGTTCAGGTCCATCAACGCGGCCTCGGTCAGGTAATCATAGGCCAGGTCCAGGTGGCCGGTTTCAGCGGCCAGCACAGCCTGGGTGCAGGCCGACAGCGAGGAATCCCGGACGGTGAGAGCTTCGTAGTAGGCGAAGTTGCGGGCCTTTTCCGCCGCGGTGAAGGCCTCCCCGCGTAGGTGCATGGCGAGCACCAGATCTGCCTGCTTGACGACCTGCTGGCGGTAGAGGTTGAAGTACGGGAAATGCAGCAACAACGGATACTGACTGGTGGTGGTGGCGGCGAAGTCCCAGACCTGGTGGTTGGTGAAACCCTCGGATTGGCTGTGGATCCCCAGCTTCTGGTCGTAGCAGACCACCATGGCGCCGGCGGCGTCTAGCCACTCGGCGATCTCCGGTGCGGCGATGTGAAGGTCTCGGGCGCGGTCGGGGTGGCGCTGCGCGACATCAGCGGCGCACACCAGATTATGTTGAGCCATCAGGTTGGTGTAGACGTTGTTGTCCGCGACAGCGGAGTACTCGTCGGGACCGGTCACCCCATCGATACGAAACCCGCCGGCGGCGTCGTGGTGGCCCAGTGAGCACCACAATCGTGCGGTTTGAGTCAGCAGTTCCACCCCGATGTCCCGCTCGAACGCCACGTCGCCGGTGACGGCGATGTAGCGGACGACCGCGTCGGCGATATCGGCCCCGAGGTGAAACGCGGCGGTGCCGGCCGGCCAGTAGCCTGAGCACTCATGCCCGGCGATGGTGCGCCACGGAAACACCGCCCCCTCCAGCCCCAACTGGTTGGCCCTTGCCTGGGCTTTCGGCAGGATCGAGTACCGCCACCGCAACGCGTCCCTCGCCGCCGACGGCGCGGTGTAGGTGAGCACCGGCAACACGAACGTCTCGGTGTCCCAAAATGTGTGCCCGTCATAGCCGGGCCCGGTCAGTCCCTTCGCGGCAATGGCCCGCCCTTCGGCCCGCGCGCCAGCCTGCAGAAGGTGGAACAACGCGAAACGGACGGCCTGCTGCACCGGGGGGTCACCGTCGACGTCGACGTCGGCGCCGGCCCAGAACCGGTCCAGATACGCGCGCTGTTCGGCGACCAAACCGTCCCAGCCGGTCGCCGCGGCCGCGGTCAACGCAGCGGCGACCTGATCGGTGACCGCCGGTGGCGAGCGGACCGCCGACCAGCCGTAGGCGACGAACTTGACCAGCCGCAGCCGCTGACCGGGCTGCAGCGTGGCCGTCAAGCTGACCCGACCCAGATCAGGGAAGCTCTCGCTGGACACCCGCGTCGCCGGCGGCGCGTCCAGGTGGTGTTCCATCGCCGCGCCGAGCCGTAGACCACTGGACGCGGTGCGGTGCAGCAGGAAGGCGCCGCTCCCGCGGCTGGTGTGCTGCTCGGACACCAGCGGGCTCAGCAGCGCAGATCCCTCCCGCGGGTCACCACCGGCACCCGGCAGCCTCTCGTTGGCCACCAGCTCCGATTGCAGCACCACCCGCGCCGCGGTATCGATCGGTTCGACCTCGTAACAAACCGCGGCCACCGCACGCTGCACCAACGAGACCATCCGGGTCGAGCGGACCCGCACGCCCTGCCCACCCGGCGATATCCACTCGACCTGCCGGCGCAGCAGCCCGGTGCGGAAATCCAGCACCCGCTCGTGCGCGATCAGCTGTCCGTAGCGGACGTCGAAGGGCTGATCGTCCACCAGCAGCCGGATCACTTTGCCATCGATGCCGTTGATGACGGTCTGCCCGGCCTCGGGGTAGCCGTACCCCCCCTCGGCGTAGGGCAACGGGTGCGACTCGAACACCCCGTTCAGATACGAGCCGGGCAGCCCATGCGGCTCACCCTCGTCCAGGTTGCCCCGCCACCCGATATGTCCGTTGGACAGCGCGAACACCGACTCGCTCTGCGCCAGCACCGCCAGATCGAGGCCGGTCTCCCGCACACACCACGGCGCCACCGCGTACGCCGGATGCGTGATCACCCGGGGCCGACCGGAGTCAGCAGCTGCCCGAGGTCGGTCACCACCCGGTCGGCGCCGTGCGCGCGCAGTTCCTCGCCTTGGCCGACCCGGTCGACCCCCACGACGAACCCGAATCCGCCGGCCCGACCGGCGGCCACCCCGGACAGGGCATCTTCGAACACCGCCGCCCCGCCCGGATCCACCCCCAGCACCGTCGCAGCCGCGAGATACGTTTCGGGCGCAGGCTTTCCGTCCAGCTGCTGTTCCTGGGCGGTGACCCCGTCGATCCGCGTGTCGAACAAATCAGCGATACCGGCGGCCGTGAGCACCTCGGCATAGTTGGCGCTGGAGGACACCACCGCCGTGCGTAGACCCGCTGACCGCACTGCGCGGACGTAGCGCCCCGAGCCGGGATAGGGATTTACCCCGTCCCGGCGGATCCTGCGCAGTAGCATCGCGTTCTTGGCGGCACCGAGCCCGGTGATCGTCGGCTCCTGGACCCCGTCAGTGGAAGCTCCGATCGGCATGTCGATGCCGCGTGACCGCAGAAACGAGCGGGTGCCGTCCGCTCGGCTCTTGCCGTCGACGTAGGTGTCGTAGTCGCCGACGTCGTCGAACGCCACGAACGGCTGACCCTCCTTTTCGGCCCTCGCCTTGAGGTACTTGTCGAACATCTCCTTCCACGCCGCTGCGTGCAGCCGGGCCGTGTCGGTGAGGACACCGTCCAGATCGAACAGGCATGCCTGCGCTCCTGCCGGCAAGCCCAGCGGGCTATGCGGGGCAGAGCCGACCGTGCACCGCTGCCGACTCTCGGGGTGGTGCGGCGCGGATGCGCTCATCGCTGCACTGGATCCGACGCTACGAAACCCCGGTTCCGTATGGTCCCTGCTGGTGTTTGTCACCAATAACCATCTCTCAACCTCGGTCTGTGGGTCAGTCGGGGGGCTGGGATGTGCCGACGCCGCGGTAAGGGTCTGCGCCGTAGTAGGGATAGCCCGGATAGGTGTATCCCATGCCCCAGTACGGCTGATAGCCGTAGTAGCCGGAAAGGTTGCCGTAGTAGCCTCTTTCGTTCTGCAGGTCCGGGTCGTAGTCGGGCGCCGCGGCGACGTGCTCACCGGACTGGTCGACGGTCACGACGTCGGCGGCTACGGCGCTGATCGCATCGACCGGGATGAACGATTCCTTGGCCCCGAGGCCAAGGAATCCTCCGTGCTCCACCTTCAGGAAGCGGACCTTCCGCTGCTGGGTGTCGATCATCAGGTCCGTCACCTTGCCGATGTCGGTGCCGTCCTTGTCCTGGACCTTCCGTCCGCGGATGTCTTCGACGGGGTCGGCGACGGTCTGCCCCTGGGTGCCGAGCGCGATCAGCGCGGAGTTGTTGTCAGTCACTTCACTGCTCATGGGGTTTACTCCCAGGTAGGTGTGGCGGGTGCTGGTGGGGCTGAGCCGGTGTTGGTGAATCGACGCCTACTTCGTGTCGAGAATGGGGAAAGCTTCGGTGCCGGTTCACGTTCATGGCGATGGCGGCGCGGGCGGCCACGAAACGAACGGCATCGGCTCCGGTGGGTGGGCCGGGTCGAATTCGGCGTTCGCGGCCGCTGCCGGGTCGACCATCGCGGGGTCGGATTGGCCGGGAGTTTTCGGTTCGTAAGGGTCCGCGCCCGGGCTGATCGCCTGAGTAGGTTCTTGTTCGGCTGTGCCCATGAGGGTCATGGTCCTTTCATCAAATCCAGTCGGTAGGGAGCCTGTCGGCTGGGGGATCGGGGCAAGCGGCTGGTCGGCTGCTCGGCGTTGGCCGGTCGCAACGGGCTGCCAGTGGTGTTTTTCACTCGCCGTCCGACGCCGCGCCGATCAGGGCGAAAACTGTTTGAGCAGCCGGGTGAGTTGGTGATCATCAAGGGCGGTCCACTCCGGGATCTCGTTACCGGTGAACTCGCCGGGCCGCACCGGGCCGCGGCTGCCGCGCTGCAAAGAGGCGCGCACAGTGCTGCGGTGCGGCAGCCTCACAGCCCCGGTCGGCTGTCGTTCCGGCGTGTCGACGGCGGTGTCGGTCGAGTTGTGTGCGCTTTGAGTGTGCGGGCCGGGGCCGACCGCGGGATCGTGGTGCCACCCGGTGATCACCAGAGCGATCATCAGCACATCGATGAGGAAGAACAACATCGGAATCACTCCTGAGGTGGATCGGATCGGCGGTTGCGTGATCGAAACGAGCTGCCCCGGTCTGTGCCTGATATCGACGCTGCGGTCCTGGTCTTCCGCCACTGCCGGGCGGGCAGCTGGGCTTTTCTAGTAGGCGTAGCCCAGACCCCAGTAAGGGGTGAACCCGTAATGCCGGTAGATACTGGCGTGGTAGGTCCGGGCCTCGAGCAGACCTGGGTCATAGCCTGGCGCCGCCGCGACCCGCTCGCGGGACTGATCAATGAACACCTCGTCCTTCGTGGTCTTGGTGACGGCGTCGACGGGTATCAGCGACTGCGTTTCGCCGAAGCCCAGAAATCCGCCGTGCTCCACCACCATGAAGCGGACCTTGTTTTCCTGGTCGTCCACCAGCAGATCAACTACGTTGCCGATGCCGTCGCCGTTGCTGTCCTTGACCTGCCGTCCGCGGACGTCGTTGGCTGATCCGTCGATCGTCTGACCGCGGTCACCCAGCGTGTACAAGGTGGTGCTCTCGCTCGTTGTCATCAAAGATCGTCTCCTTCTGTTGGTGAAAGCTTGAGTTGGTTTGATCGGCCGTCGATCCCGGCGACGGCGGCGTTACGGCGGATGTCAGGTCGTCATGTCCCGCGGCATAGCGGCCAGGAGTTCCCGTGCACGGGCGGCGTAGCCGTGTTCGACGAGCACCTCGTACTTGGTGGCCACGATCTGGTCGACCGAGGTGAAATCGCGGGTGCCCCGCCGCGTCGCTGTGCTGTAGCCGAGCTGACTCCAGACCAACCCGAACACCGCTCCCAGTAGCGGAGTGGTGATCAGGAAGCCCAGCTGGCTTCGGTCGCTGAACAGGCTGAACGCGATCCCGACGAACAGCCCGATCCACAACCCGGACAGAGCACCGGCCGCCGCGATTTTGCTGCGGGTCAGGCGGCCGGTGACCCGCTCGACGGATCGTAGTTCTGTGCCCACCAGTTCCACGTTCTGCACCGGAAAGTTGTTCTCGGCGAGGTAATCCACCACCTGCTGGGCCTTCACGTACTGGTCGTACACACCCAGCGAGAGCGGATATTGCATCTGTATGCGGTCGGCGGTGAACATCTGACTTCTCGTCATCATGGGTTCCTATTCGGTGGTGGCGTGCGGTGCGGATTTGGTCAGGAGCCCGATGAGGTGGCGGTCATCCGCTGCGCTCCACTGGGCCGGTACGAACGCCGACGTCAGTCCAGGCCCCGCACTGGCGGCGCCGCAGACGCCGGTTGCGCATTGTCGGGCGCGGGAGCGCGGGAGGGCGGGCGGGTCGCACAGCAGCTGGTCACCAGCAAACGCGTCCAGATGACCAACGGCACGGGTACGCAGGACCATGACCAATGCTCGATTCAGCTCAGTGGCACCCACTCGGCCTGCGGTTGGAACCGTGGACCGCTGATCAGGCCGGCAGGACTGCGGCGGGTCAACTAGGGTCGAGGCCAAGGGCGCAGCACCACCACGTACGGTGTCGAATCAACAAGGGGTTGTCGCTCAGAAGTGCCTGGTGGGGAGCGTTTCGCTCACCGCGGCGGCCGTCAGGCGATCCACGAGGTCCAGGCTGGCTGTCAACTCAGCTAACTCCGACACTACGCGCCGGTGCGGCGCCGGTCTACAAGGGCGCACAGTACAAGGCGGGACCGCATAGAAGGCTATTCTGGGCGCTGCTGGCCGTATGGCGCCCCATCAGGTTGACCATGACATCTTTTCGATCTCTATGGTCCGCACCCCCGACGCGGCCAGTTGTCGACCTCGATGATGCCGGCGGCTGCAGTGGTCCGGTGAGGCCGAGCAGGTCAACCACTGTGAAGGACCTGCGGCGTCACTGCGAGGCACGTGGGTCGGGTAGTTCACCGGTGCGAGAAAGGTTTTCGGCGACCTGCCAATTTGACGTTGCTGTTGTGCGACGCGGCCTCCAGGTGGGCGAATGCTTGGTCTGCGCTCAGGTGCCGGGTATCCATCAGGATGCCTTTGGCTTGCCCGATGATGTCGCGGGACAGGACAGCTTGCTGCAGGTGACTTCGGTGGCGCTGGGCGGCCAGGGCGATCGAGGCGTGGATGGCCAGGGTGGTGGCGTCCGCGGCGGTGCGTGGGGTAAAAGCGTCGACGCGCAAACCCAGCACCAGCAGGGTCCCGAACATCATCGCCCCGCTGCCCAGCGGCACGCAGATCAGGCTGCCCATTTCCGCGTAGTGATCCAGAGTCACCGACACCGGCCACCGATCGGCCACTGCACCTGGCTGCGATTGGTCGGCCGCGGCCCACCGAGGCGGTTCCAGGGTGCGGTGCAGCGCCGCCTCGAAGGTCGCCGGCGGTCCGTGGGCCGCGGTGATCTGCAAGTTCCCGGAGCTGGAAACAACGGCGACGGCGGCCATGTCGGCGCCCGGGAGCAACTGAGGGACAGCTGAGGTGATCTCGTTCAGGGCTGAGGCCTGGTCGGGTTGCTGGTGCCAGGTCAGGGCCAAGTGGGCCAGTTCTGCAGCGAAATCCCGATCTAGCGACGGGTCGGCACCGCGCCGACCGGGCGGGAGCGACACATCGGTCAGTCGTCTCACGCCGTCACCGGCGTGCGGGGCAGCCTCTGTCGGACCGGCACGGAGATATTGTCAATACCTGTGGATCAAGATCATTTAGGCGACCTCCTGAACATCGGTGTCGCGATCTGATCGTTCGACGAGTTTGCCGTGGTG
>NZ_JBEPNO010000034.1:0-42634 GCF_040546275.1 Nakamurella sp. UYEF19 | reverse complement strand
TTTCGTGGCGCGCCGACACTCCGTGGAACTTCAGAAACAAATGTCGATCACGAGGTAGGTCGGAGCCGATCCGAGGCCTCAGACCTGACCAGTTAAAACAAATGTTAAGCGTGGCCATCCTGCCGCTGTTCGCCATCGGCGGCGCGTTGCCCAGCGCTGCCCGCCGGCTTTGCAACGGTTTTGCACCCTCCTCCGAGACTGACCGAGTTCTCAGGTTCAAGTCCGGTCGGAGGAGGGATCACATGACCACTGTCCACAGCGATTTCTGCGCTCGAGGCGCAAAGCGCCTACGTCGCAACGGATTCATCGACAACAGCGCCCTCGGCGTCGATTCGTGCGCCGCCGGCATCACTGCCGGAGGCATCGACACCTCCGATGGAGGGACGACCACCACTGCTTCACCCCCGCGCCAGCAGCCCGAGCCCGGGAACAAGCCCTTCACCTCTGTCACCAAGGAGCTCCACATGACCGGCATCATCCGTTTCACTGCATCTCCCAGCACCACTGACATCATCGCCCCGTCCGTTGGCCGCCAGGAGGTGCAGACGTCAGAAACTCCGTCCCCCCGGCACGAGAACCCCGCCGGACGAGGGCATCTGCGCACCCTCATGGCCGGGGTAGGAGCCCTTGTCGTCGCACTGACGTTCATGTCGGTCTGACCTCGACCGCGCAGGCCTCCGCCGCACCCGCTCACGTGACCAAGGCTGCGGTTGTCAACTACGCGTGGGTGACGGCCTGCTTCTACAACGCGAGCAACCACACTGCATGGAGCGGAAACACCTCCGAGCAGTATTGGGCCGGGAGTGCAGGGCAGACCGTGAGCACGCTGGCCGGCACCAGCAACGGAAGTCGGGCCTGGAAGGTGCCTCTCGGCAAATACGCCAGGTATTTCGTGTCCCAGCAGTATCGGGCCGGCTCCACGATGTCGCAGAGCTGTCGGTGCTTGCCGCGCGGTGTGCGGCAGCGACCGGTCGACAAGATGATGCCCGGGGCTACCTCGATGCGGCCAGACCGATGGCGGCAGAGCTGGATCGGGTGGATCTGCTGGCGGAGATCGTGCAGGTCGAATCGCTGTTCGGATATCGATTCCGGGCCACGGAGGCTGACGTCGCCCACTTGGTGTCCCTGGCTTCGAGGCTGCCGGCCGAGGCCGCACTGATGCAACTGATGCTGTTCGAGGAGGCAATCTACGAAGCGGTGTCGGCCGGACACGCGGGCACCGTCGCCGGTCTGTTCGACCCTACTCGGAGTGGATCGGGTTGGCGGCGCGCTTCACGCTGCCGTTCCTCCGGGGCGACCTCCCACAGGCCTCGCAGGCAGCTGCGACCGCCCTGGGCCGCGGAATGGAAACCGGCATCCCGGGGGCGATCGTCGCCCACTCCGGCCATCTCTTCTGCCTGGGCTGGGTCATCGGCGATTTCAGCGGCTTCGGGCACAATACCGACGGCCTCCCCGGTCCTCCGTTCGTCTGGACTGCTGCCCGGGCACTCGCGTTGGCGATCGCCGGCTACCACGAGGCCGGGCGGGACCTTCTGGCCACCCTGACGGACGACATCGCCCTGGGCCGCACCGACTCGCTCCACTTCCTGGGGGTGGCCATCGCGGTGGAGGCGGCCTTCATCCTCGAGCAGCAGGACGTGCTCGTGGCTGCTTCCGACGTGTTGGCCCGGCAGGCCGACGATCATGTGGTGCTCGGTCTCGGTGTGATCGACCTGGGCCCGGTACGCCGGTATCTCGCTCTGGTGCATGCGCGCACGGGTGGTCATGACCTGGCGGTGCGGGAACTACGAGAAGTGATGCAGGACGGGCGGTCCGGGCTGCTGTGGCAGTTCAGAGCCGCCCTTGACCTGCAGACTCTGACAGGGGTGAAGGCACCTCAAGCCGCCAACGGTCTGTGGAGCTGGATGGCCCACGGCTGAAGCTACCAGGCGCATGGGCGATTTGTCCCTTATGCTCGCCTTCCGACAGCCGTCGATCGAAGGGGCCCGACCCATGTCCGCGACCGAGAACTTCCACTATCGACTTCCCACCACCGCCGTGCAGTTCACCGGCACGAGGACCGTGACGAAGCCCGCACATGGGTCGGGGAGCACCACGTGGTCCGCCGAGGCGACGCAACTCGTGCGTGCCGACCTGATGGGGAATCCGCTGGTGCTGGCCGTCGAGGAGGAGTTCTTCGCCGACAGCGAGTTCACCCTGCACTTCTCCGAGGACGGACGGCTGACCGGTTCGTCGACCGAGTTCACCGGGCAGGGCCCCAAGCTGCTCGGCGCAGTCGCTGCCCTGGTCGGCGAGCTGGTACCGATCCTCAGCATCTTCAAGTCCGTCGACGACGGGGCCTTCCCGCAGCAGGCACTGCTCGACGGCCTGACCGCTCAGGAAGATGCTCTGGCCCAGACACTTTCGGGTCTGTTGACGGACGTGGCCGCCGATCGCCTGCCGCCGGCCGCCGGTCTCGACGCGATCCAGAAGGCCCTGACCCTGGTGAGCGGCCAGCTGACGCGCCTGAGGGCCGAGCGTGCCCAGTGGCTCTCCGACGGCGAGAGCGTCGTCGAGACCCACACGGTCGTGCTGGACATCGCCGAGCTGCCGACCGCGGAACACTTCGAGAACGCGTTCGACGCCCAGACGTACCCGAGGGCCTGGGAGGTGTGGGACACGCTGCACCTGATGGCCACCATCCCTCACGCGCCGGACAGCCAGACTTCCGACGATCCCTTTCAACAGGGTGCCGAGGAGCAGATCTGGTACCGCCGACCGCGGCGCAGCCAACTGACGGTGTGGACGTGCGACAAGGACCGCTCGAACCCCTCGGTGGTACGCCGGACCGACACCGACATCCTCGACAAGCGTTGTGATCACGCCGGTCTGCCGCTGGCCAAGGGCGGTCTGTTCTCGCACAGTTCGGCCAGCGTGACCATGGGCGACGCAGGCACGCCGATCGTCATCGGCAACGCGCGGTCCAGCGGGGCGGGTGACGCGCTGGCGGCGCTGGCGGGTGTACCCAAGGCCTTCGCCGGTGGCATCAACGACCTGCAGGGCGCGATCACCGGGGTCACCGGGCCGAAAGTCGACCCGGCGGCAGCCGAACTGGCCCAGCTGAAGGCCAAGAAGGACAAGCTGCAACTGCTCGGCGAAATCGCAGCGCTGCAGAAGTAGCCCTGTTCGTCGAGATCAGCTCAAGCCCGGAGGGGTTTGACCGCCGCGAGTACCTCGGCCATGGGGCGGTGTTCCTCGATCGGGGAGGGGAACGGCTTCCGGCCGATCAGGGTGGCCAGCACCGAGGCATGACGGGACTCGACGCCGGCGACCGCCGCGCCGGCCTCGAGGACGTCGGCGTTCTGGATCAGTGGCACCTGGCCCTGGTAGGCCGACACGCCCAGCTCTTCCAACGTGGAGGCGTTCTTCAACATGCCGTCGCGGCTGAGCCAGCTGTTGGCCGGGTAGTTGAACTTCGGGCGCGTGATCGGCGTCCCACCGAGGGTCTTGATCGCCGCGGTGAAGGCGGCGACGTGCTGGGTCTCGTGATCGGAGATCGCACTCACCAGCTCCAGGTCGCGTCCCTTCAGCAGGTTCCGGGACAGCCCGGTCACGTAGAAGTCCAGCTCGAGGTACTCCAGCACCAACGCGTAGTTGAGGATGTCGATGTCGCCGCCGGCCTTCGCAGAAGACAGGATCTCGCCGGCGTCAGCCGCGGTGGGAGCCTCCAGCAGGCCGCCGGCCACCAGCGACGCACCGACGCCGACCAGGCCCGCCCACTTCAAGAATGATCGACGGTCGTGCCCGGTTTGGAACTCGAGTACAGGACGTCCGTGCAGGAATGCCTCTTGAACCATCGTTCGATCCACCCATCAACCTCGTTCGCGGTCTTGACCTTGTGCTCGATTCGGCCGCGGGCGCGAATCGGATGGGCGAACATCGCCTTCGTCACCCGTCTGGTGCAGTAATTTCGTCTGCTGCAGTGATTTGTCGGCGGGGTGACCGACCGGACGGGCGTTCAGCGTGAGGTGGCCGTGGTGCGAGGAGTCGGCAGGGTCAGGCTGACCGCCGGTCCCGTCGAGAAGATCAGCACTTCGCTGGGTGAGGTCGGGGTACCGGCCGGCTTCGATGTGGTGGGCGGTGCCGTTGTGGCAACGCGCCCGGTCGACGGGGTGGGGGTGGGCAGCGAGGCAGCCGGGGCCGTCGTGACCGGAGTCGGCGTGCCGACCACCGGGCTCTGCGATGCCGGGACCTGGCTCGACGGCACCGAGCCGGAGTCTGGTGTTGTTGCGGATTTCGGCGCGACTGCAATCGTGGCCGTACCGGTCAGGGCGGTCGCCGACTGCGCCAGCGAGCAATCGTCCACCGTCGCAGGCGATCGGTGCGACGCCTGTACCTGCATCACCTGACCGTCGACGGCCAGAGCGAACACCGAACACGACAGGTTGCCGAACTGGGCGATGAACGCCTGGGACGAGTACTGGGGCGCCGTGGTCAGCACCACGTTGCCGGCCGCGGCCACTGCCGCCTGGAACTGCGGAAGCGTCTCGTTCGCCGTGGTGGCAGAGGCGGGAGGATGGTCGATCGTGACGCGCGCGGCCTGGGTGGATCCCGTCGTGACGACGTACTCGCAGTGGCCGGAGCCGTTGCCGACCGCGGCGGCGAACTGCATGGCCGTCAGGGCGTTGATGTTGGCGGCAGTCGGGCAGGAGAAGACGTTCGCGGCTGGCGCGGCGGACGACACTGCCGATCCGGACCCGGCCGCCGAACTGCTCGTGATCGCGCCACCCGAAACCTGGGCACTCGACTTCGCCACGCCCGAGGTGCTGGTACAGGCGGATGCGATGACGGCGACGATCACACCGCTGACCAACCACCACGGCGTCGAGCGATGCATTGCTGGCCTCCCGGAAAGATGCGCACAGGTGCCTTCTCGAGCGAGGTGTGCAGCTTGCATTCGTTGTGCGAGCACCGATGGCTTGCCGAAGCCGGGCCCTGGCGGTCGGCTATCCGGAATCGAGAGGCCGTCGCGTGCCATCACGGTGTGATGGTAGTGGCCATGCAGAAAGCGCACATGCGCAATAGTTGCGCATGTGCAGATCCTGCGTGTAGAGTTCGGCCATGACCGACCCACTGATCGAGAACATCGACGCAGCAAGGGCTTTGCTGGAGCTGCCGGTGCCCGAATCCGAGGTCGAGCTGACCGAACTGTTGACCAGGGCGCAGGAGCACATCACCGCTGCGCTCGACGAGACGATGGCAAGGGCCGCGTTGGGCGGTGCCTCGATGCGGACCATTGCGTTGTCCGCCCAGGTGGCGCCGAACAGCGTCCCGCCGCGGTTGGCCCGGTCGGCGGCGCTCGCCCCCTATGCCGAGGGCGGGAAGGTGACGGCCGAGGCGATCGCAGTGGCCAGGGCCGATCAGAAGAAGTTCACGTTCACCCCACGCAGGAGGACAACATGACGGATACGAACTACACGCACATCGCGTTTCTGCTCGACCGGTCCGGCTCGATGATGAGCATCAAGTCCGACACCGAAGGCGGCTTCGACGCCTACATCGAGTCGCAGCGCAAGCAGCCGGGGCGCTGCACCGTCACGCTCGCGCAGTTCGACGACCAGTACGAAGAGGTCTACGCCGGACGGGACCTGCAGACCGTGCCGAAGCTCGATCTGCAGCCGCGCGGATCCACGGCGTTGAACGACTCGATCGCCGCCCTCGTCCGGTCGACCGGTGCCTACCTTGCCGGGATGAAGGAAGAGGAGCGGCCGGCCTCGGTGATCTTCGGGATCATGACGGACGGGATGGAGAACGCGTCGCAGGAATGGACGCGGCCGGCGATCAAGGCGCTGATCGAGGACCAGGAGAACAAGTACGACTGGACGTTCTCCTACATGGGTGCCAACCAGGACGCGATCGAGGTCGGCGGCAGCATGGGCATTCCGGCCGGCCGGTCCCTGACCTACGGGACCGGCACCGGCAACGTCGAAGCGGCCATGACGGCCTACAGTGCGGCCTCGGCTTCCCTCCGTGACGCCGTCGCCGGCGGGATGGCTCCGGCCGCGGCTCGTCAGGCCATTCTCTACTCGCCTGAACAACGCGCTGCTGCTGCGCCGGTGGCTGACGATGCCCCTGACGTGGTGGTCGGTGACCGACCCCCAGGTCGATCGAGAGGCACCATCCGGCGCAGGTGACGACGCTGTCGGATCGTTTCGGCCGAAACCGAGGTGGTGAGTGCACCTCAGTACCGTCACAAGCGGTGTGAGGAGAACGAAGGAGAGCACAAGAACACGAATTCGACGGAAGGAATAGTCCAGCCATCTTGGCTTCTCCGCGTGAATCATTTGGATCGAATGCACAGTACTTGGGCCCAGCGATTGCAAGAGAATTCCTCGAGGGCTGGCCGGGTTGCTCATCAGTGCACTCCATCGAGTGATCGGAGCAAGGAGTTCGAGCAGAGTCGATGCCATCGGCCAGGTCGCAGTGACCCGCAGGCACCGGCGTCACGCCACTACCGCTTGAGGGCGGTATCCACCCACGACCGGCTCAGCTCCGGGCGGGTTGGTATGCCCGAGGAATGGCCGGAGCGCGGACTTCGGCGTCCGTCGCCTGGGTCGGCACACTGTGGTCGGCAAGAACATGCTGGGCCACCACGGATCCGCAGTAGGGGCCGAGCGTCAGGCCGCTCGGGCCCATGCCGGTGGCCAGCCACAGACCGTCGACGCCGGGGGCCTGGCCGAGGATCGGAAAACCGTCCCGGCTGGCCGGCCGCAGCCCGACCCTGGCCTCGATCCACCGTGCCTGGGCGAGGGAAGGCACCAGCGACATCCCCTGCGCCAGCACCTGTGCCACACCGCCGGCGGTCAGCTCGGCGTCGAATCCGCTGCCGGTCTCCCTGGTTGCGCCGATCACCACGTGGTCGCCGGGGAAGGTCAAGAGGTAGTGACCGGCGGCGGTGTCGAGGGTGGGCAGGGCCGAGGCGCCCGGCAGGTGCAGGTGCACGATCTGCCCGCGTTGCGGCTCGACAATTCCGGCGAGGGATGGGATCAGCGTTCCGGACCACGCCCCGGCCGCGACGACGACCACGTCGGCCTCGAAGCGGCCGTGCTCGGAGCTGACGGCGGTGACACGCCCGTCGTGGATCTCCGGGTGGGCTGTTCCGGTGACGACAGTGGCGCGGTGTGCGACCGCCAATTGCAGCAGGCTGCGGCGCATGACGTCGCCGTCGACCCTGGCCACCTCGGGCAGCAGTAGTCCGCCCCGGGTGGGGGCGATCATCGGGTAGCGCCGTGAGACCTCCGCGGCGGTCAGTAGTTCCGGGGTTCCGACCGAGGAAGGGCCGAATCTCCCGACGAGCTCGGTGGCCCGATCGAAGTCGACCTCCAGCGCGGCCTGTTCGGCGTCGTCGAAGGCAATCGACAGCTGACCGACCGGTGCGTAGGAATGTCCGGAAATACCTGCTGCGGTGCAGGTCTCGACAAGTTCGAGGTAGTGGCGGGCGGCGGCGAAGCGGAAGGACGCGACATCCAGGTCGGTGACCCGGGAGCTGATGGTGGCAATGATGCCGGCTCCGGCTGCGGTCGCCCCGCCGATGGCGCCGTTGTCGAAGACCGTCACCTGCGCCCCGCCGGCGGCGAGTCGATGCGCGGCCGCCGTTCCGACGATTCCGGCGCCGATCACCACCACCCGTGTCATGGTTGCGACTCTCTCACCGTGGACCGGCTGCGACCGATTCGGGGTATGGCGAGGGCCACGGTCGGAATACGACCGCGGCCCTCGGGACTTCATTCGGTACGTCTTATGGAGGCGTCCTCTGGTGTCACTTCACTGATCAGGCGGCGGACAGGCTCGCACTGGCGTAGCCGGTGAACGTGTTGGGTGGCGTCCACCGGGAGGTTGGCAATGCTCACCGTGACGACTCCACCGGTCGACAGCGGCGCAGCCGAGGACGCTGTGACGTAGTGGGCGACGGGGTTGGCCGAGGCCGCGTTGGCTCCGAGGCCAGCTGGTCATCAGAAGGTAGGCGACTCGATCGGGCCGTCAGAAAGGTCCAGATGTCCGTCAACGTGGTGGGTGACGTAGGTCCGTCGGTGGCGGGTTACCGTCGATGAAGGACGTAGCCACCGGAAAGGGGAGCGGAATGAGCCAGCCAGGGCAGGGAGCCGGCGGCCGGATCGAGCGCATCGTCGAACGGCAGATCCGCGAAGCGGAGGAGCGCGGAGTGTTCGACGATCTCCCCGGCGCGGGCAAGCCGCTGGGTGACATCGGCGGGCCGCGGGACGAGAACTGGTGGCTACGGCAATACATGTTGCGCGAGGGCATCTCCGGGGTCCCGTTCCTGCCGCCGGCCCTCGCCCTCCGCAAGGAGGCCCAGGATCTCCCGGCGACGGTGGCGAAACTCCGCACCGAGGCGCAGGTACGCGAGGTGGTGGCCAAGCTCAACCAGCGGATCGTCGACGTACTGAGGAAACCGGCGGAGGGACCGTCGATGACGTTGATGCCGGTTGACGCGGACGACGTGGTGATCGCCTGGCGGCGGGCGCGAGCGGCGACGGCGACGCCGGTGGCAAACGTTCCTGAGCCGCCCGTGGGGCGGCGCCGGTGGTTCGGGCGGCGCTGACCGGTGGCAGATTCTCCGGACCTGCAGATGACCCGATCCGACTTCCTGGGCGCGCTCGACTGGAACGCGGGGGAGACGGTGCTCGCGCCGGAGGTCGGTGGGCCCGGTTCCTGGGTGGGCGGGCCCAGCGCGGTCAACCATGACGGCGTCCTCTACCTCGCGTATCGGCTGCGTCGACCGGTGGGCGAGGGACGGGGGTTCGCCAACGTCATCGCGCGGTCGGTCGACGGTGTGCACCTGGAAACCCTGGCCGTCATCGACCGGGAGCGCCACCACGCCGACTCGCTGGAGCGGCCGTGCCTGGTCCGGACCGACCACACCTGGCGCCTCTACCTGAGTTGCGCGACGCCGGGCAGCAAGCACTGGCGGGTGGATCTGCTCGAGGCGGAGTCCGTCGAGGAGCTTCCCGATGCGGTTCCCGTGACCGTCCTCCCGGGCGATGCCCGCACGGCCGTCAAGGATCCGGTGATCCTCCGCGGCGAGAACGGTTGGCAACTCTGGGCTTCCTGTCATCCGCTGGACGATTCGGACGCCACGGATCGGATGACGACCGAATATGCGATCAGCGGGGACGGCATCGACTGGACCTGGCATGGCACAGCACTGGCCGGGCGGCCAGGTACCTGGGATGCCCGCGGCGTCAGGTTCTCCGCAGTACTTCCATTGTCCGACGGCGTGCTGGCGCTCTACGACGGGCGGGCGTCCGAGGCGGAGAACTGGGAGGAACGGACCGGGGCTGCGCTGGCCGACTCGACGGCAGGGCCGTGGATCGCAGCCGACGCCCCGGTCTTTTCGTCCCCCTTCGGTTCTGGTGGCCTGCGCTACTTCTCCGCGGTCGCCGATCCGGGCGGCGGAACGCGGATCCACTACGAGGGTGCACGACCTGACGGTTCCCACGAGTTGAGGACCCAACTTCTGCCACCCGACTCGTAATTCGAACGCTGATCACCGACGTCTGCGCCGAGGACTCGAGCCAATTGACGGGGGGCGGGGCTTGGCCATCGAGTCGTCAGGGTCTATCGCATGCACTGCATTGCAGCGAACCCGGCCGCGAGATCTCCTACCGAGCAGGAGGTCCGGGTCAACCAGCGAAGTGACCGAATCGAGAGGATGAGGTTCAAGTCACCCGCGCTCTTTGGGGTCGTGGCCGAATTCGCCCCTCCGAGAACCCCCTGGTGGCATCCCCGGCCCCGTCTGCATCCCTGTTCTCGAACCGTGACGTGTGGATGACCTGTGGAAATGCGCAGCGGCGGTTGCTTTGTGAATTTTGGATGAACCAGCCGTCGTCCGGTGCACAGGAGGGTGAAATGGTCACTCCCGGTAGTCCCGCGGTGTGGCAGTCGGTGGGTGCCCACTGATCGGCTGATCCGACAGGCACGCCGTGTCCCTGTACGAACGGTCGGAGCGAGGACTGCTCGACGGACCCCCCTTGTGTGTCCGTCTACTGTTTGGTTCAAGTGATCGGCCGGAACCGTGCCGAACGCCCCAGTGAGGCGAGTTGAACTGCCTCGCAGTGTGTATCGACCCTCTCGAGAAATCGACGACGTGCCACCCACCCGCACACCGGTGTGGTGGAACGACGTCCAGAGGGCGATCGGACGCACCAGCAACGTTGCTGCCAGTCCGTCCTGGATGAGTCCAGACATGGTGCAGTGCAACGTGGACGGAGCAACCCGAATGAAGGTCAGCGTCATCGGAACGGGATACCTGGGCGCAGTGCATGCCGCCTGCATGGCGGAGATCGGTCACGACGTCATCGGTGTTGACATCGACCCGGCGAGGATCGCACTGCTCGCGTCGGGTCGGGCGCCGTTCTTCGAACCCGGACTGCCCGAGTTGCTCGAGCGGACCCTCGCCTCCGGCCGGTTGCGCTTCTCCGATCGGATCGAGGACGCCGCTGAATTTGCGGACGTGCACTTCCTCTGCGTCGGCACCCCGCAGCGGCCCGGCTCGTACAGCGCCGACCTCACCTACCTGCACGAGGCCTTCGACGCTCTGGTCGCCCACCTGACCCGGGCGTGTGTCATCGTCGGGAAGTCAACCGTCCCCGTCGGTACCGCCTCCGAGCTGAGCGATCGGCTGTCCAAGACGAGCCCGATCGACGCTGGAAGGGTCGAGTTGGCATGGAATCCGGAGTTCCTCCGCGAGGGGTTGGCCATCAAGGACACCCTGCACCCGGACCGCCTGGTGTTCGGTGTGCAGAGCGACCACGTCCGGGCCGTCCTCGACGAGGTCTACGCGGAGATTCTCCAGCAGGGAATGCCCTGCCTGGAAACTGATTTCGCAACGGCGGAGCTGGTCAAGGTGGCCGCCAACGCCTTCCTGGCGACCAAGATCTCCTTCATCAACTCGATGGCCGAGGTGTGCGAGGCGAGTGGTGCGGACGTCCGCATGCTGAGCACCGCGCTCGGACACGACTCGCGCATCGGACCGAAGTTCCTCTCGGCAGGTCTGGGATTCGGCGGTGGTTGCCTGCCCAAGGACATCCGCGCCTTCCGTGCCCGCGCCGGTGAGATCGGTGCCCAGTCTGTGCTCGGCTTGCTCCGGGAGGTCGACGAGATCAACATGCAGGCGCGCGAGCGCACGGCCGCACTGGCCCGGAACCTTCTCGGTGGAACCTTTCTCGGCAAGAACGTGACCGTCCTGGGCGCGGCGTTCAAGCCCAACAGCGACGATGTGCGGGATTCCCCTGCGTTGAACGTGGCGGCCTCCATGCATCTCCGCGGGGCACGGGTTGTCGTCCACGATCCCGAGGCGATGGCGAACGCGCGCCGGGTCTTCCCGACGCTGCAGTACGCCGACAGCATCGAATCCGCCTGCTGGTCAGCAGATCTCGTGGTCGTCGCCACCGAGTGGGACCACTACCGGGACGCCGATCCGACTGCACTGGCGGGGGTGGTGCGATCCGCCGTCGTCCTCGACGCTCGGAACGTGCTGGACATCGGGCGCTGGCGATCCGCCGGTTGGATCGTCCGCAGCGTCGGAAGGCCGGCGGCATGAACCTTCTCTCCGCGGCCATCGCGATCCGCAAGTACTGGTGGCTGGTGGTGGCCAGCGGGTTGGCCGCGCTGGCCGCCGGCGCGTTCGTCACGATGAATGCCCAACCCGAGTACCAGACCACCGTTCGCTTCTACGCCAACACGCCGTCCGACGGTGTGCTCGCCGCGGTGCAGGGTGATCAGTTCGGGCGCAGCCGGGTGGACAGCTACGTCGAACTGTTCGGCACCGAGAAGCTCGCCAGACTGGTGATCACCGACTCCGGCCTCACACTCACTCCAGCCCAGGTGATCTCGAAGATCAGGGCGTCGGCGGACGTCAACACCGTGCTGATCAACATCACCGTCACCGACACCTCGCAGGACGAGGCCAACAGGATCGGAGCATCGCTCGCGACCCAGTTCCCGGTGCTGGTCAAGGGCATCGAGACACCCAAGGGAGCACTGACCGCCCCGGTGCAGGTCGAGGTGGTGTCGGGTCCGACTCCGGGCGCCAGGGCCGTTTCGCCTGTGCCGGCTAGGAACCTGGGCATCGGACTGCTGGCCGGCCTGGTCCTCGGTCTCGGCCTGGCCCTGGCCAAGGAGGGGCTGGACACCACGGTCCGGTCCACCGCAACCGTTCGATCGCTGACCGGAGGGCCGGTCCTCGGGCTCGTGCCGATCGACACCGACGTCGACGACAACCCGGTGATCCTCGACGGGTTCTCCCGTTCCCTGCGTGCCGAGGCCTACCGTCAGGTCCGGACCAACATCAAGTTCGTCGAGGTCGATGTCTCGGTCAAGGTCATCGCGGTGACGTCGGCCGTCTCGGGTGAGGGAAAGACAGCCACCACCGTCAATCTCGCGCTGAGCTTCGTCAATGCCGGCCGCCGGGTCCTGCTGATCGAGGCCGACCTCCGCAAGCCGATGATCTCCCACTACCTGGGTCTGGGCACCTCCGTCGGTCTGACCGACGTGCTGGTCGGTGATGTCGCCCTGCCGGAAGCCATGCAGCGTTGGGGAGACTCGGATCTCACCGTGCTGGTCGCCGGCAGTACCGCGCCCAATCCCTCCGAACTGCTGGAGAGCCGGACCATGGTCGGCCTGATCGAGCGGTGCCGTCAGCAGTTCGACGTGGTGCTGATCGACGCCGCCCCGCTGCTGCCGGTGACCGACGGCGCTGTGGTCGCCCGGGACGCTGACGGGGTGATCCTGGTGGTCCGGCACGGCTCGACGACCAGGAATCAGATCGTCAACGCCATCGGTGCGATGGACACGGTCGAGGCCAGACTGCTCGGCACCGTGATGAACATGGTCCCGACCAGGGGGGCCGACTCCGTCCGTCGCGATCACGGTGTCGGCCATGGCAACCGGGCCTACTTCGACGATCCGCGCCATGCCGCCCGTGTCGCCGATCCCTCGGCTGATCCTCTGGTGGCAAGGGCCTCTGCCTCGGCTCGTGCGGACCGAGCCGCTGCAGCCGATGACGCCGGACGCGATCTCCCGGACCGTCCACCACCCGACTGAGCCGACACACCACACCGATCGACACCACACATCGATCCACACCACACATCGAACACGGTCCCGGCGACGCGCCGGGGCGGGAGCCCGCCGCTCCGACGCCGAACCACGTTGCACCGCAACTTGTTGACGAATGGAACGAGGCATGCATGACCACCATCAACTCCGATCCGAAAGGGTCGACGACGACCACCGAGGTCGAGTCCATTCCACGACAGCGGCCCTCCGAGGCCGAGACGAGTCTGCCAGACGCGTGTCTCTTGCCGGTGGCACCCGTCCGACCCCGAACGGTGGCTCACCGGCGGCCGGCGTGGAGTCTGCGCTACCTGCATCGGCTGGTCTTCGTGGACGTCGTCGTCGTGGCCGCCACGGTGGCGATCAGTCTGTGGTTGCGGCTGGGCCAACGAGGCGTCTCGGAGCGGGTCGGCGGAGTCGACGCCCTGACCTACGCCGGGTTCGCGGTGCTGCTCGGGCTGGCCTGGGTCTTCATGCTCTGGATCTCCGGCGCCTGGGACCGGCGCATCCTCGGGTCGGGGACCACCGAGTACCGCCGCGTGGTCAACGCGTCGTTCCTGCTGTTCGGGGCGGTGGCGCTGGCGTCGTACCTGGCCAGGGCCGAGGTGGCCAGGAGCTACCTGGCAACCGCCGTGCCGCTCGGGCTGGCCCTGCTGATCGCCAATCGCGTGGTGTGGCGACGCTGGCTCCGGCGCCATCGCCGGCACGGCGAACTGATGGCCAGTGTCCTGGTGGTCGGCAGTCGGGCCAGTGCCACCGCGCTGGCGAACCACCTGCACGACAGTCCCGGTGCCGGCTACCGGGTGACGGGCCTGTGCGTCCTGCCCAGCGAGACGACCTCCGATGACGCTGCCGCCGGGCGCTTCCCGGTGCTCGGCAGCATCCGCGACATCCCGGAGGCCATCGACCGGGCCGGTGCGAACATGGTTGCGGTGACGGCGACCGACGGGTTCGTCCCGGCCGACGTGCGTCGACTGTCCTGGGATCTCGAGGGCACCGGCATCCGCCTCGTCGTCGCGCCGGGCGTGACAGACATCGCCGGCGCGCGGATCACCGTGAAACCCGTTGCGGGAGTGCCACTGCTCCAGGTGGAGGAGCCGCAGTTCCGCGGGGTCAAGCTGGCGGTGAAGACCGCGATGGACTACGCCGGCGCGGCGGCACTGGTGATCCTGCTCAGCCCTGTGCTGCTGGTGATGGCTGTGCTGATCAAGAGATCCGGTCCCGGTCCGGTCTTCTTCCGTCAGGTGCGGGTCGGGCGACACGGCGAGGAGTTCCGGATCTGGAAGTTCCGGTCCATGACCCACGGTGCGGACAAACTGTTCACCGCCGAGAAGGCGAACTCGGGTCAGGCCGCCTCGGTGTTCTACAAGTCGGCGGAGGACTCCCGCATCACACCGATCGGCCGCTTCATGCGCAAGACCAGCATCGATGAACTCCCGCAGCTGTTCAATGTGCTGGCCGGCCAGATGTCGCTGATCGGACCGCGTCCGCTGGTCCCCGGCGAGGGCGCCGAGGTGGCCAGGTTCCTGGAGCGCCGGATGCTCGTCCGGCCCGGCCTGACGGGACTGTGGCAGGTGTCCGGCCGGTCCGACATCTCCGTCGACGAACGCATCCGACTCGACTTCTACTACGTCGAGAACTGGTCCGTCACCGGTGATATCGGAATTCTCGTGAAAACCGTGAAGGCGGTGGTCGCGCGCGACGGCGCCTACTGACCGACGGCCAGAGCAGGTCCATTCGTCCCACACCCCTTGGAGACTGTCATGACCCAACCACTGCCTTCGGTCGAGTTCGCCGGGTCTGTGTCGGCTGTGTCGGCTGTGTCGAATCCCAGCCGCATCCGGGTGCCGCAGCCGCGGAGCGAACACACGCCGGTCCTCTCGATCGCCCCGGCCCCAGTTGCTCCGCCGGCTGGTCGCGGAGTGCTGGTGCACGAGTGGATCAGCACGATGGGCGGTTCGGAAAAAGTGCTCGAGGCGATGTCCGGGCTGCTGCCCGACACCGACGTCCGTTGCCTCTGGAACGATGCACCCGATCTGCTACCCGACGCGACCATCACCGAGACCTGGCTCGCCAGAACGCCTCTGCGCCGATCCAAAGCCGCCGCCCTGCCGCTGATGCCGGCCACCTGGCGCGGACTGCACAACCCCGGCTACGACTGGGCGCTGGTGAGCTCGCACCTGTTCGCGCACCACGTGACGTTCGCGCGCCAGGACCGGGACTTCCGGAAGTTCGTCTACGTGCACACCCCGGCCCGCTATCTCTGGAATCCGGAACTGGACGCCCGGGGCGGTGGTCTGCTGAAACGGATGGCCGCCCGGCCACTCAAGGCCATCGACCGCTCGCGGGCCGCCGAGGCGACGTCGTTCGCGGCGAACAGCCAGTTCGTCGCGGACCGCATCCGGCTGGCGTGGGACCGCGACGCGACGGTCGTGCACCCGCCCGTCGATGTGGCCAGGATCCAGGCGGAGCCGGACTGGCATTCCCGGCTCGACCCGGGCGAGCGCCGGGTCCTGGACGCCCTACCCGCCGACTTCCTGCTCGGTGCTTCACGTTTTGTGCCCTACAAAGAGCTGGACACGGTGATCCGGGTGGCCAAGGCTGCGGGACTTCCGGCGGTGCTGGCCGGATCCGGGCCGGACGAGCCACGGCTGAGGGCCATCGCAGCGAGCGTCCCTGTTCCGGTGATCTTCCTGGGCCGGGTGAGCGACGCGATGCTCTACGCCCTCTACCAGCGCACGCTCGCCTACGTGTTCCCGCCGATCGAGGACTTCGGGATCATGCCGGTCGAGGCGATGGCCGCGGGCGCCCCGGTGATCGCCAATCGTATCGGCGGCGCCGCAGAGAGTGTCGTCGACGGGGTGACCGGAGCGCTTGTCGACTTCGGGTCCGAGGCCGAGATGCTCTCTGCTGTCGGGTATGTGGCCGGTCTGCACCGATCGGCCTCCCGAGCCAGGGCGCTGCGTTTCGGGACGGATGTCTTCGCCTCCGAGTTGACCAGGTGGATGTCGGCGAGCAAGCTGTCCGGGAGCAAGCTGTCCGGGAGCGAGCGATGACGCGTCGCGTGGTGATCCTGTCCACCGCCGACTTCGACAGCGCGGTGTGGACCAACAAGCAGCACCTGGCGGTCGGTCTGGCGGCCGGGATGGACGTCGTGTTCGTGGAGTCGATGGGCCTGCGGCGACCCGGGCTCAACCGCGCCGACCTGACGCGGATCGGCCGGGCGCTCGTCCCCTCACGCGAGGACGACTCCGCAGCTGGGGATCCCGGGCCGCGACGGCCGAGACCGGAGTGTCTCACGGTGGTCTCGCCCAAGGTGATCCCGGTGCACGGGAGTCGTGCAGTCCGGTGGGTGAATCGCCGTCTGGTCGAGGCAATGTTGTTGCCGCAGCTGGGAATGGATCCGGATGCGGTGCTCTGGACGTTCTCGCCCCTGACGTACGGTCTCGAGCAACACGCCGGCACGGTGGTGTACCACTCGGTGGACCTGCTGCATACCTTCCCCGGGGTACCGGCCGCGGCGCTGCTGGCTGCCGAGCGCCGGCTCCTGGCGGTCGCCGACGTGGTGATCGCCAGCAGTACCGGCGTGCGCGACCACCTGGTCGCACAGGGCCGGTCGGATGTGGTGCTGTGGGAGAACGTCGCCGACGTCGAGTTGTTCCGGGAACATCGAGGCCACGGTGGATCCGAGAACATCGGTGGAGACCGTCTGCCCCGCGCCATCTTCGCCGGCAACCTGACCCCGGCCAAGGTGGATTTCGACCTGCTGACGGCGGTGGCCGATGCCGACGTGCCGCTGGCGTTGGCGGGGCCGGTGGCCATCGACGGCGCCGGCGGTGCCGGTCGGGTCAACGCGCTGCTCGAGCATCCCGGTGTGACGTACCTGGGCAACCTCGGCCCGCAGGAGCTGGCTCGTGAGGTCGGCCGGTCGCAGGTAGGGTTGATCCCCTACCTGGTGAACGCTCACACCGCCGGGGTCTTCCCGATGAAGGTCTTCGAGTATCTCGCGGCCGGACTCGACGTGCTGAGCACCCCGCTGTCCTCCCTCAGCGGTTCGCACCACAACGGACTGAGACTGATCAGCCCGAAGGCTTTCCCGGCCGCCGTGGTTCTCGCGCTGATCCAGTTCACCGAGGAGGCGGCGGCCGGCCGGAGCGAAGGGAGCCTCGAGCACTCCTGGGCGCAGCGGATCCGGCAGGCGGAGAGCGTGCTGCAGGTCGCAGTTCGATGAGTGTGGTTGCCACTGCGAACGCGGCCGTCGTCAAGGCTGCGGAAGCGAGACGCGCCCGATGCTGAGGGGTGCGTTCCACCTGTTCACCGGTGGCCTGGTCGGCAAACTTCTCGGCGTCGTCCGCGAAGCCCTGCTGGCCTACCTCTACGGGACGTCGGAGGTGGTCGCGGCCAACCGCATCGCGCAGACGGCCGTGCTCGCCCCGCTCAACATCGTCAGCACGGATGCGCTCTCGAGCGCCTACCTGCCGATGCAGGCCAAGCTGCTCCGGGATCAACCGCAGATCGCCATCGCCCTCTACCGGGGCGTCCAGCTGACGCTGGGCATCTTCGCCGTGGTGCTGGTGGCTGTCCTGGCGTTCACCCGGAACGAATGGATCGACGTCATCGCGCCGGGTCTGACCGGCGGTACCACCGATCTGGCGGTCACCATGACAGTGGTGCTGCTCCTCGGTGTACCCAGCTATCTGCACTTCGGCATGCTGGGCTATCTCGAGATGGCCCACCACAGCTACCGATTGAGCAGCATCCGGTCCAGCGGACAGAGCATCGGGTTGATCCTGGGTACCCTGGTCGGCTTCCTGCTGCACCGGCCGGCTCTGCTCGCCTGGGGCTTCACCGTCAGCTACCTGTTGATGTCGCTGTGGGGGATGCGGTACGTCCGTCGCCGTGGATACCTCTCCGCCGCAGGTAGTGTCGACTGGCCGCAGATCCGCACCTGCCTGGCGCCGTTCCTGCGGCGGCTGCGCGGGTTGGTGTTGCTGCCCGTCCTGATCCAGACCCAACTCGTCACCGAGAAGGCGCTGGCCTCGCATCTGGGCGATACCGCGGTGGCGTCCGTCGACTACGCCCGACTGATCACCGACACCGGGCTGCTGCTACTGGCAGTGCCCATCGGACTGGCCAGCCTGCCGGCCTTCCCGCTCTACTCGCCGGGTGAGGTCAGGGTCAAGCTGCTGCACATGCTGCGGCCATTCTTCCTGATGGCCGTGGTGCTCTCCTCCCTGGCCGCGAGCTTCGCCCTGCCGATCGTGCAGGTCTTGTTCCAGCGCGGTGCATTCGGGCTCGACTCGGCCCGGTACACGGCGTCGATCCTGGCCGGCATGGCGGTCGGGCTCTGGGCCCTGCTGATCAACTACGTGATCCTGCGGGTGATGAACTCGCTCGGGCAGATCTGGCTGTCGGTGATGGTGACCGTGGTGATCACCGTCGTCACCATCGGCAGCCGCCAGATGCTCGTCGGCGCGCTCGGCCCGTTCGGTCTGGGCCTGGCCGTCGCCCTCGGAGCAATTGCCGGATCCCTGGTGGCGCTGAGCATCCGGCACATCCTGTCGACCTTCGTCATCGACCTCCTGCTCCTGGTTCCGGCAGTCGGAGTGGTCGCCGGGCTGGCGTTGCTGACGCGTTCGGCCTCGACCGACGTGCAGTTGCTGGTGCTGCTCGCCGCGGTCGGTCTGTGGGCCGGCTACCTGCTGGCGGTGCCGCGGTTCCGGCTGCGTCTCTTGGCCGTGGTCCGCGCCCTGATCGCGTCCAGACGACCGAAGGTGGCGGCATGAGGAGAACTGCGTCGTTCCCGTTGCTGGCGCTCGTGGTCGGCGGTGCGGTCGGCGGTCTGACGGCGATGAATCCGAAGGCCGGGCTACTGGCTGTCGCCCTGCTCGGCGCGGTCGCACTGGTAGTGCTACCCAGGGCCGCGTTCCTGTGTGCGATCGCCGCGCTGCCGTTGATCTTCAGCGTCTCGGCGGGTGGCCAGAAGATCACCGTCACCGACATCGGACTCGCTCTGGCGCTCGTCGGTTGGCTGCTGTCCCGGCGTGCGGACGCACCGACGCGCGTCGGCGTGCGGTCCGCATCGGGACCGGCGCCGGTGATCGCTTGCGGCATCGTCGGTTACGGGGCGATGTCCGTGCTGCAGGGTCTGGCCGTCGGGTCGCACTTCGCCGTGTTCACCGGTCTGTACCGGACGGCCATCATCGGCATTCCCTTTGCCGTCGGGCTGATGTGGGGGAGCGATCACCCGCTCGTCCGGCGCGTGCTGATGGTCTTCCAAGTCGGCACCTGCGCGCTGGCGGCGATCTGGATGCTCCGCTTCGGGGCGCCGAGCGCGCTGGGGGTCAACAAGAACCCGGGCGGCCAGATGATGGTCAATGCCGCGGTGCTCCTACTGGTCCGGCCGAAACTGCTCCCACTGCAGGCGCTCGGCCTGCTCATCCTCGGGGGCGGCATTCTCGCCAGCGAGAGCCGCGGCTCGCTGCTCGGGCTGGTCGCCGGCCTGATGGTGATCCTGCTGGCCCGCTTCTCCCACGGCTGGACCTGGCGAAGGGCAATGGCCATGGCGTCCGTCGGGGTGCTGCTGGTGCTGCTCGCACCCGCCGGCGCGCGCGAAAGACTGTTGTCGCAGAACGAGTCCGGCCAGTACAACGCCGACATCCGCGGGGTCTTCCTGGACGACGCGCTGGCCCAGACCACTGGACATCTCGCGATCGGCCATGGGGTCGGGACGTACCGTCCGGTCAATCCGGCGCTGGATCGAGTGGTGTCGCTGGACCCGCACAACGTCTACGTTCTCCAGCTGTTCGAAGGTGGGATCCCGCTGTTCGTGATGTTCCTGGTCCTGACCCTTCTCCCGGTGGTGCTGCTCTGGCGCTACCGGGCCGACATGCTCGTGCTCGCCGCCATCTCCGCCAGTGTCGCGCTGCTGGTTCATTCGGCAGTCGACATCTACTGGGTCCGGGGCACGCCCACCTTCTCCTGGCTGCTGATCGGCATCGCCATCGCCCGGGTCGCGTACATCCGACACGGCACCCGGGTCCACGTCCATCGGATCGCGTTCGGCCAGGGCCCCAGAGCAACTGCACCAGAGGGAGTAACGAGATGAGTGCCATCGCAGTCGTGGTCAACGCCGAAGTCCTCGGCGGCGCCGAGCTGTACCTGACGCGGCTCTACCGGGAGATCGGCGCTGAGGTGAAAGGCACGCTCGTCGGCCGACTCCCCGGCTGGTCCGAGGCCGGGCTCCCGGAGGTCGGCGTGCCGGTCGGCCCGAAGTGGAGCCGCCGTCACATCGTGCGTTCGGCGGTCAATGCGCCGCAGGAGGCTCGCGAGCTGGTGCGCGCTACCACCGCGCTGGCACCGATCCGGGCCCACCTGCAGTACAAGCGTGAGCAGATCCTGCTGACGCACCGGCTGTCGAAGACCGTCCCGGTGCTCTGGACCGAACACGGCATGCCCTACGGCGGGCGGGGTTCGGCCGGTCTGGCCGCGGCCTACCGCCGGGCCGCGAGATCGGTGGAGACCATCGTCTGCGTGTCGACGGAGGTGGCCGACGCGGTGACGGCCATCGTGGGGTCGGCGGTCCCGGTCCGGGTCATCGACAATCCGGTTGATCAGCAACAGTTCTCGCCCACTTCCGACACCGGCCGGCGGGCGATGTTGCGCGCGGCGATCCTTCCGCCGCGGTGGCTGCACCGGCGGGTGGCGGTCGTCGCGAGCCGGTTGCACCCGGCGAAACGGCTGGACCGGGTGATCCATCTGGCCACCACCTCGGGGATCCCGCTCCTGGTGGTGGGCACGGGCGCCGACCGGGACCGGCTCGAGAAGCTGGCGGCCGGGGCCGAGGTCGAATTCCTCGGTCACCGCAACGATATCGCGGACATCCTGCGCGCGGCCGACGTCTATCTGTTCAGCGGATCCCGGAGTGGTGAGGGTCAACCGCTTGCCGTGCTGGAAGCCGCCGCAACCGGACTTCACCTCGTCGGGTTCCGCGGCGACGTCGGGAACAGCCTGATCCGGGCGGCCGGCGGCCGGATCGTCGACGAGTACGAGCGTCTCGACCCGGCGGCCTTCCCGGACGAACCTTCCCAGACCGCCCGCGACCATGTGGCCCGACATCATTCGGTGGAGCAGTGGTCCCGCGAGTATGCGGAGCTGCTGTGCCGATGATGAACGCGGCCGGCCCGCAGGTCGACGCGCTCATGATCGGGTCGATTCGCGCCCCATCCGTCCCAGAACGGCCACGATCATGAGCGCCGTCGAAGTTGATCAGCGCGAGATCAGGGGAGGTCGCGGAGACGGCGGGCCGGGACCCCCGCGTACAACCCGTTCGGGGCACAGTCCTTCGTCACCATCGCCCCGGCGGCGACCACGACTCCGGCTCCGATGGTCACGCCTGGCAGGATGGTGCAGCCGCTACCCAGCCACGCGCCGTCACCGACGGTGATCGTAGCGAGAAATCCTTCCCCGGCCCGTTGCCTGCAATCCCCGGAAGAATGGCTTGAGGTGATGAAAATGACCCCGATGCCGATGCCGACGCGTTCCCCGATCGTCACCTGGGCCCGATTGTCGAAAACACATCGGTAGTTGACCGTGGTGCCCTTTCCCAGGCTGACGTTACCCGTTCGGAAGATCACCTGCGGCCGAATGAGCGCACGTCGCGAGATATCCATTCCGGACGCCCGGAAGAGGATTGTTCTGACCCGTCCGGGAACCAGATGTGACCCTGCGACACCATTGACGAGGAAGGACCACAGGTGGCTCCTCGTCTCACCCGGATCGCGGGCCAGCACCTGCGCCGCCAGTATCAATATATCTGCAACAGCCTGCGGTGCAACGCTTTCAGGCTGGCTGGGACCGGAGCGAGCAGGGTCAGGGCGTGGACTGGAACCAATGGACATGACTGCCTCCTGTGGATTTACAGGCCTACTGCTGTGCAGGCCGACAATGCGGCTGGGCGGGAAATGGAACGGTGTCCAGGAACTGATCGGCCTCTGCGCTCTCACCCTACGTCAAGTCTGAGCCGGTAGTCACGGCCGGTTGTATATTCCTCGACACAAAGTTATCCTAGGTCCATGGTCGAAAATTCCCATTCCCCGAACGCCGGTACCAGCAGACGCAGACTGCTGCAGGCCGGAAGTGCGGCGGGATTGTTCTCGATCCTCGGCCCGGTCTCCGATTCCACCGCCGTCGACGTTCCGGCGCAGTACGAGGACCGGACCCAGGCGAACGTCAACGACTTCGGTGCGACCGGCGACGGTCACACCGACGACACAGCGGCCTTCGCCGCGGCGATCGACTCGCTGCCCGGCGGCGGCGGCGTGCTGATCCCCAACGGGACCTACGCCGTCCAGCAGATCCGGCTGAAGCGACGGATCGTCCTGCAGGGCCAGGGTTGGCGGTCCACCCTGCTGCAGATGCCCGACGTGTCAGGTGCGCTGATCGTGCTGGACGACGTCAACGTCGAGTTCACCCGGGTGAGCTCGTTGATGCTCAACGGCAACAAGGCACAGCAGAGCCAGCCGAACGCAGGCATCGGGTACCTCAACGACGGCGGGGTCTTCTCCTTCTACGACTCGAACCACATCGTCGACAACGTGCTGATCCTCAACACCAAGGGCCACGGGCTGCGGCTGTCGCTGGCCTGCCGCGAGGCGAAGGTCTCCAACGTCTACGTGCTCGGCCCGGACGCCAGCGGGTTCAGCATCGGCTCGACGGACTGCACCTTCACCACGTGCACGGTGGGCGGCGCCGGTCTGTCCGGTTGGGACCTGCTGGGGCCCAACAACAAGTTCGTCTCGTGCAAGGGGTTCGGCAACGGCCGGCTGTCCGACAGCACCAACGACTCCGGGTTCCTGATCCGCCAGTCGCGGCAGAATCTCGCGAACTGCGAGGCCCAGGACAACGGCGGCCACGGCTTCTGGTTGCAGGGGGTGGTCGACGTCACCATGGCCACCTGCATCGCCGACTCCAACGGCTCGCACGGCGTCAACACCAGCGGCTTCTCGATCTTCAACTCGACCATGGTGTCCGTCCTGGGGTTCCAGTCGCTGAACCGCACCGGCAAGGCGACCCAGCGACTCGGGCTGGAGATCGCCGGGACCGCCTCGTCGATCATCGCGACGGGCACCTGCCACGACAATCTGGTCGGCGACTTCGCCGGATCGTTGCGGTACAACAACATCTACCTCAACAGCCAGGCCCGGCGCTTCGGCCTGACGGCTCCGCCGACCACCGGCACTGCGACGGTCGGCGAGGTCGTCGTGAACTCGGCGGTGGCGGCCGGCACCACCACGGGCTGGATCTGCACCGTGGCCGGTACTCCTGGCACCTGGGTCGCGCTGGCGAAGACGGACGGACCGCCGGAGACGCAGCTCCCGCCGGCCTCGGGCCTTGACGACACCATCGTGCTCAACGCAGCTCTCACCGCCGCGGCCGGCAAGGTGATCGTCGGCCGGACCGGCTCCGCCTACCTGATCTCGGCCCCGCTGGTGCTGGATTCGAACACCACGCTGGACATGACGGGCTGCACCGTCACCCTGCGGAGTGGCGCCAACTGCAACATGGTGCAGAACCGCGCCGTCGCGACGGTGCAGCGGACGGTGTCCGACGGAGTCAGTACGAGTCCCGATGTGCTGTCCAGCGGCACCGCCGCCTTCACCGCCGCCGACGTCGGACGGACGGTCGTCGTCCAGAACGCCGATACCGCTGGCAATTCGCTGAGCGCACGCATCGTGCAGGTCCTCTCGGGCTCGACCGTCCGGGTCTCCGACGTGCTCGCCGGAAAGTTCACCGGGTGCACCGTCAACATCTACGACCGGGATTCCAACATCGCGATCTACGGGGGTCTGTGGGATCGGGGTGCCAACGTCGGAACGGGCCGGGACGCCCACACCGTCGTCACCCGGCGCTGCGACCGCCTGAACGTCGGAGGGGTGGCCTTCCGGTCGATGGCGGGTCGGCACGCGGTCAATCTGGGTGACGTCCGAGGCGCGCAGATCTCCGATCTCACCTTCGACCAGGCCTCCGACGGCATCCACGTGCACGGACCGGCCAGCACGCTGCGGATCTCGAACTGCTCGGGCGCCCTGCGCGGTGACGTGGTGTCGCTGGCCACCGCCGATCCGGCTCCGTTCAACGACGTGCAGGGCGTCGTCCTCGACGTGAAGATCGACGGCATCGACGCCTCGACGCCGACCGGGACGTTGGTGAAACTGGCGGGTAGTGCGGTGTTCCCGCTCTCGGCGATCACCGTCAACCGGCTGAGCGGGACGGCGAAGCGAGGTGTCTGGGTTGCCGAGATCGGGAGCACGGGTCGGTCCATCCTGGACGGTCTGCGGGTCGAGACGGTCTCGGTCCACCTGGCCAACGCCACCGGCGCAGCAGCGGTGGACCTGTCGACCGGGGGCGGGACGAAGGCTGTCGTCAGGGGGGTGGTCTTCGACGGCGCTGCACTGTGTTTCGGGCTGCTGATCGGCAGCTGGGCCAGGGTCGAGGTGTCGGACCTGTCGGTAGTCGCACCGGCGGGCGTCCCCGTGGTGCTGATCCGGACCGTCGGCGCCGTGCGCGAGTTGCGCGCCAGCGCACTGAAGGTCGTGTTCGGCGAGACGATGGCAGGAGCCGTGCTCGATGTGCTCACCGGTAGCGCTCTGACCCACGTGCTGATCGACGATGTCCAGCAGACCTCCGGGAGGTGCCTGCTGTCGATCGGAGGCACCGTGGCGACGATCACCATCCGGGACGCCAACGTCACCCGGCCGGCACGGCTGGCCAACATCGGGACGTCGACCGAGCTGACGCTGGCCGGCCTGACCTTGGACAGCCCGGCGCAGGCTGCGGTGTACGTCTCCGGGACCGCTCAACTCCTGTTGCGCGGCAGCAACATCCAGCGGGTCTCGGACTGGGCCGGTCTGCAGCGTCAGGCCGCCCAGGTGGTGCGGTGCACCAATCCCGACCTACCGGTCGACGTGTCCCTGTTGGCCAGGGCACCGGGCGACCAGGCGCTGAACATCAACGCGGCACTGCCCTGCGGCACCGGCCGCGTGATGACCGACGGGGCCGCCTGGCGAAACGTGTTCTCCGGTAACAAGTACTGACCGCCGATCAACGAGCCGACCGACCAGCGACTGACGAGCGAGGGAAAACCGATGGCTGTTGTCGTCACCGAACGACCGGGTGAGGTCGCTCTGGCACCGCTGCCCGCGCTACCGCCGGGGAAGAGGAAGTCCGGCTTCCGGCCCGACATCGAGGGTTTACGGGCCGCAGCCGTGGTGTCGGTGATCCTGGATCACCTCTTCTCGTGGCCCAGCGGCGGTTTCGTCGGGGTCGACGTCTTCTTCGTCATCTCCGGGTTCCTGATCACCGGGTTGCTCCTCGAGGAATACCGGCAGACCGGGCGCATCTCGTTCACGAATTTCTACCGGCGGCGAATCCGGCGCATCATGCCGGTGTCGACCGTCGTCCTGCTCTGCACGGTCGCCGCGACCTACTTCGTCTTCACGACCGCCCGGGCAAGAACGGTGGGTGTGGACGCCATCTGGGCGTTCCTCTTCTCGGCCAACTGGCATTTCGCGGTGATCGGCACGGACTACTGGCAGGCGGACGGACCGGTCTCGCCGCTGCAGCACTACTGGTCGCTGGCGGTGGAGGAGCAGTTCTACTTCGTGTGGCCCATCGTGTTGGTGATCGTGCTCGGCCTCGGCAGTCGGTTGGGCTGGCGTGCGAGTCGGGCGGCCATCGCCCTCGCCGGGCTGCTGCTCGCGCTGGCGGCCGTCTCGTTCGCCGACTCCCTCTGGGAAACCACCACCAGGCGCACCTGGGCCTACTTCTCCACACCGTCCCGCGCCTGGGAGCTTGCGGTGGGAGCGCTACTGGCCGTGGGAGTTCCACTGATCGGGAAGATATCGTTGGTGGTGAGGACGGTGGTGGGATGGTGCGGCTTGGCCGGAATCGCCGCCGCGATGTTCCTGATCACCAGCGACTCTGCGTTCCCCGCACCCTGGGCGGCGGTGCCGGTGCTGGCCGCGGCGGCGGTGATCATCTCGGGGACGGGTCCGACCAGGCCGACGCTGTGGCCGTTGACCAACCCCGTGTCTCGCTACCTCGGCATGATCTCGTATTCGTTGTACCTGTGGCACTTCCCGATCATCGTGCTGCTCGCGGCGTTCTTCTCGGCGGGCGACAAGGTGTACTTCGCGGTGGCGCTCATCGCGATGCTCGCGTTGTCGGTGTTGTCGTTCCACCTGATCGAGGACCCGGTCCGACGATCCCGCTGGCTGGATCCGCACCGCGGAAGAAGGCCGTCGCCGACACGGCGATCACGTCGAGCCCCACTGGGGGTCAAGCTTTCCGCGATCGTGCTGCTGGCCATGGTGGCCGGCCTGATGGCGGCCCAGGCCATGGTCATCACCCCGACGACGGTCGCCCGGTCGACCATCGACACCGCCGGTGCCGATCCCGAGGTAGCGCTGACGGCACAGATCGGACAGGCTCTGGCCGCGACCACGTGGCCGTCGCTGTCACCGACCCTGGGTGAGCTCAGCAACGACGTGAAGGCCACGGAATGGGTGAAGGACGGTTGCCTCGGGCTGGACATCAACTCGGTCGCCGACCCTGTCAAGAATGCGCAGAAGTGCGTCTACGGCGATGCTGGGGCCACGAAAACGGCTGTGCTGCTGGGAGATTCGATCGCCATCAGCTATCTGCCCGCCATCCGGTCCGCGCTGGCCGGCCACGGTTGGAAGATCGACGTGATGACGGTCCAGCAATGCCCGATCGCCTCGGTGCCGGTGCTGCAGGTCGACCAGTCGAAGTTCCCGCAGTGCGACGCCTTCCGGGCCTGGGCGTTGGACCGGGTCGACCAGATCAAACCCGACCTGGTGATCGCGGCCAGTGCCGAGAACACCGTGTCCCGGTTGGCCAGCGGTGCCACCCAGGGCGCCGGATACGCCGAACTGGCCGCTGGGGAGAAGAAGACCCTGCTGCGACTGTCCAGGTCCGCCAGCAGGATCGAGCTGCTGGCGCCGCCGCCGATCGGGCAGAACCTGCAGAAGTGCGCGTCCAAGGTCAGCAAGCCGTCGGACTGCACCGCCGGGCCCGCCGCGCGCCGCGACCAGACCGTCACGATGGAGCAGAACACCGTCGGCAGCATCCCCGGCGGCAAGGTGGCCTACTTCGACACGACGCCCTGGTTCTGCTCGGCGGATCTGGTGTGCCCGGCGTTCGTCGGCACCACCCCGGTCTTCGCCGACGGCGCGCACCTGACCGACAAGTACTCGAAGATGCTCGCGCCGGTGATGGGAGAGCTGTTGCTCGGGACCTCCACCACGAGAACTGGAAGCGGTGCGGCGACGCCAACCGCTGCAGCGCATTCCGGTTCGTCAGCCGCCGTGGGCAGCGCGGCCGCGGCGCTGCAGGCCGACGTAGTCAGGGCACTGTCCGCCACCGTCTGGCCCGCGTTGAGCCCGAGCATGGAGCAGGAGATGACACCACGCTCCTACCCGGAGGACAACGCCGGCTGCACGACCACCGACCTGACCAACCCGGACTCCTGCTCGTTCGGCAGCAGGACCGCGAAGACGATCGTGGTGTTCGGCGATTCCATTGCGCTGAAACTGATCCCGACGGTCCGGGCCGCGTTCGGCGACACCTATCGCATCAAGGGGATCGTGATGGCGGGCTGCCCGTTGATCGACTTCCCGATGAGCTTTCCCGACGACGGCAACAAGGCGCACTGCCTGGCCTTCCGCGCCAGGGCGGTGACGGCGGCGCTCAGCGCGAAGCCCGACGTCGTGATCATCACCGACAACTACGGCGCCACCGCACTCAACACCGGGGGCGAGGACAACAGCAGCGCCTGGCAACGTGGGGCGACCACCACCGTCGGGGCGCTGCTGGCCGGCGGAACCAAGGTCCTGCTCGTGACCTCGCCGCCCAAGGGGCCGGATCTGCAGTCCTGCTACACGAAGCTGAGCACCCCGTCGGACTGCACGACCAAGATCAGTACGTCCTGGACCGACGGCTTCCGTGCCGAGCAGGCGGTCGCCCTGGCCACCGGCGCGAAGCTGATCGACACGCACCTCTGGTACTGCTCGGCGGACGGCTACTGCCCGAGCTTCTCCGGCACCACCCCGACGAAGATCGACCCCAATCACACCACCGCCGAGTACGCCGCACTGCTTGCCCCGGCCTTCAGGGAGGCCGTCGCCGGCGACCTCTGACGGGCTGCCCGCAGACGCGCACGCTCCAACGGCTGGGGCATGATCGAGGCATGAGAGCGCTGCGTTTCGCTGCCACCGGCGGGCTTCTCGAGCTCGTCGAGCTCCCGGCGCCGGGCTGCCCGCCCGACGGAGTGGTCCTGGACGTCGTCGCCACCGGCGTGTGCCGGTCGGACTGGCACGCCTGGAAAGGGCACGATCCCGTTGCGCTGCCGCATGTTCCGGGGCATGAGTTCGTCGGTGTGGTGGCGACGATCGGCCCCGGCGTGCACCAGTTCCGGGTCGGTGACCGGGTGACCGCGCCGTTCGTCCTGGCCTGTGGGGCCTGCGAGACGTGTGCCGCCGGCGACGCTCAGGTGTGCCCGAACCAGGAGCAGCCCGGGTTCACCCTGCCCGGCTCGTTTGCCGACCAGGTTGCGCTCCCACGGGCCGACGCCAACCTGGTACGGGTCCCGGACGGTGTCGATCTGGTCGCAGCCGCCTCCCTCGGCTGCCGGTTCGCCACCGCGTTCCGCGCCCTCACCGCGCACGGGATGGTCCAGCCGGGGCAGTGGGTGGCCGTGCACGGCTGCGGCGGGGTCGGGCTGTCGCTGGTGATGATCGCCGTTGCGCTCGGTGCCAGGGTGATCGCCGTCGACGTCTCGGAGTCGGCACTGGCCAGGGCTCTCGAGCTGGGCGCGACCGCCACGGTGAACGCCGCGACGACCCAGGACACCGCGGCCGCCGTCCTCGGGATCTGCGGCGGTGGCGTCCATGTCGGCGTCGACGCCCTCGGCCGACCGGCGACGGCCGTCGCGTCCGTCCGGTCGCTTCGGCGACGGGGCCGGCACGTCCAGGTCGGTCTGCTGCTCGGCGAAGACGCCCTGACCGCCCTGCCGATGGACCTGGTGATCAGCCGAGAACTGGAGATCCACGGGTCACACGGAATGCCCGCCCACGAATATCCGGCACTTCTCGAAGCAGTCGCGGATGGGCGGCTGCAGCCTGAACTCCTCGTCGGTCAGGTGGTGGACCTGGCCGACGCCGGCGGTGTCCTGGCGGCCATGGACCACTCGGCCGGGCCGGGAATGACCGTCATCCGGGTGGGAACGGGCTGACAGCAAACGACGAAGGTCCTGGTCGTTCGTAGTCGAACGACCAGGACCTTCGTTGCCGGGGCGGACCAGATCAGCTGATCGACGCGCCGTCTGCGGCAGCGGCCTTTTCGGTCTTGTCTCCAGCGGTCACCAGGACGCCGGAAGAGTTCTCCAGGTGGGCCCGGATGAACCAGTGGAACAACTCGAGCTGGTGCAGGTGGCCGATCAGCATGTCGTTGGTGACCGGATCGCTTTCCTCGGTCGCGTCAGCGGCCTCGCGGTGTCCGGACACGACGCCTCGGTAGACCATGTCAAGGGCACCGAGGTGGGCGATGGTGTCGGCCCGACCGATCGAGTAGTCGCTCCAGGTGCGCTCGGCCACCAGGGTCCCCGGGGTGCCCTTGACCGGGCTGCCCAGGGTGGCGATACGCTCGGCGATCTCGTCGACGAACGCGCGGACGACGTCGACCTGGGGGTCGATCATCTCGTGGACGCCGATGAAGTGCGGTCCGACGACGTTCCAGTGCACGTGCTTGAGCGTCAGGGCCAGATCGTTCAAGGCGTGCAGGCGCAGCTGCAGGATGCCCGCAACCTCGGCGCCGACCTCGGCGTCGAGCGTCGGGACGGTGAAACGAGGTGTTGCCGTCTTGCGTGCCATTGGTGTTTCCTCCTGAGAGTGGATGGGCCAGGTCAGGCGGCCGGTGAGAAATGTCGCCTTCGTGCCACGGCCCTCTCTCCGTTACCCAGGGGCGGGCCGGCGAAACCTGCACCCCAAAGGGTCTGGGGGAACATTTCCATCACTCCTCGTGCCGGTGGCCGGGCACTCCTTCGAGAAGTTCCGAGCTGGAGGGTGAAAGTTCGAGATTCCTGTTTTGCGTAGTTCCTGCCCTGCCTAGCCTTCCCTCCATGACAACTCCCTCGTACCCGGCAGCACCGATGAACACGTACGTCGGCGGCGCAGCCCCGCAGCCCGTCGCGCCCGGCACCGTCAAGGGCGCCTTCCTGATCTACCTGCTCTCCGCGGCCGTGTCCGTGATCAGCGTGGTGCTGCTGGTCACCAGCGACACATGGAACCAGGTCATCGCAACGTACGGCGACCAGGCGGACGCGGCCGGTGTCACCGCGGCCTCGCTGATCCAGACGGTCAAGATCTTCGCCATCGTCGCGGTCGTCATCTTCGTGGGCCTCTACCTGCTGTTCGCATTCAAGATGAGGGCCGGCCGCAACTGGGCCCGCATCGTCCTGACGGTGCTGTCGGTGCTGTCCGTCGCGAATGTCGCCCGCCCGGCCTCCAGCTCCGTGACCATCAACGACACCACCTACGCGGTCGGTAGCACCCAGGCCGTCGGCTGGGCCGCCACCGCCCTGGCGATCGTCGCGATCGTGCTGATGTTCATGCCGGCATCCAACGCCTACATGAGCGCCTCCAAGGCTGCTCGCCCGATGCGCTGACGCTGTCCAGGTGCTCTGACGCTTTCGAACTGAACTGTCACAAGTGCTGCGGACCGTCAGCCGACGGTCCGCAGCACCACGTACTGCGCGTTGCGATCCACGACGGTGAAGTGCCCTGACGTGACGAGCGAGTCGAGCAGCGTCCGGCTCCACCCCGCCTGATCAGCGGGCTTCTCGAGCGGCCCGGGGGCGTAGGACGTGCTGTCGAGATCCAGGATCACCCAGTCCGCCCGCAGCGGTAGCCCGGTGGAGTCGACGAACCCCGGGTAGGCCTGCATCACCTGAGTGCGGTCGACGAGGTGCGGCATGAGGAAGACATCGGCCGCGACCCGCGCACCGTCCGGGATCTGGGCGATCGCCGCATCCGCTGCCACACATCGCGCACAGCTGGCGAACACCGCCGCGATGGACGGCACCGTCGGTGCGCGCACGAGGCCGACCACCGCCACTCCGGCGAGCAGCAACGACTGCGCCCGTAGCAGACGCCCGGAACCGGCCGAGCCGAGCAGCCTCTGGCGGGCAAGACCGTCGCACAGGGCGACGAAGCAGATGACCATCAGCGTCGCGTTGTAGTGGTAGAGAAAGCCGGTGTAGGCGTAGTTGCTGGACACCGCCCGTGCGCCGAGCGTCGGCAGGATGACCAGCATGACGGGTGAGCGCAGCCCGAGCCCCGCCGTCAACGCCAGCGCTCCGACGAAGATCACGGCCCGCAGTGAGAACACCGAGTCCACCGCGGATCGCAGCAGACCACCGACGCCGCCCGAACCGCCGCCGGCGTACCCGAAGTACAGGTAGGCGTGGGAGTAGCTGAAGTACGGGATCACCACGAAGACGATCAGGACGAAGCTCACCACGCCGAAAGCGCCCAGCAGCAACGCCTGTCGATACTTCCGCTGCGCCGCGAGGGCCAGGGCCAGTCCGATCACCAGCAGCGGTGAGTCCTCCTTGACCAGCATCAGCAGCCCGCTGAACATCAGCACCCGGGTGAACCGGCCGTCGAGCAGAGCCTCGAGGGCCAGTACCAGCAGTGGCACTGCAAAAGCGATCTCGTGGAAATCGAAGTCGACGGCCTGCAGGATCCCCCAGCTCGATGCGAAGCCAGCGCCGACGAAGTAGCCGAACCGCCCCAGTCGACGGACGGCAAGTGCGGTCAGGAGATGGACTCCGAGAGCCATCAGTAGCGCCTGCGCCACGAGCAGCATCCGCGCGTCCGGCCAGATCCGGTAGAGCGGCGCCAGCAGCATCAGGATCGGGTGGAAGTGGTCGCCGAGGATGTTGAACGGCTGCTGCGACTTCACCAGCACGTCGGGCGCGCGCAGGTGGGCGTACTGGTTGATGGCCTGGTCGAAGATCGTCAGGTCGAACCCGGTGTGGAAGCGGGCGTGCCGGATCAGCGAATCGAGCAGGTAGACGACCAACGCCGACAGGCTGACGATCCAGACCCGCGACCGCGTGGTCGGGCGGACGTCGGTAGCGGGCATCGGCCCGGACTTTACCGGCCGGGAGTGCTGTGAGCCGCTGTGCTGCTGTCCCGCGCGATGGTGCGAACGTGCGCGCCGTGAGCGGGCATGACGGCGACCGCGGTGAGCATCCAGATCGTCTGCACACTTCCGGCGATCACCGCCGGCCAGGCGAGATCGCCGTAGCCGGTGTCGGGCAGTCCGAAGAGGTTGCGGGTGTTCATCACGAAGACCAGCAGCCCCGTGACGGCAAGCGTGGTGAGCCCGAGCCAGCGCCGGACGGCGGCCCGGTCGTCGGCGGAGAGTCTGGAGAACGACGAGAGCCGACGGGCGACCACCCCGAGCGCAGCCGCGGGGAAGGTGGTGACCAGCCGGGCGATCAGCAGCACCATCGCCGGGAAGATCCAGATCGCGTGGTGCACCCAGCTGATCGGGCTGATCAGCACGCCGAGCAGGCCGGTGACGGTGACGGCCAGCAGTGTGTCGCCGGCGGCGACGGCCCGGCGGATCCGTCGGATGCCAACCAGTACGACGAGGACGGCGCAGAGGATCCAGGCCAGCTTGTCCGGGGGAAGTGGCGCGGTGATCCGGGCGAGCGTGCCGTTGATCGACTGGTTGGCGGTGTTGTCCACCTTGCCGATCCGGCTCGAATCCCACAGCAGTGAGGTGAAGTACTGCCAGGTGGCGCTCGGTGCGAGCACCGCGGCGACCAGCGTGGCCGAGACCGCGGTGGCGATCGCGATGCGCAGCATCCGCCATTGGCCGGACAGGACGAGGTAGAGCAGGAAGATCGCCGGCGTCAGCTTGATCGCCATGGCCAGCCCGATGCCGATCCCCGCCCAGCGGCTGCCCCGACGGGACAGCACGAAGACGTCGACCATCACCAGCAGGCCCAGGAAGGTGTTGACCTGCCCGTACGCTGCGGTCTGGCTGATGGGCTGGAGGCAGAACGCGGCGGCGACGGCCAGTCCGGTGGCGAGCGCCATCTGCGGCTGGCGCAGGTGCACCCTCTCGCGGAGGGCCAGCAGCACGAAGCCGATGACGGACAGCAGGATCGCGAAGCTCCAGAGCCCGATCATCGGTTGGACGGACAGGCTGGTGATCGGGGACAGCAGGATCGCCGCGGCCGGTGGGTAGGTGAACCCGAGCAGCCCGTTGATCGGGTCGTACTGCGTCCACTCGTACAGACCGCTGCCGCCTCGCCAGCTGGTCAGGGCGTTGTAGTAGATCCGTAGGTCGTACTCGTTCCGCGGCGCGCCGAACTGGCGGTACACGGAGTAGGCCGCGAAGAAGGCGACGAACAGACAGGCGATACCGGCCCCGATGACGACCAACCGATCACGAACGGCCAGCCTGCGCAGATCCAGGTTCGCCCAGGCGCGCAGCGAACGTATGGAAGCCAGCTCGATCACAGTTCGCATTCTGCCAGTACAGCGTCGTCCGGCAGGGGGGATTCGGAGTGGGAAGTGGATCCGAGGATCGAGCACTGAACAGAACCGAACAGAATTGTCCTCACAGTGTCCTCACACATTCGTGTCGCTCATTGCCGTCTTCGGCATTCCGGGATGGCCTGATCCGCGGGGCGCGTTCTCCGGAGGCGCCCGTCCACATCGATTGCGCTGCAGACGCTCCGGGAGATGAGAAGTGGGGCGTCGTGAGCATTCGAATGTCCGAATTGCTCATTTTGCCCGCCGAACTAGTTGGCGGTACCGGCAGTGCGGGTTGCAGACCGGGCGCTGCCGTCATTGTGGGCGCCGAAGTTTTGACGTGACGAGCTTCACGATCGCATTCACTCCACCGTCCACCGTCTGCGCAGTCGTGGAATCCATTCCGTTGGTAAATGGGTGGCTTTGTCACTTTGGGCCACCTTCTGGGCTCGCTCGAACGGACACCGTCAAGAAAACGTCAAGATCCAGGGGTGACCGTTGACGCACCTTCCGTACGCGGCAACCGTCGGCGTGGTGCCCGCAACCACCCCGGAGTCGATCCACCGGACCAGTCCGGACCTCGACCTGCCCGAACGACTCTCCTACCGGGTGAAACGGCGGCTCCTCTGGCCGCCGCTCACCAACAACCAGCTCAAGCACGAGCGGCTCTCGAAGTTCCTCGCGCTGGGCGTGCTGGCCCCGGACTGCATCTCGTCGTCCGCCTACGGCACCGAGCAGATCCTGATCGCGCTACTGCCGGCGGCCGCGCTCGGCGCGTTCGTCCTGGTGCTGCCGATCACCGGGGTGGTGATCGCGATCCTGGTGCTGCTGACCATCTCCTACCGTCAGGTCGTCTCCGTCTACACCAAGGCCGGCGGGTCCTACGTCGTCGCGCGGGAGAACTTCGGACCGCGGGTGGCGCAGATCGCCGCAGTGGCCCTGATGATCGACTACGTCGTCACCGTCGCCGTGCAGACGGCCGCCGGCACCGTCGCCGTGGTGTCGGCGATCCCGGCGCTCGGCCCGCACAGCCTGCAGATCAGCGTCGGGGTGATCCTGCTGCTGTGCTGGGGCAACCTGCGCGGCATCAAGGAAGCCGGCAAGGCGTTCGCAATCCCGACCTATCTCTTCGCGTTCGTGGCCGGGACGATGATCGTCGTCGGGATCATCCGCCAGTTGATGGGCAACCTGCCCCAGCTGGACCCCACCCACAACCCCGACGTGGTCATCGGGCATTCCAACGGTTTCGTCATGGGGGCGACGCTGTTCGTAGTGCTCAAGGCCTTCGCCAACGGCGGCTCGTCGCTGACCGGTCTCGAGGCGATCAGCAACGGGGTTGGCGCTTTCAAGTCCCCGGAAGGCGTCAACGCCCGCAAGGCCATGCTGATCATGGCGTGCACCCTTGGCTTCCTGGTCTCCGGCGTATCCCTGATGGCCCATTTCACCCACGCCTCTCCCTACAAGGAGGGGTTCCCTTCGGTCATCAGCCAGGAGACCCGGCAGGTCTTCGGGTACGGCGTCTTCGGCAACATCTTCTTCTACGCTGTGCAAGCGGCGACCGCGCTCATCCTCTACACCGGGGCGAACACCAGCTTCAATGGCTTCCCGTTCCTGGCCAGCTTCGTCGCGGAGGATGCGTTCCTACCCCGCCAGCTGCGCAAACGCGGGCACCGGCTGGTGTTCTCCAACGCGATCATCATGCTGGCAGCGATCGCCCTCGTCCTGATCGTCGTCACGGACAGCAAGCTCGATGCCCTGGTGCCGCTCTATGCGATCGGCGTCTTCACCGGGTTCACCATGGCCGGCTTCGGCATGGCCAAGCACTTCAAGCGAGGTGGCGGCCGGGGTTGGCGCCGCAAGATGGGGGTCAACCTGGTGGCCGGGACGACCTCGCTGATCGTGGTGCTGATCTTCGCGATCGTGAAGTTCACCGAGGGCGCCTGGGTGGTGGTGATCCTGTTTCCCGTCATGGTTTTCGCGCTGATCAGGCTGAACCGCGAGTACCGGACGGAGGCCGAGATCCTGCGGAGCCTGGACTCGGACAAGCTCAGTGCCGGGACCAAGTTCTCGCACCACACCGTGCTCGTCTTCGTCGACGTGCTGGATCTGGCCTCGATCGAGGCGTTGCGCTACGGACAGAGCCTGCGGCCGAGCAGCCTGCGGGCGGTGCACTTCGTGCTGGACACCGAGCACGCCACCCGGTTGCAGGCACGGTGGGAGGCGACCGCCGAGATCGTCCCGCTGGAGTTGGTCGACTGCCCGGACCGGCGGCTGGGTCGGGCGGCGCTGGAGACCATCGCTCGGGAGGCCCTGCCGCGGACCGAGGTGACCGTGCTGCTGCCGCGCCGGAGCTACTCCTCGGTGCTGGGTCGGTTGCTCCACGACCGGACCGCTGACCGGATCGCCCGGATCATCAGCCGGGTGCCGAATGCGACGGCCACCATCATCCCGTTCGACACCGGCGCCAAGATCGCGGCCGTCGAGCGCCGCCGCCGAGGTCTGTCGCAGCCCCGCTCGGGTGCCGTACCGGGCGATCTACCGGGTACCGACCTGCACGCGTCCGGCGCGCCGTCCGATCTGCACCCTTCCGTGCCCGCGGACGGCAACGGCAACAAGGTGCTCGCCGGTCGGCCGAACGGCTCGACGCGCAACGCCATTCTCAAGTACGCCGCACCCGAACCCCCGATGACGGCGCTGCCGATCTGCGATCTGGTCTCGGGGGACGCCTGCGACGTCCAAGGGCGCGTGCGCACGGTCCAGGTCGGATCGTTGGGTGGTAGCCCGACGTTCAACTGCGAGATCGTCGATTCGACGGGCATCGTGGTGGTGCAGTTCTACGGCCGCAAGAGCGTCGCCGGGATCGCGCCGGGCCGGCTGCTCCGCGTCCAGGGCCGGTCGCTGCGCCGCGGGGGCGGGTATGTGATCGCGAACCCCGACTACCAACTTCTGTCGGCCGACTGAGTCGTCTCGATGTGGGGCGGCGAAAGCAGGACGTGGCGGCGAAAGCAGGACGTGGGGCAGCGAGAGCAGGACGTGGCGGCGAAAGCAGACGTGGGCCGGGGCACCACAGGTTGAAGCGCGACCCTGACAGCAGGTAGTGCCGCCGGCGCACGCCGCAAGTACCCTCGGCGCTCGGCCGGCCGCGCGTAGCCAACCCGGTTCAGCGCCCGAATCGTCATCGGAGGTCGCCTTGCCCGTTTGCCGAGCCTGATCTCCCATCCGGTCGGCAGACGGGTAATCGCTGGTGGGCCGTTGCCAGTTGGCGAGAGACGGCATACTCTTGGCCTTAGCTACGCTGTAGCGTCGGGGCTGGGCGCTCACCTACTCCCGGTGCGACTGCGCATTCGTGGCGGGCACTCGAATGCGAACTCACTCGTCACTCTTTAGGTCCACAACTTACTCCGTATGACTTGCGATGTAAGGCAATGGTCACCGTCGTACCGTGTCAGCAGGCACCGACGGATTCCCGCGCACCGAGGATCCGCCCTGCGGCTCCAACCGCCAGATCGGATCGGCCGCGAGGGGAGAGGCTTGACATGAGCGCGGAACGGGTCCCACTGACCAGGGATCGGATCGTGCAGTCTGCGCTCGGGCTGGCTCGCAATGAAGGTCTGGCTGGCGTCTCCATGCGGAAGCTCGCGCAGGAGCTGGGCGTCGAGGCGATGTCGCTCTATCACCACGTGCCCAACAAGCGGGCGTTGCTGATCCTGATGGCCGACCGTTCGCTGGCCACCCTTCCGCCGAGCGATCCCAACCTGCCGTGGACCGACCGGCTGGTGAAGTTGCTCGACGGCATCTTCCATGCCGGAGTGGAGAACCCGGCGATGATCTCCGTGCTGGCCTCCCAGCAGCTCGATCCGACCGAGCTCGAGGCATCCGAATTCTCTGCGCTCACGCTGATCGAATCGGTGCTGGCGATCCTGTCGGAGTCTGGCCTGGCCGTCGAACAGCGAGTGCACGTCTACAACACCCTGATCAACCTGGTCTACGGGTTCGTGCTGGCGCGCACGCAGGGTCTTGCCCTCTCGCCGACCAAGATCGCGGCCATGGACCGCGGACGAGGGAGCGGCAGCTGGGAATCCTTCCCGGCGCTCGGGGAGCTGCTGCCTGCCCTCGATGCTGCGGATCCCGCCGTCGATCTCCGATTCAGCCTGGGGCTGTACGTCGAGGCGCTGGCCGGGCTGCTCGCGCGGGGGAACTGACACCCCGGTTCCCGGCAGTGCGGGCTTGGTACGGTTTGCGGCATGAAACTGCTGCGCGTCGGCCCGGTCGGATCCGAGACGCCGGTCGTGATGGACGTCGACGGGAACACCCTCGACGCCTCCGGGCTGACCGCTGATTTCGACGGTTCCTTCTTCGCCGGTGGTGGGCTGGCCAGTCTCGCCTCGTCCGCCGGCCTGCTCCCGGCGATCGACATCGCGGGCCTCCGGATCGGCGCCCCCGTCGCCCGGCCGGGTGCCGTGCTGTGCATCGGCATGAACTACGTGGCGCACGCCGCCGAATCCGGTTCCGCCCCGCCCACCGTCCCGATCCTGTTCTACAAGTCGCCCAATACGGTGATCGGTCCCGATGACGAGGTGCTCATCCCCCGCGGCTCGGCCAAGACGGACTGGGAGGTCGAGCTGGGCGTTGTCATCGGTCGCACCGCCCGCTACCTTCCGTCGCGCGAGGCTGCTCTGGAGTGCGTCGCCGGATACGTGCTCTCCAACGACGTCTCGGAGCGGGCCTTCCAGCTGGAGGTGAGTGGCGGGCAGTGGTCCAAGGGCAAGAGCTGCGAGACCTTCAACCCCCTCGGGCCGTACCTGGTGACCGCCGACGAGGTTGGCGACCCGCAGGCGCTACGCATGCAGAGCTTCGTGAACGCCGAACCGCGTCAGGATTCCAGCACGGCCGACATGATCTTCGACGTCGCCGAGATCATCTACCAGCTCAGCCAGTATCTGGTGCTGGACCCCGGTGATCTGATCAATACCGGTACACCACAAGGGGTTGCATTGTCTGGGCGGTTCCCGTTCCTGTCGGCCGGCGACGTGATGGAACTGTCGATCGAGCGCCTTGGCCGTCAGCGGCAGGTGCTCGGCCAGGCCTGACCTGTTGCTGCGCAGGGCTCGCCTGTCCAGCGGCGGCCCCCTACGCGACCTGATGATCTCTGCGGGCCGCGACCGAGCTGCGCCTAGACCTCTGAAGCGCGCGTTCCGCGCAGCAGGTCGCTCTGCTCGTCGGAAAGCGGTTGCAATCGTCACCACCACCGATCGGCGCGGTGCTCCTCGGGTTCGGCTTCCGGTACGGATTGTGCCCGGACAGAGCGACTTTCGCGTTGCGCGCAACTTCTCGACCTCGCGGATTTCGGCCGTTTCGCGGAGCTCGGTATAACTGCGAGCACCCAGCCCGAGCATGCAATGGACGACCGGGATCTGGACAAGCGGCACTGGATCGGCCGGACCGGACGCGCCTTCGCCTACCGCGGGATGCGGGCCGCAGGATGCAGGCCGCGGGCTGCGGGCTGCGGGCTGCGGGATGCGGGCCGCGGGCCGGCGGGGCCGGCGGGCTCGGCTGGCCCTGGGGTCGGACGCGCCGGTCGTGCTGGACGCGGACCCGTTCACAGCGGACGCGATGCTGCTGCGCACGCTGCCCGCTGCCGCCACCCTGCTCGGCGGCCGATCAACCCACCGCAGTGGTCTGTAGTCCTCCAGTCCGGCCAACGATTCGCTGCTGAAACTCCGCGCGAACCCTTCTGCTGATTGTGAGGCACGTCACAGTAGCAGCCTTGTTGAGCAGCGAGAAACTTACCGCCGGATCGAAGGCACAAGCCCCGCGATCGCCGCAGGATCGGGGGTGATCGTCGACGCCAGCAGTGGCAAGGCGATGAAGATGACTCCGTCGGCGAGGTTCGACGCGGCGCTGCCGATCCAGATGCGGCGGAAGTCGGATCCGAGTCTCACCTCTTCCTTCCGTTGCATTGCGGGGACGGAGCCGGCGTCAGCCGACCGGCGGGACTGCCGCCGTTGCTACTCTTCGGCCCGCTGATCTGGGCGGATGCGGGCCGGCCACGGCCGCGCCTACCGTATAAGCCATGACTGCCAAGGACGACATTCTTGAACTTCCGCTGCTGCCGGGTGATCTGTTCGGCTACGAATCGATGCTCGACGCGCGCGAGTGGGACCTGATCCGCGCGACCCGGGCCTTCCTGGCCGAGCACGTCGCACCGGTGGCCGAGGACTGCTGGGCGAAGGCCGAGTTTCCGTTCCAGATCATCGAGCCGATGTCGAAGGTCGGGATCATCGGGCTGCCCTACGGTCTCGACGGCAAGCCGCCGGCCGGGCAGTTGCTGACGGGCTGGCTCGGGCTCGAGATCTCCCGTGTCGATCCGTCGATCGCCACCTTCTACGGCGTGCACAACGGACTGGCGATGGGCAGCATCTTCCAGTGCGGCTCGAAGGAGCAGCAGGATCGCTGGCTTCCGGCCATGCAGCGGATGGAGCTGATCGGGGCCTTCGGGCTGACCGAACCCGACGGCGGATCCGACGTGGCCGGCGGGATGCGCACCACCGCCCGGCGCGACGGCGACCACTGGGTGCTCAACGGTGCGAAGCGCTGGATCGGCAACGCCACGTTCGCGGACCTGACGATCATCTGGGCCAAGGACGAAGGCGACAACCAGGTCAAGGGTTTTGTGGTTGAGAAGGACACCCCCGGTTTCGTCGCCACCAAGATCGAGCGCAAACTTTCGCTGCGTACGGTGCAGAACGCCGACATCTTGCTGACCGACTGCCGGGTCGACGACGACCATCGACTCGCCAACGCCAATTCCTTCCGCGACACCAGCCGGGTACTGCGGACCACCCGCGGCGGCGTCACCTGGTCGGCCGTCGGCTGCCAGATCGGCGCCTACGAGGCCGCTGTCGCCTATGCGAAGGAGCGGGTGCAGTTCGGCAAGCCGATAGGCCACTTCCAGCTGATCCAGGACCTTCTCGCCCGGATGCTCGGCAACATCACCGCCTCCCTCGGTATGGCCGTCCGGGTTGCTCAACTGCAGCAGGACGGCATCTTCCGTGATGAGCAGGCCGCGCTGGCGAAGTGGTACTCCACCACTCGGCTCCGGGAGACGGCCGCCTGGGCGCGAGAGCTGATGGGCGGCAACGGGATCCTGCTCGACCGTGACGCCGTCCGGTTCTTCGCCGATGCGGAGGCGCTCTACTCCTACGAGGGCACCGCCCAGATGAACGCTCTCATCGTCGGGCGGTCGATCACCGGCAAGAGCGCCTTCGTCTGAGTTCGGTGCACGTGCGACCGAGGTTCACCGGCTGTGGGAGTTTCGGTCGTACGCGATAGAGTTGACCACGCTGTGGCTGGCTGTGCTCCACCACCCCGGCGAGGTGCCCGCACTGTGGTCCAGCTGCCTGCACTGTGGGTCGAGTCGGCCAGGATGTGGTCGAGTCGGCCAGGATGTTGCTGAGTCGAATGCGATGTTGTTTCTTGGCCACGCTGTTGCCGTCAGAGAGCAGGCCACCGTAGCCGCGTCGGTTGCGGTAGCTGCCACATCGTCCGGCCCGACCGGGCCGTTCGAGACCACCGAGTTCCAGGGAGACCGTTGATGTCAGAGTTGTTGTCCGCCAGGGCTACTGCGTTCCTCGAGCTACACCGGCCGGGTCAACCCGCCGTGTTGCCGACGGTCTGGGACGCGTGGTCCGCCGAACTGTCGGAGCAGGCAGGGTTCCTCGGACTGACGGTCGGCAGCCACCCGGCGGCCACCTCGATCGGTAAGCCGGACAACGAGGGTCTGACCTTCGACGAGCTGCTCACCAGGGTCGCCCAGATCACCGCCAAGGTCGACATCCCGGTATCGGTGGACATTGAATCCGGATACGGAGAGACCCCCGAGCGTCTGGTCGAGGGCCTGATCTCCGTCGGCGCCGTCGGTTTCAACATCGAGGACACCGTGCACAGCGAGGGTGGCCGCTTGCGTTCGGCGCAGGAGCATGCGGATCTCGTCGGCGCGCTGCGCGCGGCCTCCGAGGCCGCCGGCGTCCACCTGGTGATCAATGCCCGTACCGACCTGTTCGTGAAGCAGGTGGGCGACGAAGCCGATCGGGTCGAGCGCGCCATCGCCCGGCTCAAGCTGTGTGCCGACGCCGGTGCCGACGTGCTGTACCCGGTGGGCGGCCACGACGGCCCGACCTGGGCTCGGCTGGCGGCCGAGTTACCGCTGCCCGTCAACGCCATTGCTTTCCCGGAGAAGCAGTCCCTTGCCGACTTCAGCCCGCTCGGCGTCGGCCGGATCAGCTTCGGCCCCCGCCTGCAGAACGTCCTCGGCGAGCAGATCACCCGGATCCTGCAGAGCTGGAAGTAAGCCACTCGCCTTGCGGCCTCAGCGGGCTGGGCACTGGGCCTGGCTGCAGTCGGCTGGGAACTGGCCCGCTGCGGCCGGTGGGAACTAGGCCTGGCTGCAGTCGGCTGGGTGATCTGTCGGGCCACTCGGGTCGGCTGCAGCCGACGGAGACCTAGCGCCGTACTCGCCGCGAGCAACGGGTAGCCCCTGGACTGATCGGGTAGCGCTGAACTAATCGGGTAGCGCTGAAGTAATCGGCTAGCGCTGGACTGACCGTTTGGTGCCGTGCTGGAGGCGTCGCGTCGTCCTGTGCGCCTGTCCCTGGCTGGCTGGTGGGTCGGTCAGGCTCGTTGTGGCCAGCTGAATTGTGGTTGGTGGTTGAGGGTGTTGCGCAACGGTGTTCGGGTGGGGTCGTGGGTGGCGGGCGGGATGATTTCGGGCTGGCCGTCGGGGGCCGGGCGGATTTCCCAGTCGCTGTGGTGGATCAGGGTGTGGTGTCGTCGGCACAGCAGGCACCCGTTGCTGTAGTTGGAGGGTCCGCCGTCTTCCCAGGGTTGGATGT
>NZ_JBEPNO010000033.1:0-46232 GCF_040546275.1 Nakamurella sp. UYEF19 | reverse complement strand
CCAGCGCCTGCCAGCGCGGGTCTTGTTTGTCGAAATGTCAGGACCACCGGGGAGGTACGTCCTCCACGCTCGTCCACAGGTTTCAATTATTGCTCACCGGCACGGTCGGCACCCCGTTGGATGGAGACGCGGTGGATCCGAGAACGGCGGGTCGCAGCCGGCTCCAGGGCCGGGCGTGGCAGGTGGGGTTCGCCAACCGGAATCGTGGAGCAGGCGGAGCCAAGGGCAAGGTCATGAGGGCGATCCAGTGGCAACTGCGAGAGCCTGAACGATGCGTGGGCGGCTCACTGCAGTTGTCGGCGCCCGCGACCCCGTGGGGCGGCGAATACCGGTCCCAGACCGGCTGTGTTACTCAGCGACACGAACAGTAGCCGCTGGTACCCGATTGGAGAAGGCAGCAGACTGTGCCCCGGTGGAACGGGGCCAGTCGCAGCCATTCACCGTAAGGGTGGAGGCGAGCGGTAGCGTCACCTTGACCACTTCAGATGTGTTGCGGCAAGGAGCCTTCGATGGACGATGCCGAGCAGGCCGAAGCACCAGAATATGAGCGACCGCCGGACGGTGAAGCAGTGCCCGATACCGCGGACGGGCCGCGTCATCTTTTCCTGGGCGAATCGGAGCAGCAGGACGCCGACCTGGCTGCCAGTTTGTCGCAGCTGGCGACACTGTCGGCGAGCCGGTTCGGGCTGGTGGAGTTGCTGACCAAAGTCGCGAGCATGGCGGTGCAGGCCATCCCCGGCGCCGACGGCGCCGGATTGACACTGCTGGAACCCGACCGGGCCGACATCATCGTCAAGAGCACCGATTTCGTCCGCGAGATCGATGACATCCAGTACAGCATCGGGCAGGGCCCGTGCATCAGCGCCGCAGAGACGGGTACCACGATGCGGTCGGGTTCCCTGGGTGGTGACCCGCGGTGGCCGCGGTTCGGGCCCCGCGCCGGGCGTTTGGGGGTGCACAGTGTGCTCTCGCTGCCGCTGGTGACGCCCGGCGGGGTGGTGGGGGCGATGAACGTGTACGCCCACGCCAAGGACGCCTTCGACGAACGCTCCGAGCAGTTGGGGGAGTTGTTCGCGGTGCCGGCGGCGATCTCGGTGCTGAACGCGCAGATCCTCGCGCAGAGCCAGCGGTTGGCCACCCAGCTGCAGGCCGCGTTGACCAGCCGGCCGGTGATCGACCAGGCCATCGGCATCATGATCAGCCGCAGCGGCGACACCGCCGAGCAGGCCTTCGGCCGGTTGCAGCAGATGAGCCAGCACGAACACGTCAAGCTGACGGTGGTGGCCCAGCAGATCGTGGCCAAGGCCGCCGCCCGGGCCCGCGCCCGCCGGCCGCACACCGACTGACCAACGGGGGTCGGCAAATCCGATGGTGCGGCGTAGGGTCGGCGGCGCGGCACGAGCAGGATCTGGGGCCCGACCCCCGTCCTCCGCGCTTGCATCGTGCCCCGCCACCGCCGCGGGACCCGGCCCGGGCACCACAGATCAGCGATCGGGACGCCCGGAGTTCGGTGTGGACGGTCCCCGCCCATTGAATATGGCTGACCAGTTGGATGCCCTGTCCGAAGCTCTGGAGGGCAGCGGCGACGATTTGAACACCATCCTGGCCGTGCTCGTCGAAGACCTGACCGCAGCGATCGCCTCGTTCGCCGGACTGGTGATCACCGTGACCATCGCAGGTGAGCCGGTCACCGTGACAGCGATGAACTCCCACACCGCGTCCAGTTCGATGCTGCTGCCCCTAACAACCCCGCCCGCAAGCGCCACGGGCGCTCATCTGGTGCTGTACGCCGAAAACCCTGGCGCCTTCGTGGATCTGGCCGCCGACGCCCGCGCCACCTGGGACGGGGGCGGCTCGGTGGTCCTGGATCAGCACCTACCGCCGCCCACCGCCATCGAGGCCCAGCAGGGGGTGGATGAACTAGCCGATCGGTCCACCGTGGACCAGGCGATCGGCTTCCTCATCGGGCAGGGCCACCCACCGGCGCAGGCCCGCACCGAACTATCCCGCCGAGCCGACGCCGCTGGTGTCAGCATCGCCGCCATCGCATACAGCGTCCTTGAAGTCGACCATCAACCGGACCCTTTCGACGAGAACAAACGGGCCAGCTGACCTGACCCCGGGACCGCCGGACCGATCCGCGCGGCTGACAGGGATCCAGGATGCACCCGTTTGATCTTCAACGGTCTTGCCGTCCCCGCATCGCAGGTCAGGTAGCGTTTGCTTTGCTGACAATCCACAGCCGGTGTGGGAAGGTCCACCCGCCGCCACCACGGCCGCGGCGGACCTACTGGAAGATCTTCTTCCCGCCGCCCACCTTCGTGTCCAGGATTGTCGTCCGTACCGGGATGCCCCTCTCATGAGCTGTACGGACCTGAGCGATGCCGGTTCCACCGACCGCCCGGGGCCTTCACCTCCGGTGACCCGGTTGGGGGTGCCCCCTTCCAGTCCGATCGCGATGCCGCAGCGCGACCGGATTTGCACGGTGATGGGCTGGATCATCGACTCTCGCAGGTGCTACGGGATTTCGCCCACACGATGGGCACCGACTTTCCCATCCAGGCGATCCTTGACCACCTGGTCAGCGAAATCGCGGCGATCCTGCCGGTCACCGCCGCCGGCGTCACCCTGATCTCCGCCGACGCCGACCCCCGCTACATCGCCGCATCCAACCCGGCCGCGTTGCGGTATGAGCAGCTGCAGACCGAACTAGACGAGGGGCCGTGCCTGTTGGCGTATCGGTCCGGCGAAGCAGTCGCGGTCCCGGACCTGGCCGCCGAGCACCGGTTCCCGGCGTTCACGCCGCGGGCGTTGACCGCCGGTCTGCGGGCGGTGTTCACCTTTCCCCTGCGCCATGGGGTGGAGCCGTTGGGCGCACTGGACCTGTACCGGGACACCCCCGGACCGTTGTCGGCGGCGGCGATGGAGGCGGCGGAAACGTTGGCCGACGTTGCCGCCGCCTATCTGCTGAACGCGCAGGCCCGACTGGACCTGCAGGATGCCCGGCGACCGGTCCCGACAGCAGGCGTTGCACGACGTCTTGACCGGTCTGCCGAACCGCACGTTGATCCTGGACCGCCTTGCACATGCCTGCCGACGTAACCGCCGGTCACGCAGGATCTGCGCGGTGCTGTTCGTCGACCTGGATCGCCTCAAGACGGTAAACGACACCCACGGCCACGCCGCCGGCGATGAACTGCTCATCTCCGCCGGGCGGCGGCTCACCGGGCTGATCCGCCCCGGCGACACCCTGGGCCGGCTTTCCGGCGATGAATTCGTAATCCTCTGCGAAGACCTCGAGGACATTGAGGCCGCCGCCACAATCGCCGCTCGACTGCTGACCGGCCTGGCCCACCCTTTCGTCCTGTCCGCCACCTCGGTGACCATCACCGCCAGCATCGGCATCGCCCACACCCAGGGACGCGACCGCACGCCCGAGGAACTGCTCGATGATGCCGACAGCGCCATGTACCAGGCCAAAAGAGAAGGCGGGAACCGGCAACAGGTGTTCGACCCGCAGCTCAAGACCGTCACCGATCATCACAGCGAACTGGAACGGGACCTGCACCGGGCCGCCGCCCGAGGTGAACTGCACACCGCCTACCAACCCATCGTCACCACCGCCGACGGACACGTCACCGGCTTCGAAGCCCTCCTGCGCTGGGATCATCCCGCCCACGGACCGATCCCGCCCGCCACCCTGATCCCGCTGGCCGAACAGTCCGGCCTCATCCAGCCCCTGGGAACTTGGGTGCTGCAGCGGGCCTGCACCGATCTGCACCGCTGGCAACCACATTCGGCCCCGCAGCTGGGCGTCGCCGTCAACGTCTCCGCCCACCAGCTGATGTCCACCCGATACCTGGACACCGTCTCCGACGTCATCGACGCCACCCAGACCGACCCCCGCACCCTGACCCTGGAAATCACCGAAAGTGCTTTCCTGGCCGATGAAACCCGCGCCCTCACGGTCCTGACCGAACTGCGGCGCCTCGGGGTGAAGGTGGCGTTGGATGACTTCGGCACCGGCTACGCCGCACTGAACTACCTGCAGAAATATCCGGTGGACATCCTCAAAGTGGACCGCAGCTTCGTCGCCGACCTCGGAGCGCAACCCGCCGCTGGCGTCATCATCGGCGCCATCGTGCAACTGGCCCGCGGCCTGGGGATGACCGTCATCGCCGAAGGAGTGGAAACAGCCGCCCAACGCCAACTGGTCGCCGACCTGGGCTGCACCTTCAGCCAAGGGTTCTACTTCGCCAAAGCCATGCCCGCGCAGGCGATCACGACCATGCTGAGCCGCGGCCACACCCGCCTACCCCGCCCGTCGGACGCCACCGCGACCGGCGTGGCCGTCCTATGAAGGCGACCGTGGGCATGGAGACTTTTTCCGGCGGCGGCCGTTGGGTCCCAGCGTGCGCGGGTTCTGCAGCGTTCCGGGCGGCCGCGGCAACGCCACTGGCCAGGCCGGCACCTGCTACCAGCGCAGGACAAACGGCCCCGTCGAGCCTCCGCAGCTCCGCCAGCCCAGGCGGCTCCACCGACGGCCTTTTTTTCCGGCGTCGATAAGGTCTGATGGATCCGGCGTCGGGGCGCCGTACCGGGTGTTGATCATCGACGGAGATCCGGTGGTGCGGGAAGTGCTCCGCCGGTACCTGGTCAGGGCCGGGTACGAGGTGCTCGAAACGGCCACGGGAGCAGGTGGTGTGGCGGCGTTTCACCACTACCGGCCGGATCTGGTGGTGTTGGAACTCATGGTGCCGGAGATGGACGGGTTGGCGGTGTGCAGGCAGATTCGCCAGTTCTCGAACGTCCCGGTGGTGATCCTGTCGGTGTGGGGGTCAGAATCAGATCGGGTGGTCGGCCTGGAGTGCGGCGCCGACGACTACGTCGTCAAACCGTTCAGCCCCCGCGAACTGACGTTGCGGGTAGCGGGGTTGCTCCGACGGGCGCCGCCGCGCGCACTCTCAGAGGGGGCTGATGCGCAGGAAACATATTGCTGCGACGGGGATCTGGTCTTGGATGTGGTGTCCCGCACAGTGGTGCGCAATGGGTGGCCGTTGGCTTTGACCGCGCGCGGGTTCGAGCTGTTGAGGTTTCTCATCGAACATCCCGGGCGAGTATTCACCCGCGAACAGCTGTTGACCCAGGTGTGGGGCTGATCAAACGGCGATTGCGCGACGGTGACCGTCCATGTGCGTCGGCTGCGGGAAAGGATCGAACCAGACCCGGCGGTGCCAGTACGGATCGCCACGGTATGGGGCCTCGGGTACAGATACGACCCCGACAAGTCGCCGCGGCCGCCGCTGGGCCAGATCACCTCCGGTGCGAGGTGCGCCACGGTCCTGTGCGTGTAGATCGTTTGCTCGGCCCGAACCACGACGGCATGCCGGCAATCCTCGATCTCGACGAGCCAACGCAAGGGTCGCCCACGCCCGCAGCCGCATCCCGAACGCCGACGACGTCGCCCGACGACCGGGCTGCTGTCGATGATGGCCGACCGGTGCGGCTCCGCCTGATCTAGGCGCTGAATGGGGCCGAGGAACTGTGCGTCGGGGACCTGGCCCTGTCTCTCGATCTCAGCGAGGACTCCGCCTCCTACGCCCTGCTGGGAGCGCCGGCCTGGTCACCACCCGCAAACAGGGCCGCGTCGTCTACAACCAACCGGCCCACGACTTCCCGCAGCTGCTGAAGGACACCTGCCGGCTGCAGCTGGTCACCTTCACCCACACCGCCGACGACGAACCGCCGGCCTAGGGTTTCACGTTCCTGTGCCACGCTGCTGCGGCCCTGATATCGGTTGCGGGGCCGTGTATTTGCCGGTGCTACTGATTCCGGGCTGGTGTCATTTTCGTGACCGACCGGCTGGAGCATGCCGGGCCGGATCTAACGGGAGCAGCGCAGTCGCGGCCTCTCACGCCGCTGCGCGCGGGAAAAGGGTCCGGTAGATCCATGATCCAAGACACCAGAGCGTGGTGGTCAGGAGGGCGCCTCCGATGATGACCATCGCTGCCAGGATTCCTCCCAGTACCGTCAATCCGGCCTGGAAGGATATGGCGGAACCGGCCAGGAGGACGGTGGACAGCAGGTAGGAAAACCGGCGGGGTGTGGGGGTGGGTGGCAGCGGCGCGGTGTGAAGGAGGTGGCGGACAATGTGGTTGTACAGCAGATCGATGAGCATCCCGTCCGGCCACAGGGCTCCGGTGAGGGCGATCAGTGACATGGCCGCCAACCAGATCGGCGACTGCAGGATCAGGCCGATTACCACCAGGGTGACGGCCACTGCCGGGGTAAACCGCAGTGACCATGCTTGGCGCGCCTTGGCCTGCTGGTCCAGGCCCCCAAAGCCTTGGGCGTCGAGGTTACTGCTGGCGGAAGCTGTCAATTTCGGCATTCGTGCCTTTCCTACGGTGAATTGTGGCTCGACCATGCAATTGACCGCACGCGGGAGCGTGTGCGGGGCTGCTGCGTCAACCGCGGGTAGGCAGGTGGTGAGGACTGGTTGTCACGTCCTGGTCGATGTGGCGGCGACCGCGGGCTGCTCTTGTGGCGTGGACGTCGGTGTCGCGATGTCCATGGTGGTGGGGCCGGGGTCAGGCTGGGTGTCGGCCGGGTCGGGTTGGATTCTGGGCGGGTGGTAGCGGCGCAGTCGGCTGGCGTTGCCGACGACCGACAGCGAGGACAGGGCCATCGCGGCGGCGGCGATCATCGGTGATAGTCGCCATCCCAGGAATGGGTAGAGGACGCCGGCGGCGATGGGGATGCCGATCGCGTTGTAGGCCAGCGCGAAGAACAGGTTCTGCCGGATGTTGCGCATGGTGGCGCGGCTCAGGGTGATCGCGGTGACCAGCCCACCGAGGTTCCCTGAGATCAGGGTGATGTCAGCGGCCTCGATGGCGACATCGGTGCCGGTGCCGATGGCCAGCCCGACGTCGGCGGCGGCGAGCGCGGGCGCGTCGTTGATGCCGTCGCCGACCATGCCGACCTTGCGTCCGGCGGCCTGCAGACGCTGGATTTCGGCGGCCTTGTTCTCCGGGAGGACTTCGGCCAGGACATGGTCGATTCCAGCTTGGCGGGCGATCGCTGTGGCGGTGCGCTGGTTGTCGCCGGTGAGCATGTGCACCTGCAGGCCGAGGCGACGCAGCGCGGCGACAGCTGCGGGCGCGTCGGGTCTCAGGGTGTCCGCGACGGCGATGACCCCGGCCGGCAGGTCGTCGACCGCGACGTATATCGCGGTCTTCCCCTCACCGGCCAGACGTTCGGCATCCCCTTGAAGCGGGGCGGCGTCGATACCGGCGTCGGTCAGCAGCCGGTGGTTGCCGACCAACAGGTGGTGACCGTCGACGTGGGCGGTGACTCCGCCCCCGGTGATGGAGTCGAAGTCGGTCAGAGTGGCGGTGGGGATGCGTTTGTCGGCGGCGCCCGCGACGATGGCGCCGGCCAGGGGATGTTCTGAGCGGGACTCGGCTGCGGCGACCAGCCGTAGCAGGTCCGTTTCGGTCCAGGGGGCGAGAGTGAGGACGTCGGTGAGACGAGGTTTTCCGGCGGTGAGGGTGCCGGTCTTGTCCAGGACGATGGTGTCAAGGGTGTGCGCGGTCTCCAGGGCGGCGGTGGAGCGGATCAGGATGCCGGCCTGTGCGCCCTTTCCGGTGCCCACCATGATCGACAGTGGGGTGGCCAGCCCGAGCGCGCAGGGGCAGGCGATGATCAGGACCGCGACCGCGGAGACCAGTCCGAGGGTCAACCCCGGCGGTGGACCCGCGACGTACCAGGCGGCGAAGGTGGCCAGCGCGGTGATGATGACGGCCGGGACGAAGTACCCGGAGGCCTTGTCGGCCAGGCGTTGGATGGGTGCGCGGGTGGCCTGGGCCTGCTGCACCAGGTGCACGATCTGGGCGAGCACGGTGTCGGCCCCGACCCGGTCGGCGTGCATCCGGAACGAACCCGTCTGGTTGACGGTTGCGCCGATGACGGTGTCGCCGGTGTTCTTGGTGACCGGCATGGACTCGCCGGTGACCATCGATTCATCGACCGTGGAGCGGCCATCGAGCAGTGTCCCGTCGACGGGGATCTTCTCCCCCGGCCGGACGATGAGGACATCGCCGACGGTGACGTCGGCGACGTCGATGTCGGATTCGGTATCGCCGCGTTGGCGGTGGGCGGTGTGCGGGGTCAGGCCGATCAACGCGCGGATCGCTTCCCCGGTGCCGGCTCTGGCTTTGGCTTCCAGCAACCGGCCGAGCAGGATCAGCGTCAGGATCACCCCGACCGCCTCGAAATAGACATCGCGGACGGCGACCGGCAGCAACGTCGGGGCCACGGTCACCAGCACGCTGAACCCGTAGGAGGCGGTGGTACCCAGGGTGACCAGGGTGTTCATGTCCGCGGCCCGGTGCCGCAGCGCCAGCCACCCGGTGCGGTGGATCGGCCAGCCGGCGTAGAACATCACCGGGCTGATCAGGGCCAACTGCCACCAGTGGTTGAGCAACAGCGCCGGCATCCACGTCGCCCCGAACAGGTCCGCGGTCATCACCGCGAACAGCACCGGCGCGGTCAGGACAGCGCTGACGAGGACCCGGCGGGTCAGGTCGCTGATCTCACTCTGCCGGGCCTTGGCTTCGCGGGCCTCGTCCGCCGCGGCCGCCGCGGGGTCCGTCCCGCCGCCTGCGCCGGCGCCGGATACCGCCGCTGTCATCGCGGGCTGCCCGCCCACCGCAGGGGTCACGGTCAGCGACCCGTGAATCATGTTCTCCCCGCACGAGAAACCCAACTGACCGGCATGTTCCGGAGTGAACGCCACGATCGTCTTCTCGAACGCCGGTAGGGTCGCGCTCAGCCGAAGGTCGCTGAACACGACCCGGCTGCTGCACTCGCCCGATTCCTGCCGGTCGAAGGTGATCTGCAGCGGAACCCCGGCGACGGCTTCGATGCGCTGCGGGCTGTAGCCGCCGCGGACCACCACCGTCACCTGCTGGATCTGGCCATCGGTGTCGGCGCGGCGGGTCTGGGTGCGGGACCCGAAGAAGAACCACCACAATCCCGCGCAGGCCAGCACCGTCCCCACGATGACGACAACATCATTCACGTTCATCACCCAAGCTCCTTGCCGCCGCCGGACCCGTCTGAGTCGGAGGGCATGTCATGCGTCACCAGGCTGTGCACCAATCGGCGGCGCGGAGCCAAGTCCTTTCGGATCTACCGGACGTGATCGCGGAGCGCCGCCTGCCGGTCTTCGTACTCCTGCTGATCGATCTCGCCGCGGGCGAACCGCTCGGCCAGCAACTGGTCGGCAGTGAGCGCCCCGGTCCGGCTCCCTGAGAATTCATCGTGACTCCGGTTGTGCCGGAACACTCCCACCAGCAGCGCGATCAACAGGACCCAGAACACGATCATCCCGAAACCCATCACGCCGTAACCCCAACCGCTCATGCCGTTGCCATACCAGAACATGACGTTTCAACCCTTCTGCTCCGCAAGGCTCGCCTGACCTCAACCGCGCAGACAATCCCATGAGGCCTTGCTTCCTACCGCTCACCCTCCACGTGCCGGCTCCGGCCACACAGAGCCTTTCGTCCCGACCACACCGGGCCTTCCGATCCGCGCGGCCAGGCATGACTGGACTACCTCCTACAGCGGCGGGCCACGCAGACAGTCGGCGAGGCCGGCGCAGTCGCAGCGGTTCAGTTGACCGTGAACTCCTGGTGCATCCCGTCGGCGTAGTGGTTCTGGAGGTTGCACACCAGTTCGTAACGGCCGGGCGCCAGGCTCAGCGTGACCCAGCCGACCTGACCCGCCGTGATGCCCTGGCCTGTCCCCGCGGCGCAGCTACCTGACGCCTCGCCCAGGCTGCCCGTCTCGAGGACCTTGCCGTCGGACCCGACGATCCGCCTGCCGGCGGTGGCGCCCACGCTCAGCGGGAGAATCACCAGCTCGTGGGTGCGCCACCCGACGTTCGTTGCCACCAGGCTGACCTGGCCCGCAGGGACGGTGGCCGGGCTGGCGTTGAGCATCATGCGGGAGCTCATCGGCGCGACGCCGCCCATCATTGTCGTCATACCCATGTCGGCCAATATGACGTCGACCCGTTGCCCAGCAGGTGATGTCGGGGCGGAGCAGGACAGCTGCGAGTAGGTGTAGCCAGGACCTGCCGCCATCATCCCGGGATAGCCCTGTTGGCTGGTCGAGTTCCCGCCCATCATTCCTGCGCCGCCCTGGGCGGCCGACTGACTGCTGCCGGCGGCTTGACCGCCGCCGCAGCCGGCCACCGCCAGACCCACCAAAAACAACACGGAGAGAACACCGGAACGGCGAGCCGTCGAAGAGTTCAACATCGTTCCAGCACACCATGTTCTGCGCTGTAGAGCTGCGGCAGAACGACTCTCGTGCCCGATCGCCAACCCACCATGCTGATGACCTTGGGCCCTTGATTTCTTCCGCACCGTCGAGGGGTTCGCTGGGGTGGACATATTGCTCCACACCTTCGATTCCGCGCGAGCCGGACAGTCATACCTGGCCCAGATCGCTGGGTCATTCCACCGTCGTCCCCGAGGTCGAAGCCGGCGCCGGGCAGGACAACTTTCAATCCACTCTCGCCCGGGGCCTGTACCAGTCCCTCGGGCAGCTCCAAGGCAGTGGCTGGGGCGGAAAGTTCGAAACCACTCCCGGCACGTTCAAAGCGTTCAGTGTCATCGACGAGATGCAGGACGTGGCCTCGAGCGTTCTGAGCGCACTCATCGCCGCCGCCCGAGAGGCCGGCCAACGCGACCTGCCGTTCTATCTGATCGGCGGCGGCCTACCGTCATGTCCCAGAGTCCTGGCCGAGGCCAAGTCCTACGCCGAACGGCCCTTCGAATGTCACACCCTCGGTCATCTGGATGCCCCCAAGCCGCCCAGGCACCCCGCCCAGCCCGCGACCGTCGAAGGCGCCCGCAGCTGAAGTGCGACGCGAGAGCCTTGTTCGGCTCTTCCGCGGAGGGTCCGCAGCAAGCAGGAGCTCCCGGTACGTTCGGTGGGTGCGCAGAACCACCATTTTCCTTGGACGCCGACCGGCGCACGGATGGCAACGGAGAGCCGGTAGGGGCACGTGAACACCCGGGAGACAACTTCGCGGCCGGGCAGAGGCTCGGCGCGCGTCGAGGTGCGGTCGATCGACCAGGTCCCGCTGGCGGAGCGGCACGGGCGGGTCCGCGACCAGTTCACGCTGTGGTTCGGGCTGAACGCGAACATCTTCGTCGTCGTGCTCGGCGGCGTCACCGTCTTCTTGGGCCTAAACCTGCTGTGGGCAGGCATCTCCATCGTCGTCGGGACGCTCATCGGGTTGGCGCTGGTCGGGTTCCACGCGATCCAGGGGCCAAAACTCGGTGTGCCGCAGATGATCCAGAGCCGCGGCCAGTTCGGGTTCTACGGGGCGGTGCTGATCTTCGCCGCGTCGATCGTCCTGGACGTGGGGTTCCTGGCCGCGCAACTGGTCATCCAGGCCGATGCGATGAACCTGCTGATCGGCGAGGTCAGCATCCCGGCGTGGATAGCGATCCTGGTGGTGCCCGTGGTGGTGCTGACCGTGTTCGGCTACGACTGGATCCACCGTTTCCAGAAGATCATGACCCCGATCCTGGCAGTCACATTCGTCGTCGTGCTGATCCAGGCCATCGACCGCGGAGCACCGACCGGGGCTGCCGCCGGAACGACGCCACCGACGTTCGCGGCCTTCATGGCGGCGACCGGGCTGTTCGTGGTGACCGTCGTCAGCTGGGCGCCGTACGTCTCGGACTACTCCCGGTACCTGCCGCCGACGGTGAACCTGCGCCGGACGTTCGCCGCGGTCACGCTGGGCATCGGTGTCCCGACGGTGCTGTGTGCCTTCGTCGGGGCGTACCTCACCGGCTTGTTACCGGAGGCCTCCTCCACCGTCGCCGCCATCGCAGATGTGTCCGGCCGGTGGGTACTGCCGGTGATGGCGATCAGCCTGATCGGTTCGGACGTCGTCAACTCCTACACCGGCATGCTGGCCGTCGCCGGCATTCTCAGCTGCGTGCACACAATCCGGCGGTCCGTCGTCGTGCGCGTCGTCGGGTCGCTGATGATCATCGGTGTCGGCACCGCATGTGCGTTGTGGGGTTACCAGGCGTTCGTCGGGAACCTGTCCAACTTCCTGGGTGTGCTCCTCTACGTCCTGATCCCTTGGAGCGCAATCAACCTGACCGACTACTACTTCATCCGGCGCGGTGACTATGACGTCCCGTCGTTCTTCACCCCCGCCGGCCGCTACCGCGGATTCCTGTGGCCCGGTCTGATTGCGTACCTGTTGGCTGTGGCAGCGCAGGTCCCGTTCATCGTGCAGACCTTCTACACCGGGCCGCTGGTGGCCGGGCTGGGCGGTGTCGACATCTCCTGGATCGTCGGCGGCGTGGCCGGTGTCCTCTTCTACCTGCTCGCCCTCCGGTTGGTCGGAGCGGCCACCGGGCGGCGAGGCAACGACGGCGGCGGGCGCTGACCAGAAGACAGGTACTGCCGAAGATCGACGACAGGCAAGTCCCGGAGGTCACCGATGTCCGGGACGGAAACGATCCAGGGTCAGCGTCGTTGTGCTGCATCGGCGGCGTTTGTGACAACGGAGCACGGAGTAGACGGAACTGAATTTCGTAGGGTCGAGCCGGGTGTCGAAGGCGGGCGACCTCGCCGACGTCGCGCAGCGTCTTGACGGCAACCATTTTGGTGAGATGCCTGGCGGAGTTAGAGGCTGTACTCCAATCTCGTCATCATCCCGGATTCACTGTGGTAACCGTTGTGGCAGTGCAGCATCCACACGCCCGGGTTGTCGGCCAGCAGATCGAGCGCCATCGTGGTCCGGGGTTTGACGATGACCGTATCCTTGCGCACCCCGGGTTGGCCGTCGGGCCGTACCAGCGCAAAGGTGTGGCCGTGCAGATGCATGGGGTGCCACATATCTGTCTCATTGGACAGGGTGAGCCGGGGCCGTTGACCCTGCCGTACCTGCAGCGGAACGGTCTGGTCGTAGCCACGTCCGTTGATCGTCCACCGGTAGGGCATCATCCCGCCGCCCAGGGTCGCGGTCAGCTCCGCGTCGGGGGTACCCGCCGGCAACATTGCCGTCGGGTCCGGCAACAATGAGGTGGCCACACCGATGCGGCCCTGCAACTGGGTCGGCTGCACACTGGCCGCGGGTACCTGACCTGATCCGGTGCGGATCAATGCTCGGGCCAGGCCGCCTTTGCCCTCAGCCAAGGCCACCAGGGGGAACACGCCGTCTTTCAGGGTGACCACCACGTCGTATCGTTCGGCCATCCCGATCAGTATCGCGTCGACGTCCTTCGGCACCACGGGGTAGCCGTCGGTGTGCGTCACGGTCATGGGGTGTCCGCCCAGGGCGACCCGGAATGCGGTGTCGGCTCCGGCGTTGATGATCCGGATCCTGACCCGCTGGCCGGGCTTGGCGCTGAAGGTGACCGGGGCGGCGGGGATTCGCCCGTTGATGAGGTAGTACGGGTACTTGACGTCGCCGGCGTCGCCGCCGAGCAAAACGCTGGTACCGACCCCCATGCCGCCCATCGCCATGGCACCGGAGCTGCTTGTTGCGGTGGCCGGGCTGCTGCCCATGTTCATCCCGGGCATCGCCGCGGCGGGCGACGTGGTTGATGACCCCATGGCCATCCCGCCGTTGCCGGCCTGCAGGGCTGCGAGCTCCTGGGTTGGGCTGTTGCCGACCCCATCGATCCAGTCGTCCAGGACGACAATCCATTCGGTGTCGTAGGTGACCTTTTCGTTCGGGTCGTCGAAGACGATCGGTGCGTAGAGGCCGTAGTCAGTTTGTATGCCGACATGCGGGTGCGCCCAGTAGGTTCCCGCGTGAGGAACGGTGTAGGTGTAGGTGAATTGTCCGCCGGCGGCGATGTCCTTGCTGGCGGGGGCAACACCGTCCATGTCGTTGCGCATGGCAACCCCGTGGCTGTGCACCGACGTCGGATCGGTGAGCAGGTTCTTGACTGTCACGCTCATTTCGTCGCCGATGTTGGCGCGGATGAGCGGGCCCGGGATGGAGCTGCCGTAGGCCAGGGTGCTGACCACGACCCCGCCGAGATCAATCTGGCTGTGCTGCGGCGTCAGGGTGTATTTCACGCTCCGACCGGACCTTGCCCGGCGGGCTTCGGCGGCAAGGATCGTGGCCCGGCCTGCGCTGGTGGTGGCTCCGGCGCTGGCGGCCACCGCGGAACCACCTGCCGGGGCAGGGGACACGGACTGGGTGGTACAGCCGCCCAGGAGTACTGCCGCCACCGACAGTCCTGTGGCGGTGAGCAGCCGTCGGCGGCCAGGATCAAAACTGGGACGCGCGGGATGATTGATGGTCATGGACTTCCTTCGTGTTCGCTGAGCCTGGGGTCGTTTTCGGAGTGGATCCTCGCTCGCCAGGATGGATTCCAGGTGTGATCGCTCGACTGACGGGCTGCGGCTGCGCGGCGCCTACAGGGCGGAGCCCTGCAGCCACGTGGCCCAGGGAATGTTCCAGTCGCTGAATCCGTCGGTGGGGGCCAGCGTGGTCGAGGTTCCGGTGACCTGGACGATGTCGCCGTAGCTGAAGGTGTTGTAGAACCATTGGGCGGCGGCGGGGTTGATGTTGATGCAGCCGTGCGAGACGTTGCGGATGCCCTGGTCGGCGACCGACCACGGGGCGGAGTGGATGAAGATGCCGCCGTTGGACAGTCTGACTGCGAGCGGGATTTTGGAGTCATAGCCCAGGTCGTAGCTGGTGGGCAGGCCGTAGGTCGCTGAGCTCATCTGCCGGACGGCATATTTTTCCTGGGCGACGTAGATGCCCGAGGGGGTGACCAGCGAGATCTTCTTGCCGTTTACGTCCAGGGTTTGGTTGCGGCCCAGGGAGACCGGCACGGTGCGGACCAGTTTGTTATCGATGTAGACCTGCATTTTCTTGGTGGCGTCGTCGATCTTGGCAATTTTGGCCGGCCCTACGGTGACGTTGAGGGTGCGGTCGATTTCGCCGTACATTCCGCCGCCGAAGTTGACGCCATAGACCTTGGCCGCGACGGTGATTTTGGTCCCCGGTGTCCAATAGTTTTGCGGCCGGTAGTGCAGGGTCCGGTTGTCCCACCAGTACCAGGAACCCTTCACCGCCGGCACGGTGGTGACGGTCAGCGTCTTTTCCGCCGCTGCTCGGTTGATGGGTGCTTTGTCGAAGATGACGACCATCGGCTGGCCGATGCCCACGGTGGTGAGTTTCGGGTTGGGAAAAAACGACGGGAAGACGGTCTGGGCGGGTTTGACGGTGGTGAATTGGGTGGTCAGGGTGCTGCGTCTGCCGGCAGCGGTCGCTGCGACTGCGTCGATGGAGTATTTGCGGTCGTAGGCCAGCGGTTCGCTGGACGTCCAGGTCTTTTCATCGGTTGAATAGTCGCCGGAGATGAGCCGTCCGGCGGGGTTGGTGACGGACAGGTCGACCAAGGTACCCGCTGTGGCGGTCACCACGATCGGGGTGATGGGGGAGACACCGGTGGCCCGGGGGGTGGGAACGGTGCTGATGGTGGGGCGGTCCGCCGTCGGCAGGACGGGCGTCGTGGCGGCTGGTGAGGACGCCGGGCTGGTTAGCCGGGCAAGGGTGCCCGTCGCCGGCGGGCTGCTCGAGGCAGGTGAGAGTGCGGATGCGGCAGTGGAAGTCGGGCCGATCGCGGTCGGGGGTCCGGTGGCCGCGACGGTGACCGTGACGGTAGCTGATTGCGAGCCACCGCTGCAGGCGGTCAGGGCAATCGCGCCCACGGCCAAGAACGCGGCGATCTGCGCGAAGCGGAATTGGTGGGTCATGGTGATGACTGGTCCTTCGGGTGTCACGACAGACACGGCAGTACAGGCACGGCCGCTGCCAGGAGTGGAAGCGCAGGCATCTGTTGCTGTCGGGCATATCTGGGGTGAGATGGGTGTGGCACGGGGCCATCACCTTGCGTCGGTGGCACCGAACCTCCGGGTTGCCTGCAAGGCGCCGGGATGTTGATCCATGGGGCCGCAGAACCGGCACGGTCCGGCTATCGGGGAAGTGTCCCGTGCCGGTTCTGCGACGTGAGGGGGCTACAAAGCCTTGAGAAGGTCCTGCATGGTGGTGATCTCGGCGCTCTGGCTGGACATGATGGAGTCGGCCAGGGCCAGGGCGGCCGTGTTTCCGCCGTCGGCTTTCTCGGTCTTGGCCATCGTCAGCGCGCCCTGGTGGTGCACGATCATCAGTTGCAGAAACAGTTTGTCGAACTGGGCCCCGGTGGCCGCGGTGAGCTGACCCATCTGGGCGTCGGTCATCATGCCCGGCATGGATGCTGAGGCTGATCCGGTGTCAGAGCCCATACCGGCCATGCCGCCCATCGCGTCAGGCGAGCTGGACATGCCGGACATCGCCGGGTGCGGCGCCCAGACTGCAAGCCACCCGGTCATTTGCTGGATTTCTGGGGTCTGTTCCGCCTTGATCTGCGCGGCCAGCGCCTTGACCTTGGTACTGGAAGCGCGGGTCGGTGCCAGGTCAGCCATCGCCACGGCTCCCTGATGGTGGATTAGCATCTGCTGCGCGAAGGTGACATCCGCGGCCTTGAACGGCCCGTCGGCTCCTGGCTGCATCGCCACCGAACCAGAGGTCGACGTCGCCGCCGCCGTGCTCGACGTGGCTGGAGCGGCCGTGCTGCTGGCGGAGGTGTTCGCCGCACTTGCGGCGGTCGTGCTGGTGGTGCCGCAGGCTGCCAGAACGACTGAAAGGGCCGCGGCAGCGATGAGGGCACCCATACGGGTACAGGTCTGGGTCATGGTGATCTCCTGCAATCTTGAGAGTGAGTGGGGCACACCAAACACGCCATCGAACAATTGTTCTAGGCGCGTGGGTGCTCTACACCCGCAAAATGCACAGGGAATGCGGCAGAGGCAGCGAAGGGGGCGGTCCTGTTCGGCTGAAACTCCACGCCGCACCGAGCCGGGCGGCGAGATCGACGGAACTCCGCCGAACTCGGTGAGCGATCAACAGCAAGGCAATCGCCACCCCGCCGGCGGTGAGGAACAGCAGACACATCGCCATCGAACCGGACATGCCCGGGTTGGTGGGAGCCGCGACGACTAATGACGCATCAGATGCCGAACTGACAGCGGGGCCCGAAGACCCACCAGGGCTCACGTACATGTGCATGGGCATGGCCTGATGCTCGAGGGCCGCCGCCGGCTGCGCCATCGAGGCTGCGGAAATCGTGGTGTCCATGACCATGCCATGACCGCCGCCGGGATCATGCTCGCTGAGCACGTGCATACCGATCACCCCGGCCCCGACCAGGGCGAGCAGCAACCAGCGAACCAACGTGTACACCGGCGCACGGTTGCGCTCAGATGCCATCGACACGTTCACCCCCTCATTGTGCACACCGCTCAGACCCGGCACAGGCATTCCAGGATGTGAAAGGGCGGCGATATGGCGTCTGGCTCTCGAAGGCGTGACACCGACAGCATCATGGTCGACCAAAGGTGCGGCCGGCATCCGGTGACGGCTCCGGATCCCCGTCGATGGCGTAGCCCGACAACGGGCTGGCAACATCGTCATCCCGTTGCGGTCACTGCTCGCAGGACCAGCCCGGCGGCCAGGCCGAGCACCAGGACGGCGGCGGCGCCGACAATCGGTGCGGGGGCGGTGATCGGCGGTTTCTTCGAGGTGCCCGGATTCGGGTCGGTTCGGTCTGAGGTAAACGCCGGGCCGATCCAGCGCAGGTAGTAGAACAGGCTGGCCACGGAGTTGAGCACCGCCAGCAGGACGAGCCAGGCGTAGCCGCCTTGCCAGCCGGCGGTGAACACGGTGAGCTTGCCGACGAACACTGCGGTGGGTGGGGTACCGACCAGGCTCAGCAGCGCCACCAGTAGTGCACCGGCCAGCCAGGGCCGCTGCCTGGACAGGCCGCGGTAGTCGGCCAGTGTGCGACGTTCGGGTTCGGCGGCGATGACCGCGAAGGCGGTGATGTTGCTGGCCGCATAGCCGGCCAGGTAGAGCAGCAGCGCCGGCTCGGCCAGGGCGCTGCGGTGCAGGGCGGCGATCGGGATGAGCAGGTACCCGACCTGGCTGACGGTGGACCAGCCCAGCAGCCGGCGAGGGTCGGTTTGGAAGAAGGCGGCCAGGTTGCCCACGGTCATGCTCGCCGCGGCCAGAACCGCGACCAGCAGCCGCAGGTGCGCATCCTCCGGCACCGCTTCGACGAGCCGGTAGATGGCGACCAGCGCACCGACCTTCGGGATGGTGGTGACGAACGCGGCGGCCGGGGTACCGGCGCCCTGCGCGGCGTCGGGTACCCAGAAGTGTCCAGGAACCCCGCCGGCTTTGAACAGCAGACCGGCCAGGACGGCCAGAGCGCCCGCGGCGACCAGCCCAGCCGGTGCGGTGGGCAGTCGGGCGGTCAGGTCGGTGTAGCGGCTCTCACCGGCCGCCGACGTCAAGATGGTCACCCCGACGAGCATGACGATCCCCAGCAACGCGCCGAGCAGGTAGGTCTTCAGGGTCGCTTCGGCGGCGACCCGGGTGCGGGTCATCCCGATCAGCGCATACAACGGGATGCTGGCCAGCAGGAACCCAACAGCCAGGACGAGGAGGTCGCTGGCTCCGGCGACCACATCGGCGCCCAACCCGCCCAGCAGCAGCAGCGTGTAGGTCTCGGATTCCCGGGGTGTCCCGGCCAGTTCGGCGCGGCCCAGACCGATGACCAGCAGGGTCGCGACGATGACGGTGAGCCGCACCGCTCCGGTCGCGGCGTCCGGGGTGAACGTGCCGGTGAAGACCGCCGTTCCGGGGTGGATCAGGCCACCCGGACCGGCCAGGGCGAACCCTCCGGAGATCGCCAGCACCCCGATGGCCAGGTTACGGACAATCCACTGCCGGTCCCGGGCCAGGAACGATCCGGCCAGCAGGGTGCCCACCGCCCCGCCCAGCAGCGTCATCTCCGGCAGTACCGGGGGCAGGCTCGCGCCCATGTCCATGGCAGCCGCTACCGATCGACCTGGGCCAGGACCACGCGGGCCGCCGGCTCGATGACGTCATTCAGCGGCCGCGGGACGACGCCGATGAACAGCGAGAGCGCCATGAGCAGGCCGACGGCGGTGATCTCGGGGCGCCGCAGGTCGGTGAAGCCCACCGAACGTCCCGACGCCGGCCCGACGAGCAGCCGTTGCAGGGCCCGCAGGAACAGCGCCGCGGTGATCAGGATGCCCACCAGCGCCACCGCGGTCACCGCCGCGGTTCCGATACTGCCGGTGAAGATCTGGAACTCGGCGATGAAACCGGAGAAGCCGGGGATACCCAGGGAGGCAAATGCGGCCACCGCCATCAGTCCGGCCAGGCGAGGTGCCGGCTCCGCCAGCCCGCCGTAGTCCTCCAGCGAGTAGGAGCCTTTCCGGTCGTGGAGCACTCCGGCGAGCAGGAACAACGCGGCGGTGATCAGGCCGTGGCTGACCATCTGGACCACGGCGCCGGTCACCGCGATCTGCCGGCCGGTGGTGCTGCCGGACAGCAGTCCGGCGGCGCCCAACGCCATCAGCACATAGCCCATGTGGTTGACCGAGGTGTAGGCGATCATTCGTTTCAGGTTGTTCTGGGCCAGCGCGACCAGCGCCCCGTACAGCGCCGACACGATGCCGACGGCCAGCAGGATCCAGGCCCACTCCCGCCAGGCCTGCGGCAGCATCGGCATGGCGATCCGGACGAATCCGTAGGTACCCATCTTCAGCATCACCCCGGCCAGCACCGCCGAGCCGACCGCGGGGGCATCGGTGTGAGCCGGCGGCAGCCAGGTGTGGAACGGCACGGTCGGGGTCTTGATGGCCAGCCCGATCACGATGGCGGCCAGCACAATCCCACGGGCCCAGCCGGAACCGCCGTGTGGGGCCTGCCGGGCCAGCTGCGCCATGTCGAAGGTGTGCGGGTCGGCGATGACGTAGAGGCCGATGAACCCGGCCAGCATGACCAACGACCCGAGAAATGTGTACAGGAAGAACTTCAGCGCGGAGCGGGCGGCCTGCCCGTGCCCCCACCGGAGGATCGAAAAATACATACCGACGATGGACAGGTCGAAGAAGACGAAGAAGACGATCAGGTCGCCGGCGGCGAAGACGCCCAGGCACATCGACTGCAGGAAGCAGAACAACGCGGCCTGGGCCCGCGGGCGGTGTTGCTCCCGCCACGCGTAGGCGGCGCAGGCGGTGAAGATCACCGCAGTCAGCGCGATCAGCGGCAGCGACAGACCGTCGATCCCGACGGTGTAGCTGACGCCGACACCCGGAAGCCACGCCACGTGTTGCCCAGCGGCCAGTTGCCCGGCTGGCGGGGCCGAGTAGCCGGCCCACAGCACCCCGACCAGCACCACCTCGACCAGGGTGAGCACCAGCCAAGCCCAGCGGGCGACCCGATCGCAGACCGCCGTGTTCGGCAGCAGCGCCAGCACCACCGCGGCCAGCAGCGGCAGGAAGATGATGACGGTCAGCACTTCATGCCACCCAGACCAGGAATACCGCAGCGGCCAACAGGACCAGCACGGCCTGCAGGTAGTACTGGTAGATCTGCCCGGTCTGCGGGCGCCGCGCCAACCGGCCCAGCCACCCCGCCCCCCGGGCCACCCCGGTCACCGCGCCGTCCACACCGGAGCGGTCCACCCGGTCGGCGAGCCGGGCCGCCGCCAGCACGGCCCGGCCGCTCGCGCCGACCGGCCGGTCGATGACGGCGTCGTCGAACCGGGCCAACGCGGCCGCCACAGCCAGGGTGGGTCTGACGATCACTGCGTTGGCGGCGCCTTCCAGGCCGAGCCAGCCGGCGGCCCAACCCGGCTTGGGCGGCGGCCGCCACATCACCAGGGCGATGACCACCAGGACCAGCACAGCCGATCCGGCCAACTCCACCGCACCCGGCTGCGGCCGTCCCGGGTCGCCGACGGTCGCTGCCCACCGGCCCGCCAGCGGCGGGAACACCAACACCCCCAGGGCCGCGGCGGCCGCCGCCAACGGCACGAGCACCGACTGCGCCGCGGCCGGCACCCGGCGGGTGCCGGTTTCCTCCTCGTCGAAGTGGGCCTTGATTTCCGGCCCGGTGTCGGGGGTGGGCCGCGCCCAGATGATCCGCAGCACCACCGCGGCGTAGGCGGCGGACATCGCCGCGGCGGCCAGCGTGATGACCGCCAACACCGTGGAACCGTCCAACACCGCGGCCAGGATGCCGTCCTTGGTCGCCCACAACGACAACGGCGGCGCCCCGGCCAACGCGAGCAGACCGACCGTGGCGGTGACGCCGACGACGGGCCAGCGCCGCGCCACACCGGTCAGCGCAGGTAACGCCTTGGTGCCCAGCGCGCCCAGCCACGCCCCGGCAACGAGGAACAGCAGCGCCTTCGTGGCGGCGTGGGCGACCAGTTGCGCCGACCCGGCCGCGGTGGCCGACACCCCGGCGGCCAGCACCACGAATCCCAGTTGCGCGGCGGTCGAGGCGGCCAGCAGCTGCTTGAGATCGCGTTGGGCCACCGCGACCGCGCCGAGCACCAACGCGGTCGACGCCCCAACCCAGGCGGCGGCGGTGCCGGCCCAGCCGACGGCGGCCAGCAGCGGCGAGGTCCGCAGCAGCAGGTACCCGCCCATCGCCACCATCGCCGCCGAGTGCAGCAGCGCGCTGACCGGGCTGGGCCCGGACATCGCCCGGGACAGCCAGAAGGAGAACGGCAGCTGCGCTGCCTTGCCCAGCCCGGCCACCAGCACCCCGGCCGCGGCGACATCCCGCCACGGCCCGGTCAGCCCCGGCAGCCGGTCCACATCCATGGACCCGCCGGCCAGCGCCGCGCCCGCCGCCACATACAGACCCAGATCCGCGGTGCGGGTCGTCAGGAACGCGACCATCCCGCCGGCCACCCGGTCGGCCTGTTGCCACCGGAACCCGATCAGCGCATACGAGGTGGCGCCCATGATTTCCCAGCTGAACAGCAGCGCCGGCAGCGTCGTCGCCGCCGCGGTCACCAGCACCGCGGCCAGAAACAGCAACATCAACCCGAAGAACCGGGCCGGCGCCGCGGCGATCCCGCCCTCAGGATTGGCCGCCGCGAACACCAGCACCAGCAGCGCCACCACCGCGACGCTCGGCACGATCACCGCCGACAGGCCGGTCACGGCCAGAGCGAACCGGGCGTCGGCCACGAACGGGGCGCTCACCGCCGGCCCGCCCGCGGCCATCGCGAACGCGTCGATGACCACCCCGGCGCCGACCACCATGCCGATGGCCGGGGCCACCCGGTCCGCGCGGCGGCCCACCACACCCAGCAGTGTCCCGGCCGCACCGGGGACACCGATCAGCAGCCACAACCAGAGCCCGCTCATCCGGACAGGTCCGTGGCCATGTCGGTCATGTCGGAATCACGGGAGCGGTGCAGCAGGGTGGCCACCGCGAAACCCATCGCCATCTCCACGGTCATCGCCGCGATCACCACCAGCAGCACCACCTGCGCGGAGGGGCCGGGGGACAGGAACCAGTAGAAGGCGACAGCGGCCAGGATGACGCCGTTGATCATCAGTTCCAGACCCATCATCACCATCACCACCACCTGCTGGGAGATCGCCCCGAACACCCCGATCGAGAACAGCGCCGCGGCCACCAACAAGACCCCTTGCAGCGTCACCGGCCCACCCCGCCGGGTTGCGGATCGGCCGGCGGCCGGCGGTGCAGGTCCTCGCCGAGCCGGTCATAACGACCCCGGGGCAGGGCGATCACCAGCCCCGCCACCATCGTGGTCAGCAGCACCGCGCTGACCCCGATCATCACCAGCATCTTGCCTTCCATCAAAGCCCGGCCCAGCTCCACGGTGGTGTCGGCGCCCGGCGCACCGGAGCGCGTCGGCCACGGCGTCAACACAATGCCGACCACCAGGACGGCGAACACCGTGATCGCCGTGGCCAGCGACCAGCGGCGGCTGTGCACCATGCTCATCGGCATCAGCGCCGGGTTCATCCCCATGAACATGATCATGTAGACGGCCATGATCGCCATCTCCATCACCATCATCAGCACCACGATCACCCCGACGTAGTTCAATCCGAGCAGGATGACCTGGATCCCGACCGCGACGAACGACAGCGCCAACGCGTAGGTGGCCCGGGCCATCGAATCCACCACGAACACCGCTGCCCCGCCCGCCACCGCCACCGCGGCCAGCACCCAGAACGCGACCCCGACCACCCAACCTCCGCCGATCACGGCAGCACCCCCATGCCCACCAGCACACTGACCAGCAGCAGCTGCAGCAGCGTGGCGGGTATCAACACCAACCAGCCGACCTCCACGAACCGGTCGGCGCGGATCGTCGGCACCACGGTGCGCACCGCAACCAGGGCGCACGCCACCGCCAGCGTTTTGACCACCAACCACACGGCGGCCGGCAGCAGCGGTCCCGCTCCGCCGCCCAGGAACATGGTCGCCGCGGTCGCCGAACCGGCGGTCAGCAACAGGTAACGGCCCGCGCTGACCGACAGCCGGGCGAGCCCGGTCAATTCGCCGCCGACTCCGCCGGCGATGTCCACCCCGGCCGGATGGTTCAGCGGCGGCAGCAACGAGAACCCGACCACGCCGAGGCAGAACACCACGAACGCCACCGGCATCCACACCACGAACCACAGACCGTGTTGCGCTGCAACGATATCGGCGAATCGGAGACTGTGCGCGGCCACCGCCGGCGTGGTGATCGCGAACATCAACGGCAGCTCGTAGGACATCGCCTGGGCCAGGAACCGGTAACCACCGATTAGCGGATACACACTGTTGGGTCCCCACCCGATCAACCAGAACAGCGCCCACACCAGCACATCCAACGCGTTGAACCAGACCAGTCCCACCGCCGAATCGGCCAGCCGGAAACCGGCCAACGGGAGCAGCGCCACCATCAACAGGGCGACCACCGGCAAAGCCACCACCGCGGCCGCGCCCAGCAGCCGGTCAGCGGCCAGCGTCGGGGCCCGGCGCTGACCCAACGCCCGGGCCACCCGCACCCACGGCGCCATCCCGGCCCGCCGCCACCGGCCGGCCCCGGGCGGCGCGGGATCCTCCAACCTCGCGCCCAGAACCGCCGGCACCACGGCGACCACGGCGAAGCCGACCGCCAGCGCCAGCGCCGCCGCCAGGCTCGCCGGGAACGTCACGACGACCCCCCGGAACCGGCCGACACCGCAGCCGGGTGGCTTCCGATCCGGCCGGTCAGGTCGATGTCGATGCTGGCGATGACCAGCCGAGCCGCCCCCAGATCCAGTCCGCAGACCGCATCGCAGACCAGATCCAGCCCGGCCCGAGTCATCGACGCCCTGTCGGGTGCATCACGCAACGCAGCGGGATCGGCCAGTGCGGCGACCATGCCGGACAGGCCGGCCAGTCGCCGGTGCAATCGGTCAAGGACGTCACCGGACCAGTCCAGCGGCCCGCCCGCGTCCTGCGGGGCGTCCTGATCGATCCGGCCCAGGTCCCGCAGCGACCAGCGCAGCGACCGCGACACCTGCCGGGTCAGCTGCCGCAATTGCTCGGTGCACCAGGGGATCTCGGCGTCGTCCAAAAGCCCGTCGCGGACCTGCCGCAGTCGGCGCTCGGCCCGTCGGGCGCCAGCCAGCAGCAGGAGCCAGCTGATCCGGTCCGCGACCAGCGCGGCCTGCTCCCGCCGCGATACCGGCAGCGGCAGAACGCCTTCGGCTTCCAGGCCGAGGGTGTCCGCGTGGCAGTCGCTGATCAGGTCGCCGGCCAGGGTGACCGATAGCACCAGCCCGGCCGGCCATGCCGGCAGCACCGGACCGAGCCGCACCGCCAACACATCCATCTCCAGACCGTCCCGGTCCTGATCACCGCTGGCCAGCGGAATACCACCGGGCCCCGACATGTCCATTCCGCCCATGTCCATATCCATGTCGGAGTGGTCCATGTCGTCGCCTCCCATGTCCATATCCATGGCGGTCTCGGTGTGGTCGCCGTCGCCGTCGCTCATGTCGGTGTCGGCGTCCGGGGCTGCCGGCTGATCGCCGTGCTCGGCTGGGGCCGGCTGGTACTGGGCCGGCAGGGCAGCGACATCACCGGACTGCAACGAGGCGGCGATCTGATCCAGCGCCGCGGCCACTTCACCCGGATCTTGGGCCCGTCCTTCGGCCCGCGGTCGGGGGAGCTGGACGAACAACGCTTGCACCAGCGGTTCCAGCTCCGGGCCGGGTTCCCCGCAGCACAGCAGTGCATCGGCGTCGGCGGCGGAGCCGGCGACCCGCCAGCCGCGGGCCGCCAGTGACCGCTCCGCGGCGATCCGGGTCAGCGCCCCACCGGGTCGCTCGATCAGCATCACATGCACCTCGCGCAGGGCCAGCGCGGTGATCCGTTCTCTCACACCCACCGCAGCGCCCCCTCGCGGTAAGCCCAGAACACCCCGGCCATCAGCAGGGCCAGGAACACGAACATTTCGATCACTGCGCTCGCGCCGACCTCGGCGACCACCACCGCCCACGGATACATGAACAGCATCTCCACGTCGAAAGCCAGGAACAGCAACGTCAACGGATACCAGCGGACGTGGTAACGCGACAGCGCGTGCGCCGCCGGCGGGAAACCGGACAGAAACGGCAACACGTCGGGATCGGTCGCCCGCCCCGCGGTGAACCACCGGTGCGCCCCCCACGCACCAGCGATCCCGGCCAACGCCACCAAGGCCATGCTGGCCAGGCCCATCAACGCCGTCACGCCGATTGCCTCCCGGGACCTCTTTCGCCTCGCCTGCCCCGGATTATACCCCTGGGGGGTATAAATTCGGCGGTGGTGCTCATGACAAAACGAGACGCGGGTATGTCACCGGGTCGGTGGGAAAAACACTCGGCGCACCGGCCGGCAACGTGTCTGGCATTGCGCCACAACGTCGGGTCCGTGTGCCAGGTGATTGTCAGATGTGTGCTGTTTGCGGTGATCTCGTTGCAAGCCTGGAGAGGTGGACGGTGTCGCTCGGCCGCGCTCATTTGATCCGCGGACCCAGTTCCGGGGCTTGGTTCTGCAGCGACGCCAACACGGCGGGGTCTTGCAGTTTCATCCAGGCCACGACATCCCGGAAGGGCACGCAGACAGTGTCCGGTTTGCCGCAGTTGGCCAGCAGGAACCCGCCGAGGGCGGTGGTGTATGCGTTGTTGTTCCAGTCGTTGAAGTGGTTGCCCAGAATCAACGGGGCGCGGTTCCCGGCGGTGGTGGCGTTGTACATGTCCTGGTAGGTGGCCTGTACCTGAGCCGAATCGACAGCGGACTGCGCCGGGGTGACACCTTTGCTGGTCGCCCCCCGTTGGGTGTAGTAGAAGTTGTAGTCCATCGTGACCTGGAAGTGGCTGGTGCCGTGCACCGGGAATTCGGCCATCCCCATCTGCCAGATCTTGTACTGCTTGGATTGCGTCGGCCAGGAGATTCCGCGGCGGGTGAACGAGGAGTCGTAGGTCATGTGGTGTGCTGTCAGGGCTGGGTAGAGCTGCTCCGGTGTGCCCTCCAGACACGGGGTGCGCTCGCCGATCACCTCGCTGGGGCCAAAGGCCAGACCCGGCCCGGGCAGTGCGTTGTTGCTGCGGACATTGGTGATCAGGTTCATGAATTGGTCGAGTTCGTTGTTCCACTGCCCGGTGGACCAGTCGTTTCCGCTGGGTCCGTCGCCGGCGCAGAAGTGGCCGTTGAAGTGACTGCCGATCTCGTTGCCCGACCGGTACGCCTGGTTCAGGTCGGCGACCTGGACCGGCACGTCTGCCGGCGCGGTCCAGCCGACCGAGGATTTCCCCACGCCGTGGCCTGGGCCCTGGTACTTGTCCTTCGTTTTGTCGCTCAGCAGGTACAGCCCGGTCAGGAATCCGGTGAAGTGGAACGGCACCTGGCTGGAGATGCTGTTGAAGTACTGCCACTTCTCGTGCCAGCCGACGCCGTCGAAGCTGACCACGATGAACTGCGGTGCCTTCTGCCCGGGCTTGAGTTTGGTCGGGACGAACCCGTCGGGCTGCGCCCCGGCTACGGGGGCATGTGACGTTGTGGTGGGGTGCGCCGGGGCCGTGATCCGTGGGTGGTTGGTGGCGGGCTGGCTGGTGGTTGCGCCGGGCTGGCCGGTGGGCGTGGTGGCAGCCGAGGGTTCGTGCCCCGCTGCCGCCTTGCCGGTAGGTGAGGACGGCGCGACGGTCACCTGTCGGGTGACGGTAGATGGTGAGCCGGCCTGGCTGGTGCATGCCGCCAGCAGCCCCGCCACCACGGTGAGGGCGATGAAGAACCGGAACGGGCGATCTGTCACTGACAATCTCCTGAGCAACTATCAATCACGGGACCAAAAAGGATTTATCCGACGCGAGCTCGGAGCCGGGTCACTACCCGGCAACGTGGTTCAGAGAGTTGCTCGCCGCGGTGGTGGTGCGGTGGCCTTCGGACACCTGCTGGGTGATCGTTTCGCATCGAGCAGGTCCACTTAACCGCTGCCGATGACGCAGCAGTCAGCGGGTGGGCGGGTCGCTCCTGGCGGGAGCGAAACGCCGAAGCCGCAGGCTGTTGGTGACCACGAAGATGGAACTGAACGCCATCGCCGCGCCCGCGATCATCGGGTTCAGCAGACCTGCGGCGGCCAGCGGAATGGCAGCAACGTTGTAGGCGAACGCCCAGAACAGGTTGCCCTTGATGATGGCCAGGGTCCGGCGGGACAGTCGGATCGCATCTCCTGCCACCCGCAGGTCCCCGCGCACCAAGGTCAGATCAGCGGCCTCGATGGCCACATCGCTACCGGTGCCCATGGCCAGGCCCAGATCAGCCTGGGCCAACGCCGCGGCATCGTTCACACCATCGCCGACCATCGCCACCACCCGCCCCTGGGCCTGCAGGTCCTTGATGGCCTGCACCTTCTGCGCCGGCAACACCTCGGCCATCACATGCTGGGGAAGGATCCCGACCTCAGTGGCAACTTCGTTGGCGACCCGCTGGTTGTCCCCCGTGAGCAGCATCGGGGTCAGCCCCAGACGGCGGAACTGGTCGATCGCCGCATTGCTGGAGGGCTTGATCGTGTCGGCAAGTTTGATCACAGCGACCGGGATGCCGTCGACCGCGACCGCCACGACGGTGGCACCGGCAGCCTCGGCGTCGGTTTTGGCCTGCGCCAGTTGCTGATTCAGCGGACTTGCCCACCGCTCCAGCAGCACCGGCCGCCCGACCAGCACGCCGTGGCCGTCCACGATGCCCTGCACCCCTAGCCCCTCGACGTTGAGGAAGTCCTGCACGGGCGGAAGATCCGGGTGATCGGCTCGGGCCGCGGCGGCGATCGCTCGACCGATCGGATGCTCCGAGGCCGATTCCAACGCGCCGGCCCACCGCAGGATGTGCTGCGTACTCATTTCCGGATCGGTGTCGGCGGTGTCAACGGTGTCGGTGATTTCTATACCGATCAGCGTCATCCGGCCGGTGGTGATGGTGCCGGTCTTGTCCAGCACGATCGTCTCCACCCGCCGAGTTGACTCCAGCACCTCGGGGCCTTTGATCAGAATGCCCAGCTGGGCTCCGCGGCCGGTGCCGACCATCAACGCCGTCGGGGTGGCCAGGCCCAACGCGCAAGGACACGCGACAATCAGCACCGCCACGGCGGCGGTGAACGCCGCCGCAGCCCCCGCCCCGATGATCACCCAGAACGCCAGGGTCGCCACGGCCAGGGCGATGACGACGGGCACGAAGATGCCTGAGATCCGATCCGCCAGTCGCTGCACCTGCGCCTTGCCGTTCTGCGCATCGGTGACCAGCTTCGCCATCTGCGCCAATTGGCTGTCGGCCCCGACCCGGGCGGCCCGCACCACCAGACGCCCACCGGAGTTGACCGAAGCGCCGATCACCGGATCGCCGACCGCCACTTCCACCGGCACCGACTCCCCGGTGATCAACGAGTTGTCCACCGCGGACCGACCTTCGGTGATCTCGCCGTCGGCAGCGACCTTCTCCCCCGGCCGGACCACGAACAGGTCACCGACGGCCAGTTGCTCGATGGGGATGCGGGTCTCCACGTTGCCGCGAAGTACCGCGACATCCTTGGCTCCCAGCTGGATCAGCGCCCGCAGCGCCGCCCCGGCCTCCCTCTTGGACTTGGCCTCCACATAGCGGCCGGCCAGCAGAAAAGTGATGACCCCGGCGGCGGCTTCGAGGTAGATGTTGCCCGCACCGTCGCCGCGGGTCAGGGTGAATGCGAAGGGGTGCCGCATCCCGGTCATCCCGGCGGTGCCGAAGAACAGTGCGTAGAGCGACCAGCCGAACGCGGCCAACGTCCCCATCGAGATCAGCGTGTCCATGGTGGCCGCGCCGTGCCGCAGATTGGTCCAGGCCGCCCGGTGAAACGGCAGCCCGCCGTAGATGACCACCGGACCGGCCAGGGCCAGCGAGGCCCACTGCCAGTTGTCGAACTGCCATACCGGGACCATCGCCAGCACGATCACCGGAATTGCCAGCACCACGCAGATCAGCAGCCGCTGCCGCAAGACCTGGACCGGGTCGGTGGGCGCCGCCGATTCCTGCGGTTCGGTTGCTCGCGGTAGCGGCGGAAGCGTTGCGGTGTAACCGATCTTGACCACTTCGGCCACCAGATCCGCCGGCAGCACCGTGGCGGGGAAACTGACCTGCGCCTTCTCGGTGCTGTAGTTCACCGTTGCTCTCACGCCGTCGAGCTTGTTCAACTTCTTCTCGATCCGAGCCGCGCACGAGGCGCAGGTCATCCCGCCGATCTGCAGGTCGATCTGCTCCTGGGCGACCTCACCGGAAACCGTCGAGGGCAGGACATGGGGTGCAACGGACATCAGCTGCTCCTGATCTGTGGGCCGGTCAACGCGTGAGAGCTCAGAAATTGGTCGGCGCGGCGGCGCGGCCGGTTCAGCGCAGGGAGCCCGGAGTGAAGTGGTAGCCGGCCTCTTCCACAGCAGCGGCGGCGGCGGTCTCGGTGAAGGCAGCGGTGCTGGTGACCACGACATCGCCGGTGGCGAGGTCGATCTGGACGTTCTGCACGCCAGGCACACTGTCGGTCAGTTCGCTGGTGACCGCGCCGACGCAGTGCCCGCAGGTCATACCTTCGACCTGGAAGGTCGTCGTGTAGTACTCGGTCCCTGACCCGAATGCCGGCTTCGAGGTCGTCGTCTGATCATGGGTGCCGCACCCACAACCGCAGCCGCCTTCCTGGGCCTTGGTCGAGGCAAGGTCAAGGTGATGAATCTCAGACATTCTGGTTCTCCTTCGGTGGGTGATCCGTGCGGGGGTCAGCGGGAGTTCACGAGCGGATGAGGCGCGCGATGGCGTCGGAGGCCTCCTTGACCTTGGCCGTAGCCGTGTCGCCGCCCTCGGCGACAGCCTGGGCCACGCAGTGCGCCATGTGTTCTTCCAGCAGCTTGATGGCCACCGACTGCAGGGCCTTGGTCGCGGCGGACACCTGCGTCAAAATGTCGATGCAGTACTGGTCCTGCTCGACCATCCGCGACAACCCACGGATCTGACCCTCCACGCGGGAGAGCCGCTTGATGTAGTCGTCCTTGTGAGCGCTGTACCCGTGCATCTTGCGGTCCTTGTCTGCCCGTTCCTACCCTGACTCCAGTATACGGTACCCCCCGAGGGTACCCCTGGACGGCTTTAGATGGCAGCGTCGGATCCTCACTTCTTTCATCACCGCACCTGCTCTCGCGATGCGGTCATCATCCGCGCCGCCAAGCAGAAGACGCGACCGGCGCGCAACGTTGCTGGCCGTTGGCCCTCGCTGTCAACGCCGCGGCGCGGTGGTCACTGCCGCTGATAGGGCGTCACGTCATGTCTGGTGCGGCAGCGGCGTGAGGCCCCGCGCCCCCTCCACGCACCCGTTCACCGACTTGATCGGCTCGACACGATGCGGAACGGACAAGTACGCCCGCGGACTAACCACCTGCAGGTCGGGCTCAAGCCGCCAAGCTCGGCGGAAGAGATCGCAGCTCTCGGCATGAACCTCAGACGACGAGGACAGCTTCGCTTGGCGTGTAAAGCTTCGTTATCTGCCAAGCACCGATAGGCGCCAAGAGCGATCCAGAGCCGTCTACCAGCTCTCGAGCCCACATCGAGAACTACCGCAGGGCCGAGGATTCCGCATGGGTAAGCTTCGGGGCCAGGTGGACCACGCGGTGGGTGAGGGGGACGGCGATGCGTCGGGCCATGATTTCGCGGGCGGTCCGGGTCACGCCCTCGTTGTCGCGATACTCAGAGATCGTCAACTCGCCGGTGACCAGGATCGGGTCGCCTTTGGCCAGGCTGTTGGCGACGTTCTCGGCGAGGTTACGGAAGGCCTTGACCCAGTAGACGACGGCCGGTCCCCTGGCGTAGGTGTCGTCCTGCTGCTTGATTCGGTCGTTGACGATGACCTTGAAGCGGGTCCATGGCGTACCGGCCTCGCTGTAGGCCAGGGCGGGGTCTTCGGGCAGGTTGCCTTCGATTTCGATATGACTGGACATGGCGGTCTCCGTTTCGTAGGTAGTGCGCTGTTTTGCCGCGTATGACGGCGATTCGATGTGACGTACCCCAGCTACCGGAAGGGTCCGGGTCTGCTGTCTGCTGACCGTTTTTCTTCCCCGCTGGCAAGAGTCGAAGGAAGGGCAAGGAGTCGGGCGGTCAAGGGGCGGCGGAGCCGGTCACGCAGTGACACCGCAGGTGCCCTTGATGGACGGGCGATGGCCCGACAATCGGGAGCCAGCGGGGAAGAAGTATCTAAAAGTGCTGTCGGCCTTGGCCGTCCGCTTGCGGTTGGACGCTCGAGCCCGGAGCCGATCTACCGTCACACCGCGTCTCAGCTTGCTCACCGACGTGCCGCGCCAATCACCGAGGAGAGAGGCGATCTGCAAGAGGCAGTCGCTGCGTAGCCCAGGGGAGTCGTTGTGGCTTATTGGTTCTCGGGGGCCATGGGTCCTCTTGCTGACATCCATGCTCGGACGACTGAGGTCGTGGATCGCGTCAAAGGTGTCTACCTGGCCGGGCCGTTGGACGGCGGGAGCCAGCAGGACATACCGGGGCTCAGCACGTTCAAGGGCATCGTGCTCGGGATCATCCCGTGGGCCCTGGTGGCTTGCGTCCTGGCGTTCATCGTCGGGGCCGCCTTCTGGGCGGTCGGGTCCTTCTCTGGCAACTCCCAGCACTCCGGATCCGGCAAGAAGACGTTGGTCATCTCGCTCGTTGCGGCGCTGCTGGTGGGTGCGGCGGCGGTGATGGTTGGTTGGTTCAACGACCGGGGCAAGGCCGTGGCGGACCCTGCCAGCTCCGCGGCTACAGCGGTCTACGCGACGTTGGACCGCTGAGCCATGTTTGCGGAGTTCTGGGGACGGAACAAGGTGCTGCTCGTTGCCGCGGCCGCGCTGGCCGCGGTCGCAATCGTGGCCACCGTCGCCGTGGTGGTTGTCAGACCCGCCCACGTCGCCTCGCCGACTTCCTCATCGGGGAGCTCTGTCGCGTCAGCTGTCCCGACCAGCACGGCCGCCGTCGGCGAAGTGTTGATCGGTCCCAGCCCGGCCTTACCCACGTCGACGTACGTGCCGGGCAGCGACCCAACGGATTCGACTCTGGTCGGAGGACAGACGAATCAGCTGGTCTTCGCGCAGAAGGTCGCCAAGGCCCTGTTCTCCTACGGACCTGCAACAGACTTCCAAGCCCGCAACGCCGATGTGATGGAAGTGGCGTTGGCGGCTCCGCTGGGCGATTCGGCGGGCCTGACAACGGATCTGCAGCGTTACACGCCAACTGGCGCAGCCCTGACTCAGATCCGCGCGTCCGGCACGACCGCGACGTTCAAGCTCCAGACGGTGGCGATCTCGCAGTGGGCCGCGCGCAAGCTCCAGGACATCGGCGCGCAGTCCGGTACCTACGGCATCGACCTGGTGGGCGAGCAGATCATCACCGCAAGTGGGACGACCCCGGTGTCGCTGTCCGTCTCCATGGGTCTGACTGTCGCATGTGCGCCTGCTGTCGACTTCTGTGGCCTGGACCGAATCCAGGCTGCATTGCTCGGTCAGCCGGCCGCGGGGTGAGCCGCGCCCAACGTGTGGCGACCAGGTGGGCGGTCGGCGCCCTGGTTCCGGCCATCGGAACCGCACTGGTGGCGTTTCTGGTGATCGCCGCCAGCGGGATCAGCGCGGCCGACACGACTACCAGTCCGTCGCCCGGCGTCAACGGGTCGGTGTCATGCACGGAAGCGGGCGCTGTCGCGAATCTGGACCCTGACCAAGCGGCGAACGCGCGAGCGATCGCGAACGTGGCGCTGCATCGGAGCCTGGGCTACCAGGGGGTGGTGATGGTCGAGATGGTGGCCTTCACCGAGTCGACCCTGCACAACGTGACGCACGGGGACTCGATGGGCCCGTCGTCTCGTGGTCTGTTCCAGCAGATGCCGAGTTGGGGGCCGGAGAGCGTGCGGATGGATCCGGCCGGCAGCGCCGGGTTGTTCCTCGACCGGCTGATCAGCGTCTCGGGCTGGCAGAGCATGCCGCCCTGGATCGCGGCTCAAACCGTCCAGGGATCGGAATACGACGGCAAGCACGTCCGCGACGGCGTGGTGCTGGGATTCGGCGACAACTACAAGGCCAACATCCAGATCGCCACTTCCATCACCGCACAACTGCTGAACGCGGCCGGGAACGGATCACCGGTCCAAGCAATGCCGGGCTGTACCCCTGGAGGTAGCGCCGGAGCGCCAAGAGCCCCGGGAACAGTGCTGGTCAACGGAATCGACGTCACCCTTCCCAGCGGGCCCGACGTCGACCCGACGGTGGGCGGGAAGGTCATCAAGGCTCCAACACAAGCCATGGCCCGAGGTTTGGCCGCCGGATTCGCCGCAGTGGGCCTGCCCTACGTCTACGGCGGCGGCACTGACGGTGGCGGCCCAGACCAGGGATGCTCCCGTGCCGCCGGGGCATTGAACAGCTGCCAGGGCGTCACCGGATTTGACTGCTCGGGGCTGACCGCCTACGTACTCAAGCAGGCCGGTTTCACGATCCCGACGAACTCCTCCGGCCAACGCACCGGAGGGGGCCAGCTCGTACCCCGCAATCAGGGTCTACCCGGCGACATCATCGGGTATCAGGGTCATGTCGCCATCTATCTCGGGTCCATCGGCGCGCAGGACTACTTACTCGAAGCCCCCGAGCCCGGGAAGGACGTACACATCCGGGCCGCCTACTGGTCCAACGAGGGCCAGCCGGCCGATCCTGACCTCTACCGATTCTGGTCGGCGACCTGATGGGCGGCACCACCCACATCAACAGCCTGATCAGCCAGATGCTGACCTGGGCCGTCGTTCTCGCGGTCGCCGCGTTCATCGCCTACGGCGCGACCTGGGCTGTGGGCAGCTTGTCCGCGAATACCCAGGCAGCGGGCAGAGGCAAGACGGGCATGATCATCTGCCTCGCCGCAGCGCTCCTTCTGGGTGGCGGTCTCCGCGTCGTCGAATGGACCTACGACTCCGAAGCGCGCAACTTCCGGGCCGATCCAGCTGGCTACACCGTCGACGACTCACCGACTGGTATCGAGGCTTTCACCGTCCTGGACAAGACCGACACGTGGACCCCGCAGATCAACCAGTGGCGCGCCCAGCAAGGAAGTCAGCCGGTGACCACTGAACCAGGTCTGCGGCAGCTGGCCAAGCAATGTGCCCTGTCCCTCGCGGGCAGCCAAGGAGCCTGTCCCAACGATCACCAGTTCAAGCGCTTCGACTACGGCCCAGCAGATCTCGGCAAGCTGTCTGGTTCCCTCGACAAGGATGGAGTCACCACCAACATGAGCCGCGTCATGGAAGCAAACGCCGTCGAGATCGCGATGGTCGCCGTCACCAGCAACGCCAAGAAGACCGGCACCCTGGTCATCGTCGCCGCCTCGAGCCCATGCGGTTCGTGCACCATCGGCCGGGACGCGTTCGTCAACGGACTCATCGTCTCGGTCCAGGCCAACGGATGAACCCGCACACCGCCGGCATCTCGGACTGGCTCTCGGATCAGTCCGACGACATCCTTCGACGGATCGCTGCCGGCACCGTGAACGCCATGAACTGGATGATGCTCAAGGCGCTGGACTTCGTGAACGGCGGCTCGAAGATCAACCTCGGTGCGCAATGGCTCCAGGACATGCTCACCATGATGCGGTACCTGATGCTCCCGGTGGTCGGTGTGCTGTTCGTCCTCCAGGTCGCGACCGCGATCCTCTCGAAGTCGCCCTCGGACCTGTGGCGCGCAGTCGGGGGCAGCGTCCTGGGCGTACTCGTCGGGGCCGCGGGCGCATTCCTCGTCGCGTCCGTTCTCTTCGTCGTCGACGAGTTCTCCAACTATGTGCTGGGCGACGCGCAGGTGCAGGCGCAGCTGGCGATGCAGCGGGCCTTCGCGATGGACGGCTCGATCGACGCCGCAGGTTGGCTCATCGTGATCGTCATCGCCGGACTGGCGTTGGTGGCCTTCGTCATGGTCATCGTGGTGTTGTTCCTGCGCAAGGCAATCGTCATCGGGACGGTGGCCTTCGGCCCCTTCGCCGCGGCCGGTCTGGCCTACGGTCACACCAAGTCTTGGGTGGTCCGATGGGCGGAAGTTGTTTTCGCACTGGCGATCTCGAAGTTCGTCATCTCCGTCATCCTGACACTGGGATTCTCCGCCATCTCGTCCTCCATCACCGGCGACACCAGCGACGCCCTGGTCGGGGCCGTCTGGATCTTCCTCGCCGCGTTCTCACCACTGTCGGTGATGAAGTTCGTGTCGTTCGCGGGCGACCGCATGTCCCAGGCGCACCAGGTCGGCAACGGCAGTCTGCAGAACGCCTCGTCGGCCGGTGGCGCGACACTGGGGGCGGCGGGTGCGATCGGCGGTATCGCAGGCTACGCGGCCGGAAAATTCGGCGGCGGCCGCGGAACTGGCGGCAGCGGTGGCCCTTCCGCTCCGACCTCACCATGCTCGGCGGTCGGTCAAGGCTTAGGCGGGCCCGGTGCCGCCGAAGTGTCCGGCGGTGCGGACGAGGGTGCCGCGGCTCCGGTGATGAGCACCGCTGGCCCGGGCAGTAGCACCGCAACGACTGTCATGACCCGAGGTGACGGCACCGGCAGCCCGGACCTGCCCGGGCAGATCGCGACCGGCAGAGTCTCCGATAACGGAGCCGCTGCAACGGCTGTGGCGGGCGATACCCAAATGGGCAGCACAGTCGTCCCGTTGGCAGCTATGAGTGTCGGCCCAGTCGGCGTGGCTCCAATGCGGCCGCCTGACGTCGCAGGTGCTCGTACGGACGCGCGTGGGCGTGGCGAGACGCCTGACCGTTCTGCGCCGATCAGCGATCCCCCGCCGAACGGTCGACACGGGTTCCGGATGAATCAGCAAGGAGAGTTGGCGTGAGCACCACAACCATCACCGAGGATCGCACCAAGCCCCGGACAGCCCGTTTCGGAAGACGATCTGCCCGCGGCTTCTTCATGGGACTGACGGGGGCGCAGGCAGCCACTGTCCTGGCTGCAGTACTGGTCGTTGCGGTGACACTTGCGGTCCTCGGCGTTGGTGCGGCGCTGAAAGTGCTTCTGCTGGTGTCGCTTCCCCTTGGACTGGTGGCAATGCTCCGCCGCGACGGCGTGCCGCTGGTGGAGTGGATTCCGATCGCTTGGCACTTTGTCCGGCGGCGGATGACGGAGCAGTCAGGTTTTCGAGCCACTGCAAAGCCTCGGCCGACGGCCAGCCTGCTGCTTCCCGGCGAGTCGGCCCGACTCCGCTGGATGACCTCCTCCGACGGCTCAGTCGTCGTTCACGACCCCTGGACAGCCGGGTACACGGCAGTGGTCCGCGTGCGGGAGCCCGCGTTCCTGCTGATGGAGGCAGAGAGCCAGGACGGCCAGATCTCCGGGTGGGGTCGGGTGCTCGCCGGCCTGTGCCAGGCCGACGTCATCCGCTACGCGCAGGTACTCGAGTACTGCGTGCCCGATTCCGGCGACTCGCTCCGAGACTGGTGGCGGACCCATGGCCAGCCCCTCAACGGATTGGCCGGGGAACACTACGAGGAGCTCATGGCCGTCGCCGGCCCCGTGTCCTCCCGCAGTGAGTCGCTGGTGGCCATCACCCTCGACGGCAAGAAGGCCCGGGCGCTGATCAAGCACGCCGGGGGCGGCCACGCAGGGGCACTGTCCATCCTCGCCGGCCAGCGACGGATCGTCGACGGTGCCCTGACCGGTGCGTCCCTGGCCGTCGAGGGTTGGCTCACGCCGGAGGAACTTGCCTACGAACTGCGCTGTGCTTACGACCCGGCTATCCGACCCGTGCTCGACTATCACCCGCGGGCGGGACGGGACCTGGACGACGCCGGGCCGTTGGCGATCGAGGAACACTGGGACTACCTGCGCAGCGACAGCGGTTTCCATTCGGTGCTCTGGCTGGCGGAGTGGCCCCGCAGTGCGGTGTACCCGACGTTCCTGGCGCCGTTGATCCTGACGCCGGGCGTCCAGCGTCGACTCACCCTGCTGTACGAACCGATCCCGATGCGGCGCGCCATGCGCGACATCCGGATGGCCAAGGCCGAGCTCGTGTCCGACGCAGTCACCAAGTCCAAGATGGGCCAGGTCGCCGCGATCTCCGATGCCGCAGAGATGCGTGACGTCCAGGACCGAGAAGCTGAGATGTACGCCGGACACGGCGATATGGGCTACGCCGGACTCCTGTCCGTCACAGCTCCGACCCTCGACGAGCTGACCGTCGCCGTCGGCGTCATCCGACAGGCGGCCATCCAAGCCGGCTGCGAAGCACGAGTTCTGGCCGGCCAGCAGCCGCAAGCGTTCATCGCAGCTGCGCTGCCGCTCACCAAGGGATTCTGATGGTCAAACACACCACCCGATCCGGCGGCCTGTTGCCCGCCGGCACCGGCAGTTGGGCCCGCCGGACCGCCCGGCGGACGTGGACCGAGGCAGCCCGATCGCTGGTCGCCGACGAGATTGCGGCCGAGAAAGCAACTCGGGCCGCGGTTCGACAGGACCGTGTCACCGAATTCAGGGCACGCACGCCGAAGGCGGGGGAGAAGCGACCCTGGGCCGCCCGCACCACGAAGTCGCTGAAGCTTCCGCAGCACCGGTCGACCACGGCGACCCTGGCGGTGGCCTACCCGTTCCTGGCCGAGGGTGGGCTGGGAGCCGATGGCATCTTCATCGGACGGGACTCCTTCTCCGGAGCCTCCTTCTGCTACGACGGCCTCGAGCTGTACAACAGGACACCGCCGCTGGTGTCCAACACCAACATGCTGCTGGCGGGCAATATCGGTTGGGGCAAAACCAATCTCGCGATGGCCTACGCAACTCGGAGCATGGCGTTCGGCCGGCGGGTACATGTTCCCGGCGATCCCAAGGACGACTGGGTGCGGCTGGCGCTCGCCGTCGGTGGTCAAGGCGTTCGGCTGGGCAAGGGACTGACGACGCGCCTCAACCCACTCGACGGTGGCGTGAAACCGGCCGGCATGGATGACAAGACCTGGCAGGACGTCGTCAAGTCTCGCCGGCAGAACCTACTGATCGCACTCGTTTCAACCGCTTCGCCGAAGATCGCGCCGCTTGATCCATTGGCGGTGTCCGCCGTCGAGGTCGCACTGGCCGCGGCTGCGCGGCGGCAGCCGGACCCCGAACTGGGCCACGTGGCCTATCACCTCGCGCACGTGGACACGCAGGACGCGACCGACGCCGGTTACTCGGCGGACCTGCTCGCCGGAACCGGCCAGCAGGTCTATGCGGTCCTCACATCCCTGGTCACCGGCAGTTTGGCTGGCCTGTTCGACGGCCAGTCCACCGTGCGGTTCGACCCGAACGCACCGATGCTGGCCGTGGGATCTGCCGCACTCGGGGACGACGACCTCCTGCAGTCGCTCGTGATGTTGTGCTCCTCGGCGTGGGTATCCGCGTCGGCCCGCGATGTCGGCGGCGGGCACGTCATCAAGATCTACGACGAGGCCTGGCGGATCATCGGCACCGAAGCGCAGCTCGACCGGATGAACGCTGACCTGCGCCTATCTCGAGCGTTCGGCGAGTCCAACATGATCATCATGCACGCGCTCTCCGACCCCGACAAGGTCGGCAATGTGGGCTCGGCTGCTGTGCAGAAGGCCCGCGGGCTGCTCTCCCTCTGCGATACCCGAGTCGTGCTCCGGCAGGCGCCCGGCGAATTGGACCGGGCCGTCAGCGATCTCGGGATGACCCAAGCCGAAAGGGACGTGGTCGCCGGCGTCGGAAAGGGCGAAGCGCTGTGGAAGCTTCCGACACGGTCGTTCCGCGTGCAGACAGTCCTGACGCCAAGAGAAAAAGCCCTGTTCAACACCGACGCCCGGATGACCGTGGATGGAGAAGGCCGATGAAGTTGTCGCTCGGAAGGAGATCGTCGAAGGCAACGGTCACGGCTGACCCTCCGCGTACCGCCATCTCCGGTAGCCCGAGGATCGGGACGCTTGCGCGAGTCGTGGCGGGCGGGACCGTCTCCGGCGCAGCGGAACTCGGCGGTTCAGCCGTGGTGGTCGGAGAGGCGAGAGTCTTGGACCATGCCCGAGTGCGCGAGCATGCCGTGATCACCGGCCGCGCGGTCATCTCCGGTTCAGCCACGGTCTCCGGGTGGGCATCAGTCTCCGACCGAGCCCAAATCTCAGACGAAGCCTGGGTTTTCGGCCGCGCAGTCATCGAGAAGCAAGCCACCGTCTGCGGCCGGGCTCAGGCCTTCGGCGACGCCAGGGTGAGTCGGACGGCGGTCGTTGGTGGCGATGCGTGGGTCTATGGCCAAGCTGTCGTGACCGACCTTGCCGCGATCAGGGGCCGGGCACGAATCGGCGGCCAGGCTTGCATCCGCGGCGACGCGATCATCGACGGACCGGTCCGGCTTGGTGGATTCGCGATGGTCGGGCACCTGGCGCACATCGCCGAGCGGAGCCACTTTGCCATCCAGCAGCTTCCGTGGGGCGGCTGGGTCACCTTCTACCGATGCGTGGACGGATGGGTTGGCGCCGGGATGCATGCCGGGCAATGGTGCGGCCCGCTACCCCGGAACCGCATGCTGCCCGAGCTGGCTCATCTGGCCGACCTTGTTTCTGAGCTCGCTGATCGCTGGCGCATTGGGCCTACCAGCGGGACGACCGAACTGCCCGCCGGCCGATGAAGACGACCAGGAGAAAGACCACGACGATCAAGAGGACAACGCCCACCACGAAAGCTACATACGCGGCCGCGGCGAGCAATGCGATGCGGAACAGCCACCGAAGGACCACGGCCGGGGCCCGGGTGCGCGCCGGCGAGTCGATGCGGGCACGACGGAACTCCGTTGGTCGCTCGTGTGGGGCGTTCATCATGGTCTCTCGATTCATCGGTCCGGTCGTCTCGAATGCTGCCACTCGGCACCGACAGCCTGACGGTAGTGCCGCCGTGCAGTTCAAGAATGCCGACCAGCAGCAGGGCGGGCATCCCGGACGGTGGAGTAGCTGATGGGGTCGTCGGCAAAACGCCCCGTACGTTCGTCTCCGGGCGTCTCGACATCGGATCTCACCTTGATCATGGTGGTTGCGTTCGGTGTGGTGATCGTGGGCGGACTATGGGTTGGCGGCCAGACCGCCTCGGTCGTCAGCGGCCACGGCTGGGCGCGGGGCACACTCCTCGCTGGCGTCAATGCATTGTGGCACCGCGGTTCGCCAGGGACGGCCTGGCAGTCGACCATGCCCGCGGCGGGTCTCTACTGGGGTGCCGCGGCCGGGCAGCTGGCCCTGCTGGTGGCTGGCGCTGTGGGGGTCGTAATTGTTGTGCGGCGTCGTACACGAGCTCAGCGGAGGGTTGGCCAACTCGCTGCCCGGCCAGGGATGGCGACCGCTGGCGATATCGCCCGGCACGTTGGGCAGCGGCCACTGAAGAACATGTCGGCCGAGTTGAGGCCGACGACACCGAAGAACGACCGGTCCCGGCCCGAGCAACTCGGTTGGCGGTGGGGGCGGGCCCGTGGGGTCGAGGTGTGGACCTCGGTTCGGGACGCGGTCGTGCTGCTGGGTCCGTCTGGCTCGGGCAAGGGCGTTTACGCCGTGAATGCGCGGATCCTTGATGCGCCCGGCGCGGTCGTGGCCACGTCGATACGGCCGGACGTCCTACAGATCACCATGACGGCGCGGAAGGAGCGAGGTCCGGTCGGCGTCATCGCAGCCGATGGGTCGGCGGGTGACATCCCCGAGATCGTCAAGTGGTCACCCATCTTGGGAGCCCGGGATGGTTCGGTGGCTACCGCACGGGCGACGGTTCTGTCCTGTGGGTCGTCGTCAGGCGTAGAGCACGCCTCCTTCTGGGAGGACTGGACGCAGAAGGTGGTGAAGACCCTTCTCCACGCAGCTGACTGGGGTGATTCTGGAATCGACGATCTCTGGCGATGGTCGCAGTCGCCCTCCGCAGCCAGGGCTGCGGTCGAGATCCTCGAGCAGCTCGAGGGCAACTCGCACGGGTATCGGCAGGTAGAGCCTGGCTGGGCCGCAACCCTGGCCTCTGTTGTCGACGGCGACGAGAAGTTCCGCGGGAACGTCTGGGCCGGCGTGGCCAAGGCCCTAGCGGGCTTGGATCTCTGGGACGTGCGGCGCAGGTTCGATCCCGCCGAAGGTGAGCAGTTCGACCCGGCCGAGTTCATCCTCAGCAGCGGGACGCTCTATCTGCTGGCCAAGGAGGACGATCCTGCGTCGCGGCTCCTGCAATGCCTGGTCGACGACATCGCGAGAGTCGGAAAGTCGATCGCAGATCGTTCCCCGAACGCCAGGCTGGACCCGCCTCTGACACTTGTTCTCGACGAGATCGCGAACTTCGCGCCGCTGCCGGCGCTACCGACATACGTGTCTGGCTACGGCGGATCCGGCATGGTGACGATGGTCGTCATCCAGGGCAGGTCCCAGATGGCTCGAACATGGGGATCGGATGCGGCGAAGGCGATCTGGGACTCCGCCACCATCACGGGCATCCTCGGCGGGGTCACATCGGCGGAGGACCTCAGAGACTTTAGCGCCATCGCCGGCCAGCGGGATGAGCTCTCCTGGCAGGGATCGACAGGACACGGCGGCGGAGTCTTCGGAGGCGGCCAAGGCCGCAGCTACTCCGAGCACGTTACCCAGCGGGCCGTTCTGGACGAGGGTGAGATCCGCGGCTTGCCTGAGGGAACGATGCTCATGTTTTACAAGGGCATGGACCCGATGCTGGTGCATATGACTGCCTACTACCGTCGCAAGGACGCGAAACGGTTGGCCGCCGGTCGGTTGGCGGTCCAGGAGTCATGGTCGCTCGGAGAGAAGCCGACAGAGGTGCAGTCATGACCGGGTTTTCTCCGCTCGGCCGGCGAAGGTACGCTGCCACCCCTCATTCATCGGCTATATCTACGATTATAGGTACATGGTCGGATAGTGAAGGGGTGGTCAATACCCAGTCGGCGGCCGACCCGACGGTAACCTCCCTCAGTCGTGAGGTCCATGCCTGGGGTATGAACACGTAATCGACGTGATGTGCTGGCAGATGGGAAGCCAGGCCGCGACGAAAAAACGTGGGCTGCAGTTCTGCGCCTTGACCTTCGCTGAACCATTGATGATAGGCACTAACGAGGCGATGTTGTTCAGCCGCCAACAGATTTCTAGGTAGCTATTCAGCTGGGTAGGTCGGCGTGTCCTTGTCGTAGGTGAAAGCCGCTGCGGGATAATGTATTTGTGGCCGCATCGATCGAGCAGGAGCTTCGTGATCTGGTCGCGTCCCAAGCGGAATTGATCGCCATGCTGACCGCCCGAGTCGCAGAGCTGGAACGCCGGCTGGGTGCCGATTCGTCGAACTCCTCCCGCCCGCCGTCCTCGGATTCGCCGTTCACGAAGAAGCCGGCCAAGGCCCGCTCCTCCCGCCGGGCCAGCGGCCGCAAACCCGGCAAGCAGAACGGCGACCCCGGGGTATCCCGATCCCTGTCCGATCACCCGGACCAGGTCATCAACATCGACCCCACCACCTGCACCGGCTGCCACGGCTCGCTGACCAGCACCGCAGCCCGGATGGTGGACCGCCGGCAGATCGTGGACCTGCCGCCGGTCGCCGCGCCGGTCATCACCGAATACCGCCTCGGCGCCACCACCTGCCGCTGCTGCGGCGTCACCACCACCGCCGACTGGACCGACAACACCGACATCAACACCGACGTCCTTTCCACCCCGGGATCGCCGGTGCGGATCGGCCCGGCGGCACTAGCGATGTGCGCCTACCTGACCTGCGCGCACTACCTGCCCATCGGCCGGGCCAACACGCTGATGGAAACGTTGACCGGGCTGCACCTGGCCACCGGATTCACCGCCCGAGCCCGCCGCCGCGCCGCCAACAAGCTGATCGGCACCTTCCTGCCGCACCTGCAACAACTGCTGGCCACCGCGCCGGTCCTGCACGCCGATGAAACCACCGGCCGCGCCGACAACGCGCTGGCCTACGTGCATGTGGCCTGCACCGAATACCTGACCCTGATGCACGTCGGCGGCCGCAGCAGCGCCGACATCGACCACGGCGGGGTCCTGGCCACCTTCACCGGGGTGCTGGTCCGAGACGGCTACGCCGGTTACGAGCACCTCCCAGCCCTGCACGCCTGGTGCGGCGCGCACCTGCTCCGCGACCTGCGTTCCATCTCCGACGCCGACCCCACCGGGCAGCTGTGGGCCACCGCAATGGCCGACACCCTCACCGCAGCCCACCGCGCCGCGCTCGCTGCCCGCAACACCGGCCTGGACCGCCTGGACCACACCACCCTGGCCACGATCATGAATCACTACCTCGGCGCGCTGGCCAAAGGCCGCACCGACAACCTCGGCGACCACAGCGAACTCGCCCAGCACGCCCGGACCTTGCTCCGCCGGTTCCACCGCTACCAAGACATGATCCTGCGGTTCACCACAGACCTGACGATCCCCTGGACGAACAACCAAGCCGAACGTGACCTACGACCAATCAAAATTCAGCAACGCACCTCCGGAGGATGCTGGCGCACCCTGGCTGGACTCATCGAATTCGCCACCGTCCACTCCTACCTGGCCACAGCCGGAAAATGGGGCAAAAACAAGCTCGACGCCCTCACCGAACTATTCACCACCGGCCCCTGGCTACCCCCAGCCCTCACACCCAGCTGAATAGCTACATTTCTAGCGTGATTCTTCTCCGGCGTGCCTGGTCGATCCCAAACGACCGAGTGGTTGAAATCTCCTGCCATGATGATTGGTTGATCCCAGTCAACTGTTTCCAGCGCTACCGCTGGCTGCGGCCAAGAACCAGGTCCGGTGTTGTTATGTGCGCGGTGATTCATCGCCCAAACACCGAGCAGGTTGAAGCTCGTCGGGCCGGTCACGGCGGCCGGAATGACCCACTCCAACGTCGGCCCACTGATCGGTGGGGCACCCAAGCGATAGTCACCGAAAGAGAACAAGCCGATGCCTTTGTGCTGGTTTCGGCCGGCCCACAGCATCGAATTCCAGGGCGGTGGCTCAGTGCGGACCCGCTTGGTCAGCACTGCTTCATTTGCGCACTCGGAGATTACGGCGACGTCAGGCCGCAGCATCTCGAGTAACACCGACAGCTTGTCATGAAAGCCTGTGGCTGCATTCCAAACCACCAGTCGCATCTTCGATCTCCCGTCCTGTAGGTTTGAGATGGCTCTCGGCTACTTGACAAGGTTCCACTTGAAGTAGGTCTGATCAGTGGTGGCCGGCCGAGTCGGGCTCGGTCGAGCACCCGCAGGTGGTGATGACTGGCAAGATGAGCCAGACCTGCCTACCCCCTGCGAGGGACTCGCTGCCAGCTCCAGATGGCGTGGTCGAGGGCAGTGGCTGTCAAATGAAGAGCGGCCGCCGCCTCTATCACCGCACTCTGGGCGAACAGTGCCGTCATCTTCTTCCAGTTCATGCCCAAAGCATCGGCCACGAATCGCTTGATCATTCGGTCGGGCTTTACCCCATCAACCCCCGCCAACATCAGGCCGTACCTCCAGGTAATTCCCGAACCTTGCCCAACGGCCTTCGTCCAGACCTCTTCCGCATCGGCTAGGCGATCAGGGTCCTTGGCCGCTTCGCGGGGGTCGGCGGTCGATCTGATTCCGAGCGAAGCGAGACCTTCGGCGATGGCCAACATCGCTACGGGTTTCACGGGAGCGTTACGGGCGGTTGATGTCTTGTGACCGGTCCCGATCTTGATAGCCCACATCTCAGCGGTACCTTGCTCGGCGAACGTTGCCAAAAGTTCGCCGACGCCATCGGTCGATCCGTTTCCGCCCTGTGTCGACCTGGACCGTTCCCGCTTCGGTGGACACCCTGCGAGGTTGCTGCAGCTCCTGAGGCATAGGAGACTGACTGATGGGTTCGACCCGGAGGAGCTTCACCGATGAGTACAAGCGGGATGCGGTCTCGTTGATCGTCGACGGCGGCCATACCATCGGCGAGGTCGCCAGGAAGTTGGACATCTGCGACACGTCGATACGGAAATGGGTGAGCAAGATTCAACCCCAGGGGGAACCGGCTGCGGAGAAACCGTTGACCGAGTCGGAGCGGACCGAGCTTGCTCGGCTCCGCAAGGAGAACGCGAAACTGGAATTGCAGCTCGAGTTCGCAAAAAAAGTTTCGACCTGGTTCGCGAAAGGCCAGCAGTGATCTTCGCTGCCATCGCGGACTGGGCTGATTCCAGGGAGTACGGCGTTGCGTTCATGTGTGCGGAGCTGGGTGTGTCCACGGCCGGCTATTACGCGTGGCGCGGCCGGGGACCGTCGGCCCACGAGGCGGCCGACGCGGCGTTGACCGCCGAGATCAAAGTGGCCTTCCGGGCGTTGCACGGCAACCCGGGGGTGCGGCGCATGTGGGCGCATCTGACGTCGGTGGGTCACCGCATCTCGCCCAAGCGGGTGTACCGGCTGATGAAGGCCGCCGACCTGCAGGGACGGCACCCTCGGGCGTGGAAGGTCACCACCGTCGCAGGTGACAACCCGGCGCCGGCGCCGGATCTGATCGGCCGGAAGTTCACCGCGACCCAGGCCAACACCCGCTGGTGCGGTGACATCACCTACATCAAGACGTGGGATGGGTGGGCGTACCTGGCCACTGTGATCGATCTGCACTCGCGGGCGTTGGTCGGCTGGGCGTTGGACACCCATATGCGGACCAGTCTGGTCACCGACGCACTGTCGATGGCGCTGCGCAGGCGTCAGCCCGCCGGCGG
>NZ_JBEPNO010000032.1:0-50865 GCF_040546275.1 Nakamurella sp. UYEF19 | reverse complement strand
CAGATCATCACCCATCCCCGCAGGATCGGTCCAACCCAACATTCACCTGCGAAGACACGCCGACAAGATCAAAATAACCGCGACTGTAGTACTAGCGGCAGGCGACGGCTGACGGTCAGTAATGCCAGCAGCAGGGCGATGATCAGTAGGGGCAGTCCCCACCAGAATCCGAGTCCGACGAACAGTGCGGTGAATGCCGGGGCCAATGCGGTGCCCAGCCCCAGCAGGGCGTTGAGCAGCAGTACCGCCCGATCAGCCGCGCCGGGTCGTAATCCGGCGACCAGGATGTTCAGGGCCGGTACGGTCAGGCCGAATCCGGCGCCCAGGAAAGCGGTCGCCACCAGCAGGAGCATGTACGCCGCGCCGCGATCGGCGACCAGGAGTTGGCTGCCGGCCAGTAGCGCCATCGCCGCGAGGTCGGCGAGCAGACCGGCTCGGTAGATCCTCTTGATGCCGAACTTGCGGGTCAGGGCGCCGCCGATCAGCGACGCGGTGATCGCGGTCAGTACCTGGGGGGCGAACAGGAATCCATACTGCGAGGCCGAGAATCCGAAACCTTCACTGGAGAGCAGGATCTGGGACGCGGCCGGAAAAGCGACCAACGCGATGCCCTGAGCTAATCCGGAGGCCAGGACGGTCGGTAGCTCCGACCCGGGGGTGGTTCCTGGTTGCGGTGGGCCCATCAGCGGGCGGTGGGCGCGGCGGCGGGGACCTGGTTGCTGGGGTGGGCTTTTCCGGCGTGCAGGTTGAGTGCGCTGACTACCAGGGGGAAGTGGCTGAACGCTTGCGGGGTGTTGCCCAGCTGCCGGTGCGCTTTGGGGTCCCATTCCTCCGAGAGGAGGCCGACGTCGTTGCGCAGCGTCAGCAGTCGGACGAAAAGTGCTTCGGCATCATCGACCCGGCCCGCGCTGTGCAGGGCGTCGACGAGCCAGAAGGAGCAGGCCAGGAAGAGCCCTTCACCGCCGGTGAGGCCGTCGCCGGAGTTCCCGGTCTGGTAGCGCTTGACGAAGCCGTCCTCGGTGAGATCCTGCTGGATCGCGGTGATCGTGCCCTGTACCCGCGGGTCGGTGCCCGGTAGGAATCCCACCCGCGGGATCATCAGCACGCTTGCATCCAGGGCGGTGGATCCGTAGGCCTGCACGAAGGTGTTCTTGTCGGCGTTGAATCCGTGGGTCAGCACATCGGCGTGGATGGTGTCGCGGAGCGCCTCCCACCGCCCGACCGGCCCGTCGAGGTCATGGGTGCGGACGGCGCGGCTCATCCGGTCGGCCGCGACCCAGGCCATCACCTTGGAATGGGTGAAATGCTGCCGGGCGCCGCGCATCTCCCACAATCCATTGTCCGGCTGCTGCCAGTTGCCCTCCAGGTGATTCATCAGTGCGACCTGCATGTCCCAGGCGTCGTCGGTGGTGGCGATTCCGGCGTCGCGGGCCAGGGCGAGCCCATCGAGGGTTTCGCCCCAGACGTCCAGCTGGAGTTGGTCGGAGGCGGCGTTGCCGGTGCGGACTGGATGGGAGTTCTCGTAGCCGGCCAGCCAGGGGAGTTCGGCCTCGGGAAGCCGGCGGGTGCCGTCGATGCTGTACATGATCTGCAGGGCGTCGGGGTTGCCGGCGATGGCCCGCAACAACCATTCCCGCCAGGCTTTGGCCTCGTCCAGGTAACCGGCGGCCAGCAGGGCCTGCAGCGTGTAGGTGGAGTCCCGGAGCCAGCAGTAGCGGTAGTCCCAGTTGCGGGGTCCGCCGATCTGCTCGGGCAGCGAAGTGGTCGGCGCTGCGACTATTCCGCCGGTGGGCTGGTAGGTCATCGCCTTGAGGGTGAGCAGTGACCGCTTGATGGCGTCCCGGTGCGGCCCGGCGATCGGGGTACCCCGATCCGACCAGTCCGTCCAGAATTTCAGGGTGTCGGCCAGCGCCCGTTCGGCGTCGACAGGTTTCGGTGCGGGTAGGTGGCTGGGACTCCAGGTCAGCACGAACGGCACCCGATCACCGGGCCGTACGGTGAAATCGGACAGTGTGGACCAGTTTTCGCCTCTGGTGGGGATCGGGGTGCGCAGGCGCACCGCATCGGGCCCGGCGATCGCCTCCATCCGGTCGTGGTGATGACGGACCCACGGCACCACGTGCCCGTAGTCGAACCGCAGGCGCAACTCTGAGCGCATCGGCACGGCGCCACTGACACCGCAGACGATGCGCACGACGTCCGGCGCATGCCCGCGGGGCGGCATGAAGTCGAGCACTTTCACGCTTCCCTCGTCGGTGGTCCAGAGCGTCTCCAGCACCAGCGTGTCGTCCTGATATCGCCGCGACGTGCACGTCCCTCCGCCGGCGGGGGCGATCCTCCAGTGGCCGGCCTCGGGAGTGTCCACCAGCGCTGCAAAACATGCCGGCGAGTCGAACCGCGGAAAGCACAACCAGTCGATGGATCCGGTGGTGCTCACCAGCGCGGCGGTCTGGAGATCACCGAGCAGGGCGTAGTCCTCGATGCGCGTCATCCCGTCACTATGGCATCAGGTGCCTCGGGGCTACCATCCGCAGGAATTCACCGAAAATTAGCGTCGGAAAGGGTTTGGCCTGGTTTCATCCGGACCACACATCAGGTGGACTATTCATGACGTGGACCACCGAACCATCGCAGGCGCGCTGTGCTCGGTTCCGCCGCTCTCTTTGCCAGCAGGAGGATCCGATGTTGCTCGACGGAAAGTCGATGGTCGTCACGGGGGGAAACAGCGGCATCGGTGAGGCGATCGTTCTTGCCGCTGCCGCCGAGGGCGCGAACATGGTGATCGACTACGTGGCCCATCCCGAAGAGGTGGCGACGCTGATCAGCAGGATCGAGAGCGCCGGTGGCCATGCCGTCGGGGTCCAGGCCGACGTCAGCAAGGTGGCCGACCTGCACACCATGATCGACAAGGCGGTGCAGACCTACGGCCGGTTGGACGTACTGGTGAACAACGCCGGTGTGGAGACCCGCACGTCGCTGATGGACACCACCGAGGCGGATTTCGACAAGGTGATCGCGATCAACCTCAAGAGCGCCTTCTTCGGCACCCAGTTGGCTGCGAAGCAGTTCCTGGCCCAGGGCAGCGGCGGTCTGGTCCTGAACATCTCCTCGGTCCACGAGGACTGGCCGATGCCGGGCAACATCGCCTACTGCGTGTCCAAGGGCGGCACCAGGATGCTGACCCGCACCGCCGGAGTCGAGTTGGGCCCGCACAACATCCGCGTTGTCAACATCGCACCCGGGGCGGTCAACACCCCGATCAACACCTCCACCGAGAACGACCCGGCCAAGCTGAAATCGCTGGACGCCGCGATACCGCTGGGCCGGATGGCGCTACCGGGTGAGATCGCCGACGTCGTCGTGTTTCTGGCCTCGGGCAAGGCCGGCTACATGACCGCCACCACCGTCGTCATCGACGGCGGCATCATGCAGGGCAGTGTCGGACTGTGACCACCTCACCCGCGGCCAGCTCCCACTCGACGGGCACGGCACCGGCCGGCTCGGACCACTACGACGTCATCGTCATCGGTAGCGGCCCCGGCGGCGGTACCACCGCGGCCGCCCTGGCGGCCACCGGCAAGCGAATCCTGCTGCTGGAACGAGGCGACTACCTCCCCCGCGAGCGCGACAACTGGGAATCAGAAGCGGTTTTCGGCAAGGGAAAGTATGTCGCGGACGAGACCTTCTACGACATCGACGACAACACCTTCCAGCCCGAGCTGCATTATTTCGTCGGCGGCAACTCCAAGGTCTATGGGGCGGCGCTGTTCCGGCTCGCCCCGCACGATTTCGGCGACGTCCGCCACCCCGGCGGCATCGCCCCGGCCTGGCCCCTGAGCTACGACGATCTCGAGCCCTACTACGTGAAGGCCGAACACCTCTACTGGGTACACGGCAAGCACGGGGAGGACCCGTTCGCCGGAGCGTCGAGCCACGACTACGCGTTCGCCCCCGTGAAGCACGCGCCGCGGATCCAGGAACTGTCCGACGGCCTGGAAAAACTGGGCCTGCACCCGTTCCACCTGCCGATCGGGGTGGACCTCACCCAGGACGCCAACGGCGACGCGACGCCGGAGTCCAAGTGCATCCGCTGCAACCGCGTCGACGGCTTTCCCTGTCTGGTCGGCGCCAAGGCCGACAGCGAGTGGGCGGTCATCCGGCCGGCATTGGTGGCGCACCCCAACCTGACGATGATGACCAAGGCGAAGGTCGACAAACTGCTGACCGACGCCTCGGGCAAGACGGTCACCGGTGTGGTGACCACCATGTCCGACGGCACTGCCACCACCTTCACCGCCGACATCGTGGTGCTGTCAGCGGGTTCCATCATGTCCTCGGTCCTGCTGCTGCAATCCGCCAACGACGCCCACCCCACCGGTCTGGGCAACTCCTCCGACGTCGTCGGCCGCCACTACATGCGGCACAACAACCTCGCACTGATGGCCTTCTCCAAGGACCCGAACCCGACGATCTTCCAGAAAACGCTGTCCCTCAACGACTTCTACAGACCCAGCGCGGCGTGGGAATACCCGATGGGCAACATCCAGATGCTCGGCAAGTCCGACGACTGGCAGGTCAAAGCCCAGGCCCCCAAGGGCCTGGGCTGGGCGCCCAACCTGGCCTACGGCATCGTCGCGAACCACTCCATCGACTTCTGGCTCGCCAGCGAAGACCTGCCGTTGCCCGACAGCCGGGTGACCCTGCGGCCGGACGGCACCGTCAAATTAGCGGTCCAGCCGGACAACAACAGCGAAGGTCTGAGCCGGCTGCGGCACACCTTCGACTCGATGCTGGGCGATCTGCACCTGCAGTCCAAGTCGTTCGAACGCAGCCTGTATCTGCACAAGGCGATGGACGTCTCGGCCACCGCACATCAGGCCGGCACCATCCGGTTCGGCACCGATCCTGCGACTTCCGCGCTGGACATCAACTGCAAAGCCCACGACGTCGACAACCTCTACGTCATCGACGGCAGCTTCATGCCCTCCATCGGAGCCGTCAACCCCACCCTGACGATCATCGCCAACGCCCTACGTGTCGCCGCCCACATCGCCGACCGACTCGGCGCCACCTCGTGACGCGTCCCGCCCAGACGGTCGGCTCACTTGGGGCCGGCCTGCTGGCCGGGCTGGTCGGCACCACTTTCATGACCGCCACCCTGTGGGCCGAGAGACGGCTCCGCCGGAACCTGACCCGGCCAGTGGACTACGACGCCAGCAGCCACGTCGTCACCGCCGCAGCCACTGTTCTGCACTGGTCACCAGCCACCGACAGGCAGCGACGGGGGCTATTCCTGCTGGTGCACTGGGGATACGGATCAGCAACCGGAATGCTGTTCCCGGTGCTGCGCCGAGCGACCGGCAACCCCCGCGTCGCTGCGATCGTGTTCTATCTCAGCTGCCAGACCATGGCGATGGTCCTGTTTTCCACCGCCGGGAAAACCCCGCCGCCGTGGCGTTGGCGAACCGACACGTTGGCATCTTCCTTGGCCCAGCATGCGGTCTATGCGGTGACCGTCGCCGCGACGCAGAATCGTCTCGATCCGGCCGGGCGGTCCTGAGCTGCGGATCAGATCTTGAGGTGCTCGCTCTGCTCCAGCTCGTGCAACGCCTTCCAGCTCCGGTCCGGATGAGCCTCCGCCCGCATCCGCTCCAGCATGTGCGGGTGGTGCAGTTCGAACGCCGGCCGCTCGGAACGGATCCGCGGCAGGGAGGTGAAGTTGTGGCGGGGCGGCGGTGAACTTGTCGCCCACTCCAAGGAGTTGCCGTATCCCCACGGGTCGTCGGCGGTGGTCACCTCGCCGTACCGCAGGCTGCGGATGACGTTCCACAGGAACGGCAGGGTGGAGGCGCCGAGGATGAACGCGCCGATGGTGGAGATCGTGTTGAGGGTGGTGAACCCGTCGCTGGGGAGGTAGTCGGCGTAGCGGCGGGGCATCCCCATCTCGCCGAGCCAGTGCTGCACCAGGAACGTCAGGTGGAAACCGAAGAACGTGGTCCAAAAGTGCAGCTTGCCGAGCCGTTCGTCCAGGAACCGGCCGGTCATCTTCGGGAACCAGAAGTAGATCCCGGCGTAGGTGGCGAACGCGATGGTGCCGAACAGGACGTAGTGGAAGTGGGCTACCACGAAGTAGGTGTCCGAGACGTGGAAGTCCAGAGCCGGGGCGGCCAGGATAACCCCGGTCAACCCGCCGGCCAGGAAGGTGACCAGAAACCCTGCGGCGAACAGCATGGGGGTTTCGAAGGTGATCTGTCCCTTCCACAGCGTGGCGATCCAGTTGAAGAATTTGATGCCCGTCGGGACGGCGATCATGAAGCTCATGAAGCTGAAGAAGGGGAGCAACACCGCGCCGGTGGCGAACATGTGGTGCGCCCAGACGGCGGTGGCCAACGCGCCGATGCCCAGTGAGGCGTAGACCAGGCCGCGGTAGCCGAAGACAGGTTTGCGGGCGAACACCGGGAAGATCTCGGTGACGATCCCGAAGAACGGCAACGCCACGATGTAGACCTCCGGGTGACCGAAGAACCAGAACAGGTGCTGCCACAAGATCGCGCCGCCGTTGGCGGGGTCGAACACGTGGGACCCGAAGTGCCGGTCGGCGGCCAGACCCAGCAGGGCGGCGGTCAGCACCGGGAACGCGATGAGGATGAGGATGGAGGTCACCAAGATCTCCCAGACGAAGATCGAGCACCGCCACATCGTCATCCCCGGCGCACGCAGGCAGACGATGGTGGTGATCATGTTGACCGCGCCCAGGATGGTGCCCAGACCAGACAGGACCAGGCCCATGATCCACAGATCCCCGCCGACTCCGGGGGAGTTCACCGAGTTGGATAGCGGCGCGTATCCGGTCCAGCCGAACGCTGCCGCCCCACCGGGGGTCGCGAAACCACCGACGACGATGATCGCCCCGAACAGGTACAGCCAGTAGGAGAAGGCGTTCAACCGAGGGAACGCAACGTCGGGGGCGCCGATCTGCAGCGGCACCAGGAAGTTGGCGAACCCGAACACGATAGGAGTGGCATACAGCAGCAGCATGATCGTGCCGTGCATGGTGAACAACTCGTTGTACTGCTCATTGGATAAGAACTGCATCCCCGGGCGGGCCAACTCCGCCCGCATGATCAGCGCCAAAACACCGCCGGTCAGGAAGAACACGAATGCCGTCGCGATGTACATCTTCCCGAGCACCTTCGGATCGGTCGTCCGCAGGTACCCGACCAGCGCCACCCCCGGGCGGGCCCTGGCCACGGGATACGGGCGCCCAGGTTGAATCTTCGGTTCCGCAACTGTCATCAGGGGTTCTCCTTACGCCGGGCTGCTGGGCCCAGCTCGCCGAACGCGGTTCCTCGGATCTGGACTCTAGGGCCAGGTTCACCAGATTTACAGAAGTTCAAACTGGGTGGACCGAACGGGACCCGGCGCCGACAGCCGTCGTTGTACAGGGTGAGCGCCGCATACTTTGCCGACGAACACATTCGATGGGCTGGGGCGCTCTCGCTAGCGGCCGGCACCGGACCGCCAGAGAGCTGGAGGTCGCGTCTGGTGCGCGATGACCTGCGTACCTGGGTACCCGCGGACCTGCAGCGGTAGCCAACGGTCCGCCGGGAATCGGTGTGAGTCATGAGACAACATCCGCATGGCTGTACGGACGTGCTGTGGGGCATTCATGGAGTAGACCGGACAGGGGCCGGTCCCGACCCATGCAGGTAGGGCAGATCCATCGTGGATTCTCCGGCGGCACGGTCTGACATCAGTGCCTTCCGGAGCTGAGTTCGCCGGTCAACAAGGGGAAGTCGAAAGTAGGGACCTGGCTGTGGTGGGGCTTGTGATGATGCGTCCTGCTATGCGCCGAGGTGGCCCGTGAGGCGTTGGTGGAATCCGGTGCTGCGTTCGTCGAGTCCTTCGATGGCCACGGCTGCGCCGTAGGCCCGATATCTGGTCTCGATGGCGTCGAGGGCGGCGACGGTCGAGGCGTCCCAGATCTGGGCCCGGCTGAGGTCGATGGTCACGCGAGCGGGGTCTTCGGCGTAGCGGAAATGGTCGACGAGGTCGTTGCTGCTGCCGAAGAACAGGGGCCCGGTGACTTCGTAGTGGGCGGTTGCGCCGTCGTCGGAGGTGGTGCGGCGGACGTTGATGACGTGGGCCACGCGTCGGGCGAACAGAACCATCGCCAGGACGACGCCGACGAGAACGCCGTAGGCCAGGTTGTCGGTGAGGACGGTGACGGCGACAGTGGCGACCATGACGGTGGTCTCCGGGAGCGGCATGCGTTTCAGCGTTGAAGGTTTGACGCTGTGCCAGTCGACGGTGGTGACGGCGACGACCATCATGACGGCGGCCAGGGCGACCATCGGGATCTGTCCCATGATCGAGCTGAGCGCCGTGGCCGAGGCGAGTAGGAACAGGCCGGCGACGGTGGTGGAGATCCGGGTGCGGGCGCCGCCGGTTTTCACGTTCAGCAGGGTCTGTCCGATCATGGCGCAGCCGGCGATGCCGCCGTAGAACCCGGCCAGCAGATTGGCGACGCCCAGCGCCCAGGACTCCCGGCCTTTGTGGGACGGGGTGTCGGTGATCTCGTCGACAAGTTTGGCGGTCAGCAAGGTTTCCATCAGGCCGACGACGGCCACGCTGAGCGCGGTCGGCCAGATCAGCTGCAGGGTGGTCAGGTTCAGCGGTACCAGGAACGGGGTGATGCCGGGGAGTTGCCCGGTAAGGGGTCCTTCGCCGGCGACGTCCGGAACGACGAGGTGGGCGATCATGACGATCGCGGTCACGACGACGATGGCGATCAGCGGCGAGGGAATGATTTTCGTGAACTTAGGGACGATGAAGATGATCGCGAAGGTGCCGGTGAACAGGACGTAGCCGAGCCAGGGCAGGTGCAGTACGTGGCGGACCTGCGCGGTGAAGATCAGGATGCCCAGAGCGTTGACGAAGCCGGTCATCACCGAACGGGGGATGAACCGCATCAGGCGGGCCAGGCCGGCGGCGCCGAAGGCGATCTGGACGATCCCCGCGAGGATCACCGTCGGCAGGACGTACTGGACGCCGTGCTGGTGAACCAGGGGGGCGATGACGAGGGCGACCGACCCGGCCGCGGCGGTGATGACCCCGGGACGCCCGCCCAGGATCGACATGGTGATCGCCAGGACGATGGAAGCGACGAGGCTGACCATGGGGTCGACGCCCGCGACGATGGAGAACGAGATGACCTCGGGAATCAGCGCCAGGGTGGTGACCATTCCGGCCAGGAATTCGCGGGAGAGCTGCCGCGGTGAGCGCAGTGCGCTCGCGACGGTGATCGTGTTGCGGAGCAGGGGTTGTCGTTCGGCGATGGCCAAGAAACGGCTCCGTGGCTTGGCTCTCCCGGGGAGAGAGGTGGGTGACGTGGTGAGTGCGCCCCGTTGCGCCGGCGTCCGGTCCCGTGTCGTGGTCGACAATGGACAGCAGCCACGAGCAGGCCGGTGTCGCCCGGCACGACGGCAACACTACCCTGACGTAAGGGTTGAGTTGGAACAGGATGGTCTGATGGCGAAAGAGATGACGGCCGAAGAGGTCGTGGCGACGATGCACATCGGCGAACTGGCGGACCGGTCGCAGATGTCGTTGCGGACCATCCGTCACTATGACGAGGTCGGACTGTTGAAACCGTCCGGCCGGACCGAGGGCGGATTCCGGCTCTACACGGAGCGGGATTTCACGCGCCTGATGCTGATCAGGCGGATGAAGCCCCTGGGGTTCGCGCTCGAGGAGATGTCCGAGCTGCTGCGGGTCATCGACATCCTGGAGACCGTCGACAAGGGCGAAGGCGGCGCTACCGTCCGCGGGGCCCTGGACGGCTTCATCGAGCAGGCGACCGTCCGTCGGGCGAAGCTGGAGGAGCAGATCGGGATGGCCGACGAGTTCATTGAACTCCTCCGCGCTCAGTAAGGAGCCAGCCAGGTGGTGAGAGTGACCTAGCCGAAGGGTTTGGCTCGATGGGGCCAAGGCCGGTCCGAAGCAACGTGTCTCACCCGCACACCGCGACTGACCCTGGCCTGGTCCTGCGCGCGCTAGAGGTCGCGTCGTCACTTCACCGTTGTCGGTCTATGCCACGTTCACCCTGGGGTAGCAACCCACCCACGACCTGCCCCAGGAGCAGTTCTCCGGGGCCTCACAGAGTTCTATGATCGCCCAGCTTCAAGATTCGTACACCAGCGCCATCTTCGACGAGCAGTCGCAGAGGTGGATTTCCCGGCTCACCTGCCCAGGGGTCCGCTGGCCCGCGTCGAGCGAAGTTTGATCAATCCATCCCGGATCCGGGTTTTCACCGTCGCCACCGGGATCTGCAGGATCGCGGCGATCTCGCTGTTGGACAGGTTACCGAAAAATGACATCAGGATCGCTTCCCGCTACTTGGCGCTCAGGTGCACCAGGGCACGTTTGACGGCGGCTGGATCATCCATGGATTGCTCGGCCGGGTCAAGACCGTGAATTTGATGATCGCCGGCGGCGTACCGGGCATCGCGCAGCCGGGTGGCCTGCGCCGAACGGATCCGGCGCGATGGCGCGGCCGCGGGCCAGGGTGAAGATCCACCCCTGAGCCGAACCGGCGACCGGATCGAATCGGTCAGCCTGCTGCCAGATCTGCAGGAACGTCTCCTGCGTCACTTCCTCGGCCTGGTGGGCATCAAGCAGCAACCGGTGGGCGAAACCGAATACCTCCGGCCACAGCTGCGCACACAACCCGGTGAACGCCGCAGGATCCCCATCGGCGGTCCGCACGATCAGCTCAGCGACATCGGGCCGCGGCCGGGGGGACCCGCCGAACTGCGCCGCCGGTACGGTCGGTCCTGTTTGCGGCGGGAAATTCTGCTGCGTGCAACTCATGGTGGTCATTCGCTCACCGAAACGTCAGGGTGCGGCGATGGACCGAGTTCACATACATCCGACGATCAATTCCCATCGGGGGAGGTCAAAGCATGGAAGGTCGCCCGGTAATGTATCTCGCCACCATCCAGCATTCTTGTTGATATCCCGTCCCGACTGACTCCGCCGGCTACACCCGCTGGCATGTGATCTGGACAATGGCCATACCCCACCGGGTACGCCCCTGTCAGGTCTGGTTGACGGTCCCCTCCCCTCACATCGCTTGCAATGCCAAAGCGCAATAGCCCACCGTCACTATTTGCACGTGATCGGATAGTCAAAGTAGCGAGAAAGACGTGGGCGGGACCCCCACGCATCACCGCCAGCCTGAACATCGACGTGCCGTCGTTCAGAGGTATCTACATGCGCAATCACCAGGGAACTCAACGACGGGTTCATCGTTCTTACACCGACTACCGCCTGGGTCAGACCAACATCGCCCACTGACAAGACTGCAACTCCGATGGCGAGCAGGGCCTGCGGTGGGGGCAGATCCATAGATCGGCACCGCAGGTCAGCAGAGCGGCGCCGCCCTCCTGGCTGTGACGCGGCCGGCAAGCACTCGGCCATCGTGGATCCATCTTCAACGGTCATGAGTGCCTGGGCCTGGTGGTCCTGAAGCCCAGAAGGGGAGGTACCCGTAATAGTCGTACAGACCGGCGTAGTAGGGCATCTGATCGACGATTTCCGGATCGTAGAGGGGTGAATCGGAGACATGTTCGCTGGACTGGTGGATGAAGACCTGGTCGCCGGTGATCCGGCCGATGGCCTCGACCGGGATGAACGTGATGGTGGCCCCGAAGCCCAGCACGCCACCGTGCTCCACTCGCAGAAACCGAACCTGTCGGTGCTGGGTGTCGATCAGCAGGTCCGCGACGCGCCCGATTTTGGTTCCGTTGATATCGATGACGTGTCGCCCTCGAACGTCCTCGGCTGGGTCTGCGACAGTCTGTCCGCGATCCCCCAGCTTGATCAGTACTGAGTTTGTTGGTTCAGTCACTTCTCCACTCCTCCTCTCGGTCGTGGGTACTAGCGCTGCGCAGTTGGTGGGGTTCACTCGATCAGCACCGCGCCGCAGTGTGGGACGCCTCCCTGGCAGGGTCCCGGTCGCACATTTGCGCCGACGCGGATCGCCAGACAAGGTGCAGTGTGCAATTATTGCCCTTGACAAACGGTACCGCGCTGGGTGGTCCACGGCAACAGGGTTGGGGATACCCGGAACGTCCAGTGGCGGCGAAATCCGGCCGCGGCCGACAGGAAGTGGGTTCTCATGCAGGAGTTCAACGATCTTCGGGGCTGGGTCACTGCTCTGCTCAATCAGACCGAGGCGGGGCCCGGTTTTGACGTCGTCGCGATCACGGAGGAGATCCAGTCACGTTACGGGCCCATACCGCCGGATCCGATTCCCGACTTCTGGGACATCGCAGATCGTCACCGAGGACGGTCGCGCCCCGACCGGGTCGTCGACTCCGCGGATCCGTTGGACTGATACGCCTCTCAAGATGTCCCTGGACCTTTGAAGACTTCCGATCGTTGCCCAGGATAAGCCGGGACATTCGTCATCGAATCGAGACTTGCGGTCTACTTGCGTACTGCAATACTTGCAGTACGCGTCAAATGCAGAGGCGTCCATGCAGCAAGTTGGTGGCGGATGTCGGGCAGCGTGGTCTGCTGCAGATGGCCCACTGCTGGCCGGCCGGAGGTTCCGCGCAGGTCCGGTGAGCCCGGCGACCAACCGGCGCGGGCGATGCGACAGCGGTCGTAGCACCTTCGCGGATTTGTCAGTTGGTCAGCGGCGCGCCGTGGTGGCCGCCGCGCGACGACTGGCATCGGAGGCCGGCGCTGAGGACCTGGGTGAGGCGGTCGAAGTAGCTACTGGAGGTTGCAAAGACCTTCATGAGTACCCGGAGGAGTCGCTCGGCGAGTTGGTCGAACGGGTCTCCCGGCAACGTCTGTTGGACAGGACGCCTATCCAAGGGGGCTCAGACGTGCGGTGGGATCGGGGTTGACTTCGGTCAATCCGGCCGTCATCGGAGCAAATGTGTTCCACGAACGAGTTCGGTCAGCGCCAGGGCCTGCTTGCTCCGGTCAGGTGCCGACGGTCAGAGTGCCTGCTGCGCGCCAGAAGTCGTGAAGGTTCGCGGTCACCATCATCAGATTGGGCGCGCTGAGCTTCAGAATGATGGATCGGGTAGAAGTGGTGGCGCAGAGTACCACCGTGGGCTGGTCAGTCAGGTCCGTGCCGGTCGCGAGGTCAAGGCCCTGATCCCCGGCGTTCTGCCCGGCCGCAGCTGGAATCATAATGGGCTGAGAATCAAGGATGTTGTGTTCGGCCATGTAGTGATCGATGCATCGAGAAGCCGTGCCGTCGAACGGGGACCGGCTGGACAGGGACATGATGACATCAGGCACAGGCTCGCACCCGGCAGAATGAAAAATCGCATTGCCTACCGGAGAACAAAGGATCCAGCCGCGCGGTACGCGAACGCTGAAGTCTCCCACGACGAGTGCCTGCTGCGGGGCGGGATCAGCGAGGGGCCCCGCCGCGGCGCTTTGGGCGGCGGTGCTTTGGACCGCTGCGTTCCTGGATTTCGCCCCATCGCTCCGCGCGTGACCGAGGTGTCCACACGCAGTGATAGCGGCCACAACAAACGCCAACAGGGCGATTAGGCCTCGCAGGCTCTTTCTGTTCGACCCGCCGGTGGTCCTCACGGCCTCCGTTGATCGCTTTGCGGCCCCGCTCGTGTACTTGGCCCGGCTGGTGTCGGGGTGCGGGGGGCGTAGCGGTGGTCGAGTTGTCGCATTCAGCACATCCGCGTCTCCCGCCTGGTCAGCACCAGACAATGATTGCATACTGCAAGGGTGAAATTCTCTGCTGGCCCGGGCCGTTCGCCGTTCCTGCTGCGACTGCCCATGGGCCGGTCGCTGCCGGTGGCTTCGGGGGTGTCCCGCTCTGTCGGGTTGTTGCGAACCTCCAACGGCGGACTGCTGTTCCTGGCTCTGCTCGTGGGCGCGGGTGCCGGGGGAGGGGCCATCGTCTTCCGGTGGCTGATCCGGATCTTCACCGAGGCACTGTCCGGACACGAGGACTACGCGGGTCTGGGTGCGGTGGCCAACCCCCACGTTCCATGGTTGGGGCGTTGGTTCGTGCTGCTGGCGCCGGTGGTGGCCGGCCTTCTCTACGGCCCGCTCGTCCACTTCTTCGCGCGGGAGGCCCGCGGGCACGGCGTGCCGGAGGTGATGTTCGCCGTCGCCAGACGCGGTGGGCGAATCGCGCCGCAGGTGGCCGCGGTGAAGGCGCTGGCCTCCGCGCTGTGCATCGGCGGCGGTGGCTCGGTGGGCAGGGAAGGCCCGATCGTCCAGATCGGTTCCGCTCTGGGGTCGACGCTAGGACGGCTGGTGAAGGTCGCGGAGTCGAGGATGAAGGTGCTGGTCGCCTGCGGCGCTGCCGGTGGGATCGCTGCCACGTTCAATGCGCCGCTGGCGGGTGTGTTCTTTGCGATGGAGCTGATCCTGCGGGATTTCAACACGCAGTCGTTCGGGATGGTGGTGCTGGCCTCGGTCACTGCCAGTGTCATCGGCCGGGCTGCGTTGGGGGACCAGCCTTTTCTGAAACTGCCGCCGTTCGTCGTCGATCATGTGGCGCAGTACCTGCTGTTCGCGGTGCTGGGTCTGCTGGCCGGCGTGGTCGGTGTGGTGTTCAGCAGAGTGCTGTATGCGATCGAGGACGTCTGCGACAAACTCTGGAGGGGGCCGGAATGGCTCCGGCCTGCAGTGGGCGGTGTTCTGCTCGGAGTCGTCCTGCTGGTACTACCGGAGATGTACGGGGTGGGATACCCGGTGCTGGGCAACAGCATCGCCGGTCGTTACGCGATTCCATTCCTGATCGTCCTGCTGATCGGGAAGATGGTAGCGACCAGTCTGACCATCGGGATCGGCGGTTCCGGTGGAGTTTTCGCGCCGAGTCTGTTCATCGGCGCGATGCTCGGTTCCGCGTATGGACAATTGGCGCACGAGTTGATGCCCGGTGTGGCCGGTCAGGTCGGTACCTACGGTCTGATCGGAATGGGGGCGGTCTTCGCCGGTGCGGCCAGGGCGCCGATCACTGCGGTGATCATCATGTTCGAGCTGACCGGCGAGTACACGATCATCCTGCCGCTGATGGCGGCGATCGTGCTGGCCACCGGGATCAGCCATCTGCTGACCGGGGACACCATCTACACGCTGAAGCTCCGCCGCCGGGGCGTCGACCTGGATGTCCCGGAGCATGCCGGGCTGCTGGGTTCGATGACCGCCGCCGAAGTGATGGAGCCTCTCGGCGAGTCGGTTGATCAGGGCACCGCGTTGTTGGACACTGCCGGCCGTCTTGCTCGGTCCCCGCACGGTCAACTTCCGGTGGTCGACGGCGCCGGCACCTACCTGGGGATCGTCACTGCTCGGGCCGCGGCCGATGCGCTGGCCGACGGCCGGCACGACCAGGCGCCGGTGGCCGGCTTCGTCGAGCAATCGCCGTCCGTCCGTGCCGACACCACCCTGGACGCGAGCCTGGACGCCCTGGAAACGGCTGAAGGGACAGCAATTCCGGTGCTCGACGAGTCCGGACGTCAGGTGCTGGGTTGGCTCAGCCACCAGCGGGTGCTCAGCGCGCTGAGTACCTCGCGCCAACCGGACAGTTCCTCGTGACCACCCGCCGTGTCCGGCGAATGACCGCGGTTGTGCTGGTCGGCCTAGCCGTGGCGGGCTGCGGATCCACGGCTACGGCGGCTCCCGCTGCCCCCGGACCGTCAGTCGGTCAGCCCCTGGACCAGCCACTCCCGTCAGCGGTGCTGGGCGCCTCGCTGGTCTCCTCCTCGGGTCAGCCCGTCAGCCTGGCTTCTTTCTCCGGCAAGATCGTCGTCATCTCCGACGTCATGACACTGTGCCAGGAGACCTGCCCACTGGACACGGCCAACGTGGTCGCCGCCGCCCGGTCGGTCCAGAAGGCCGGACTGGCAGGTGATGTCGAATTCCTGAGCATCACGGTCGATCCCACCCGCGACACGGTGGCCAGACTGGCCGCCTACCAAAGCCTGTTCCCCGATGCGCCCTCGAACTGGCTTACGCTCACCGGACCTGCCCCGACCCTGGCAGCCTTGTGGAAGTTCCTGGGGGTCTACACCGAGAAGGTTCCCGAAGACCTGCCCGCGGCCAAGGACTGGCTGACCGGCCGGCCCCTGACCTACGACATCGACCACTCCGACGAGGTCTTCGCCGTCGACGGAACCGGCCATGAACGATTCATCCTCGAAGGAGCACCCACCATCAACCCCGGCACACCGATCCCACCCACCCTCACCGCCTTCCTGAGCGCGCAAGGCCGGGAAGATGTCGCGCATCCCGACGCACTGGCCTGGACGATGCCGCAGGAACTGCAGGTCCTGTCTTGGCTGACCGGGCACACAGTTCAATCGACAGGAGATAACCAGTGAGAGCCGCAGGAATGGTGAAGTTCTCCAGGGGCAGGCTGGTGACACTGTCCATGCTGGCCATCGGCACGATGATGCTGACGGCCTGCACCGGCGGCAGCACCCAGGCGGTGGTGACCGTCACGACGAACGTCGCGGGGACCTCGCCAGGATCGACGTCGAAGGGCTCGACCTCCCCGGGGTCGTCCTCGACCGGGGCCACCTCCGGGTCCTCCTCGACCAGCGCTCCGAGAAGCTCCGGCGGCTCGTCCTCCTCCACCAGCAAGTCTTCGACGTCGAACCCGTCTCCGAGCTCGGTGCCGGCGAACGACGACGGCGGTGTGAAGGCCGGAGGCACCGAGCCGGACGGTTTCAAGATCACCAAGCTGAAGCCGGGCGAGAAGGCCCCGCAGTTCGTGGTGTTCAGCTTCGACGGCACCGGCTGGGACGAGAAGTGGCAGTACTGGTTCGGGATCATGCAGAAGGTGCCGTTGCATTTCACCGGTTTCCTGTCGGGTACGTACATGCTCTCGGCCGATACGAAGGACAAGTACACCGGCCCCGGGCATGCGGTGGGCAAGGCCTCCATTCCCTGGGGTGCCCCGTCGGATATTCCGACCGAGATCGGCAATCTGAACAAATCCCTTTCGCTGGGAAATGAGGTCGGGTCACATTTCAACGGCCATTTCTGTGACGACAATCCGCCCGGCGGCAACGACTGGGACGCCTCGGACTGGAACAGCGAGCTCGACCAGTTCTTCTCCCTGGTCAAGAATGTTGACCCGAACAACAGCATCTCCACCAAGCTGAACGTCACCGCGGCCGAGATCCACGGGGAGCGCACCCCCTGCCTGACGGGGCACAAGGTGGATCTCTACCCGGCGTTGGAAGCCCACGGGATGACCTATGACAGTTCGTTCACGCGGACGGGTCTGTCCTGGCCGGTGAAGAGCTCGGACGGGAAGATCTGGGAGATGGGGATGTCGGAGTTCCCGCTGCACGGCAGTGGTCATCCGCAGATCACCATGGACTACAACTTCTACGCCCAGCAGGAGCCGAACACCGTCGCAGGGGGCCCGGTGCCGTCGTTGGCGCAGAGCAAGGCCGATTCGGCGCAGGTGCTGGCCACCTATCAGGACATGCTCAAGGCAGCCGCCACCGACGGGGTGAACGAGCCGATCATCATCGGCAACCACTTCAACGACTGGAACAACAACGCCTACTCCGACGCGGTCGGGAACTTCGCGTTGGCCGAGTGCGGCAAGCCCGGGATCAACTGTGTGCCCTTCCGGGACCTGGTCGACTGGATGAACGCGCAGGACCCGGCGGTGCTCAAGGCTCTGCAGAACCATCAGTCCAACCTCGGTGGTTGCCCGTACCTGAAGTGGCCGAAATGCGACGGGCTGATTCAGTACTGACCGGAGCCGTCAGGCTGATCCGAGGCAGCCGTCAGTCGCGGGTAGGCGCGGGGGTCAACTCGCTCGCCGAGCAGGAACGCAATGGCGGCGCCGAGCACGATCCCGGAGATCAAGACCGGCGTGAGAACACCAACGGATGGCTGCGGTACTACGCGTGAAAAGGTCCAACAGCCGGTCAGCCGCCCCGGGCGCCGGGCACGCTTCGCTCATAGGCCCACCAACGGCGCCCCGACGCCCATCTGCGCGGTCAACAGGATCCGAAGGTGCGTGCCACGCTCCAGAACATCGAACAACGGGCTGCCAAGAGGTGAACGGGCCCGAGTGCGAGAGCGTCATCCACTACTGAATTGACGGTCAGGCCTCCTGGAGTCTGTGATCTGGACTGGTCCCGAGGGCTTCAGTCGGGCCGCGGGGATCCGGATGCGCCGGAGTCGGTCGGTGCCGGTGACTCGAACATGGCGACCAACTCCTGATACCTCTCCGGTTCGGTCTGGACCATCACGTCGTCGCCAGCTCTCAACTCGGTCCCCGGCCGCACCTGGAGCAGTTCGCGATCGCGGATGACGAAGCTGACCCAGACCTCACCGGGCAGGTCGGCGAGCTGCTCCACTGTCCGACCGTCGGCCGGCGAACCGGGACAGATGGTGAATCGGTCCACACCCTCCGGCTCGTCGGCAAGTCGAACCCCCAACGCCCACGGTTCCACCTCCACCGTGCGGAAAGGCAGCTTGAGCAAGCGTGCGACCGTCGGGACCAGACCGGCCTGGAATACCACGGAAAAGGCGACCACCACGACCACGATCCCATAGAGGCGTTGCCCCTGTTCGATCCCGGCGGCCAAAAGGTAGCTGGCGAGCAGGATCGGTACGGCCCCCTTGAGGCCGGAGAAAAGGATGAACGTTCGTTCGTTCCGCTTCAGCTTGGTCGGCCACAGGCACAGCCCGACCAGAACCGGCCGGATGACGAATGCCACGGTGGCGCCCAGGACGAGTCCGGGGATCCAGACGTCGGCGTGGCCGAGCTGGTCCAGGTCCACCGTCAGGCCCAGGATGACGAAGGCGACGATCTCGGCCAGGCTAGCCAGTGCCGAGTGGAATCGCTCGATCTCCCGCTTGAACGGGGCCCGGGCATCGCCCAGGATGATGCCGGCCACGAAGACGGCCAGAAACCCCGATCCCAGGGCCAGCGTGGCCACTCCGTAGAGGACGAACGCGCTGGCCAGAGTGCGCAGTGGATAGAGACCTTCGGCCGGTAGCGGTACGCGCCGCATGAACCACAGCAGCGCGCGTCCCCCGATGACGCCGATCGCGCCGCCCACCCCCATCTGCAACACGAATTCGCCGGCCACGTGCAGGAACCCGGACCCGCTGACGCCGCCGGCGGTGATGAGGCTGGCCATCAAGGCGATGCCCACCGGGTCATTGGCGCCTGATTCGCCTTCCAGGATCGCGCCGCTGCGTCCGGCGATCTCCCGACGGCCCAGGACGGAGAAGACCACCGCCGGGTCGGTGGGCGACACGGCTGTCCCCAACAGCAGGGACAGATACCAGTTGAGTCCGAAAGCGAAGTGGCACAGGACCGCTGCCGCCCCGGCGGTCAGGAACGTACCGGCGATACCAATGGCGGTGATCGGCGCCGCCGCCGATCGGAACCGTCGCCACCCCAGGTGGAGTCCGCCGTCGAAGAGTATGCACAGCAGCGCCACGGTCACCACCCGCTCCACCAGCCGTTCGGGCGGGGCGGGGAGCACGCTAATGACCTTCTCCGTGACTGCCGCTCCGGCCAGGAACAGCGCCGGGGCCGGCAGGTGCACCCGCTCGCTGAGTCTGTTCGACAGCACCGCCAGCAGCCCGACAACCGCCAACACCAGGACCAGGATGGCAAAGCTCTTCACATCATTCACATCTGGGATCCTTCTCGCTGCCCGTCCCGGAGATCGGCTTCACCACAGGGGTGCAACACCTGGATCGAAGCTCACCGGTGGCTCGTGAGCAGCATCAGCGAAACCGCGGAGAGCAGCAATCAGATCCGTTCGTTGACCGGCTGGCATAGCCTGAACGATCCGGGCGATGTCCTGACGGCGCGCCTCGGTCACCTTTCGCACGACCGCCGACCCGTGAAACGAGACGGCCAGCAGCACTTCCCGCCGGTTGCCGGGATTCTCCCGGCGGGTCACCAGATCAGAGATCAGCAGACGGTCGATCATCCGCATCGCGGTGGAGGAGTTCACCGCCAGCAGTTCGGCAAGCCGGTTAAGGTTGACCTCGCCGTAACCCACCAGGACCACCAACGCCCGGAACTGCGACAACGTGACCGTGTCCTCAACCACGGTCAGCGACCGGGCAGACACCCCCACCAGCACCCGCGAGGCGGTCAACAAGGCAGTGACGAAATCATCGGGGGAGGGCGCCGGAGCCGAGTTCACCCCGGACGACGGCTCTCTGGGACTCACGACACCCTCCTCGGACCATCACCATCAGCAACGCCCACCAATCATTGCATGATGCGGCAATAGGTGGCACAGACGTCTGGCAGTGACTACGTGCACCGTCAACGTTTGGGGCCGGGATGCGGCGGTGACCGGTTGACGACGCGGCCGGCGCTGTTCATTCGAACCCGTGGAACCACGCTGGACGCGGGTGACGATCGGAGGGCGTGACGCTGCCGCCCGGGGTGACATCGCGACGATGATTGCTGTTGTCACGGTCGGGTCCCCGCTCATCCGGGGGGTGGTGTGCCGGGGCAGGTCAGCGCCGATCGCACGAGTTGGCCGGACCTTTCCAACGGCCGATCACCCGGTTCCTGGGCGCACACCACCGCATCATCGGAGTCCTGTCCGTAATTTTGCTGCTGGCCATTGCCGGTATCGGCGTCTACAACGACTACCACCCCACGCTGTGATATCCCCCTTTGGGAGATCATCGACGGGCGTCACGAATCCGTTTCGCGGTGGCATGGGCGTCGCGGTCGACGCCGTCGATGATCGAGGAATTCAACCGGGTCTGCCACGGCAGACCCATCCAGTGCAGGCCGAATACGGGGCTATCGCCTCGGTGGTGGACGGGCTCGCCCTGCTCGTCCAGCGCGCCGGGGAGATCTACAAAGTCCAGATCTGGTCGATAGCCCGTGCACCACAAGATATTGCTGGCCCGGACGTGGGTGCCGTCGGACAGCGACAGGTATTGCCCGCCGGCGCCGGTGACTCGACCAATGTTCAAGTCGATGCGGCCGGACCGCACGTCGCGTCGCAGCTGCGTTCCGATGATGGAATCACCGCGGCGCCGCACGTAGCGCGAGATATCGGACGATGCGCGGGCGTTGAGCGTCCTGGTGAGGTACAGCCACCAGTACAGATCGACGCCGAGCAGCGAGACTGGTACGTACCACGGCGGGCGGGGACTGATCACCGTCACCCGGTGGGTCGGCGCCAGTTCCACCGCCAATTGCGCTGCCGAATTTCCGCCGCCGACGACGATCACGTCATCGCCGGGGATGTCGGCGGGGCGACGGTAGGCGGCGGAATGCAGCTGGAAGATCCTGGCATCCAGCGCGTCGGTTCCCGGCGGGACGTAGGGCCGGGAAAATGGTCCGGTGGCGACGACGACGTGTCGCGCCCGGAACTCGGCACGGTCGGTTCGAACGTGGAACAGCCGGCCGGATCGCCACAGACGACTCACCTGGAGACCGATCTCCACCGGCAGAGCGAATCGCTCGGCGTAGCCGCGCAGGTACTCGGCGAACTCGCGCTTGTCGGGGAATTGCCCTCCCGGCGGGAACCGCATGCCCGGCAGCGCGCTGAACCGTCGCGGTGTGAACAGCTGCAGGCTGTCCCACCGCTGCAGCCAACTGGCGCCGACCGTGTTCTGCTCGATGACCTGGATGTGCAGGCCGGTGATCCGCTGCAGCCAGTACGCCGCTCCCAAGCCGGCCTGGCCCGCGCCGATGATCAACACGTCCACCGACCGCACCACAACCCCGGGGCCCGGCACCCGGCCAGGGTCATCCGGCGGGCGCTCTGTTGGCTGAGACATGCTGCCGCGTCGCCCTTCTTGCCGCTGGTCGAGGTGGCTGGTCGATCCCGAGGCTGCCGGCCTCATACTGACCGAGGGTAGGCCGCCCATGACCGACGCCTGTCTGACATCGGAACATCGGCAGCGCCGAGGCAGGGGAGTGAACATGGTCGAGGCAATTCTCCGGCGCCTGTCGGAACGCTTTCGGGAGCTGGAGCTGCTGACCCGGCCCGTCGATGCGGAGACCAAGGCGGCTCTGGCCACCCGTTGGCAGGCTTTGCCCGAGCACGTCCGGACGCCGGCGCAGACCCTCGGTCAGCACGCGGTGGGCTGCGAGGGTACCCACGGGGTGTTCCCGAAGTGCGATCTGGCCTGCACGCCGTGCTATCACTCCCGGGACGCGAACCGGGTCGCGATCAGCGGTAGCCACACCATCGCGCAGGTGCGGGCGCAGATGGGGCTACTGCGTCGACGGCGTGGCCCGAGGGCGCATGCGCAGCTGATCGGCGGAGAGGTGTCGCTGCTGTCGCCGGATGATCACGCGGCGGCGCTGCTGATCATGCGTGAGCACGGCCGTGAGCCGATGAGCATGAGTCACGGCGATTTCGACTACGACTACTTGAAGGCCCTCGCCGTCGGACCAGACGGCGTCAGGCGGTTCGACCGGCTGTCCTTCGCCGCTCATTTCGACTCGCTGATGTTCGGGCGGCGTGGGATCGAGCGGCCAGCCGACGAGGCGGCGCTGAACCCTTACCGGCAGCGGTTCGTCGCCATGTTCAGCCGGCTGCGGCGCGAACACGGTGTCCGACCGTTTCTGGCGCACAACATGACTGTCACGCCGCGCAATGTCGGTGAGATCGCCCAGGTGGTCCGGGATTGCCACGGCTTCGGGTTCGGTTTGTTCTCCTTCCAGCCGGCTGCCTTCATCGGCGACGATCGCCGGTGGCACGAGGGGTACCGCGATACCACCGCGGACACGGTGTGGGCGCAGGTCGAGGCCGGCGCCGGCACACGGCTGCCGTTCCGTGCCCTGCAGGTCGGCGACGAACGATGCAACCGCACCACCTACGGCTTCTACGTCGGTCCGGACTACTTCCCGATCCTGGACGAGGAGAAGCCTGCCGATCTGGTGGTGCGCGATGCGTTCCTCACCAGATTCGGTGGGATCAGCTTCTCCGGGACCCCGCCGAAGCTGTTGCTGGCCAAGGTGTTGCGGGTGGTCGCCCGGCATCCGGGAGTGGTCGTGCCGTTTGCGGGGTGGCTGGTCCGCACCGCCCGCACTGTCGGCGTCCGGCGGTTGCTGCGGCATCACCACGTCCGCCCGGTGACCTTCGTGATGCATTCCTTCATGGACGCGGCCGATGTCGCCCCGGCCTGGAAGGCGATGCAGGACGGTCAGGTCAGCGGCGACCCGCGGATCGCCGAGACGCAGCAGCGGCTCGCTGCCTGCTCCTACGCGATGGCCCATCCCGAGACCGGAGAGCTCGTTCCGGCGTGCGTGCAGCACAGTGTGCTGGACCCGGTGGAGAACGTCGCGCTGCGGACGCTGCTACCTCCGACCCCGGTCGGCCGTCGGCCGCGGTCGGTAGGCCCGGATGCTTGACGCCCGCGCCCGCCGTCTCCTGTCTCCGGGCCTGGATGCGGTCGGCGGCCGGCTCGCCGCGGCCGGTGCCCCGGCGATCGCGTTGACGGCGGCCGGCTGGCTCGCCGGTGTCGCCGCCTGCGTCGCCGTGGTCGCGCACGTCTGGCTGTTGGCCTTGGCGTTGTGGTTGCTCAACCGGCTGCTGGACGGACTGGACGGACCCGTCGCGCGACGTCACGGACCCAGTGACCTCGGTGGATTCCTGGACATCGTCGCGGACTTCAGCATCTACTCCGGGTTCGTCGTCGCGGTCGCCATCGCCGAACCCGGTGCCAGGTTGGCCGGTCTGGCCCTGCTGATGGCCTACTACCTGTCCGGTACCGCGTTCCTGGCCCTGTCGTCCCTGTTGGAGCGACGCGGTACCACTCTGGCCGTCGACGGCCGGTCGCTCCGCTTCGTCGGCGGTCTGGCCGAAGGCACCGAAACCGTCGTCGTCTACGTACTGCTGTGCCTACTGCCCGGCCGGGCCCCGCTCATCCTGTGGCTGTTCACCGCTGCTGTCGCGATCACCGCCATCCAGCGCGTCGTGCTCGGCGTCCACACCCTGCGCCACCCGGCGACGACACACCCGAACAGCGCAGAAGCAGCCGAGCGTCATCCAGCCCCGCGCCAGGAGAACCGATGAACCGCAATCCGACCGGCGGCCTTCGGGCGCACACGCGACGGCGCCGCGGCGGCGCGATCACCGGACTGGTGCTCACCGCCGCGCTGGTCCTGAGTGCCTGCAGTGCCACCAGCGCGGCCACGTCCCCGGTGGTGGACCCCGCCGATTGGCCCTCGGTACTGGCGCAGGCCAAGGGGCAGACGGTGAACTTCTACGCCTACGGCGGCGACACCGTCCTCAATGGTTTCCTGGCCGGCTACGTCACCGATGCGCTGGCCAAGAACGGTGTGACGCTGAAGCAGGTCAAGATCACCGACACCGTCGACGCGATCAACAAGGTGCTCGGCGAGAAGCAGGCCGGCCGTGCCAGTGGCGGGTCGGTCGACGCGATCTGGGTCAACGGCGAGAACTTCAGCACCGGCGTGCAGGCCAAGTTGTGGTCCTGCGGCTGGGACAGGGCGTTGCCGAACTCCCGCTACGTCGACTTCACCAACCCGGCCGTGACCAGCGACTTCGGGGTACCGGTCAACGGCTGCGAGGCCGTGTGGCAGCAGGCCGACTCCGCTCTTGTCTACGACAGCAGCAAGCTCGGAGCCGCCGACGTGGTGTCGGTGTCCTCGCTGCTGGCGTGGGTGAAGGCGCATCCGGGACATTTCACGTATCCGGCGCTGCCCGATTTCACCGGCTCCATGGCGGTGCGGACCATCCTGTACGGCAGTCTCGGCGGCCCCGCTCCGTTGGCCGGAGCGTTCGATGCCGGGAAGTACGCACCGGCGGCGACGGCGCTGTGGGCGCGGCTCAATGCACTCGAGCCGTCGTTGTGGCGAGGTGGCAGCACCTACCCCCAGACCCAGGACGCGGTGGAGAAGCTCTACGGCGACGGCGAGATCAGCGCGTACTTCACCTACGGGCCCGGGGCGGTCGCCGACAAGGTTCGCGACGGTCTCTACCCGAAGTCCACCAGGGAGGCCGTCCCGTCGCCGGGCAACATCAGCAACAACAGTTTCCTGGCGATCCCGGACAACGCCGCCCACCGGGCCGCGGCGATGGTGCTGGCCGATGTGCTGCAGGATCCGCAGACCCAGTTGGCGCTCTACCGGTTGGAGGGGAGCTACCCCGGCATCGATGTCGGGAAGACCGACGCCGCCACTCGGGCCGCGTTCGTCGCGGTCCCGTTCGATCCGTCGGTCCTGCCGCTCTCCCAGCTCACCGCGCACGCTCAGCCCGAACTGGCCGGCGGCTACGTCACCCGACTCGAGAAGGACTGGACCAGCCAGGTGTTGCAGCACTGACCGGGATGACCGACCCCCTCGACCCCGTACCGGACCGGCTCCGTCGCAGTGCGACTTCGACCCGGCGACACCGGCCCGGACGCCCACTGCGACAGCCGGTCCGCCTCGGTCTGCTGCTGGCTCCCGCCCTGGTCGTGGTCGGTGTGTTCTTACTCGGCGGGGTGGCACAGGCTCTGGCGCAGAGCTTCGGCTACCAGCCCTACCTTTCCGGCAGTCACCTGTCCACCGATGCCTACACCGCGCTGTGGACCGATCCCGCCGTCCGGGCCTCGTTGCTGCTCACGGTCCGGGTGGCGGTGCTGTCCACCGCCCTGTCCGCGGTACTCGCGGTGGCGGCGGCATTGCTGATCCGCCGGCTCGGACGTGGTCGCGCTGCGATCACCGGGCTGTTCCAGGCCAACCTCGCGGTCCCGCATCTGGTCGGCGCACTGTGCATGATGCTGCTGCTGTCCCAGGGTGGGCTGCTGTCCCGGCTGGCCCACCTGGTCGGGTTGACGGCGACCCCGGCGGCGTTCCCTGCCATCACCAACGACCGTTTCGGGGTGGCGATCATCGCCGAGTACGTGTGGAAGGAGACCCCGTTCCTGACGGTGCTGGTGCTGGCCACGCTCGGCCGCGGCGCGGCCGATCTGGAGGCGGCTGCGCGGGTCCTGGGCGCACGAGCGGTACAACGGCTGCGGTACGTCACCCTTCCGTTGCTGGCACCGGCGCTGGCCGGCGGCTCCATCCTGGTGTTCGCGTTCGCGGCCGGGTCCTACGAGGTGCCCTACCTGCTCGGCCGGCCCTACCCGGCGACGCTGCCGGTGGTGGCGCTGCAGTACTTCGACGACACCGACCTCACCTCGCGGCCGCAAGCGATGGCCGTCGCCGCCCTGATCGCGGTGCTCAGCGGCGTAGCCGTCGCCGGATACCTGCTCGTCGTGTCCCGGCTCTCCCGGCGTGCGCTGTGATCGGCTCGGCGGCGGCCCGCAGTGCGGGATCAGGCACCGCGGGATCGGGCACCGCGAGGACCGCCGGCCGCAGATTCGGCGTCGTCGTGCTGGTCGGCGGTGCGCTGGTGCCACTGGTTCCATTGCTGGTCTGGGCGTTCGCGGGCCAGTGGCGGTACCCGGCGCTGGTGCCCCAGCGGATGAGCCTGCGGGGTATCGGGTTGCTGACCGATCCGCGTTCGGAGATCCCGAAGGCCCTGCTCACCTCGACCCTGATCGCAGTGTCTGTGGCCGTCCTGGCCGTCGTCATCGGCTATCCCGCCGGCCGCGCTGTCGGGCTCTACCGCTTCCGGGGACGGCGGGCCGTGCAGTTCCTGCTGCTCGCGCCGGTCATCGTCCCCGGCCTGGCCTCCGCCGTCGGCCTGCAGGTGTTCTTCATCCGCTACGGTCTGGCCGACTCGGCGACCGGGGTGGTGCTGGTGCAGCTGATTCCCACCGTCCCCTACGCCGCGACCGTGATGGCCGCTGCGTTCGCCAACCTGGACACCGATTACGAACGTCAGGCGCGGGCGCTGGGCGCGGACCCGCTACGGGTCCTGCTGTTCGTGACCCTGCCGCTGATGCGCCCGGCGCTGCTGCTGGCCGGCCTGTTCGCTTTCCTGATCTCCTGGAGCGAATACGTCCTGACGCTGCTGATCGGTGGGGGGCAGGTCACCACGCTGCCGTTGCTGCTGTTCGCTGCGATCTCCTCCTCCGACACCACCGCGGCCGCGGCGCTGGCGTTGCTGGTGATCGGTCCGCCGCTGCTGCTCGTCCTGATCTCGGGCCGGCTGCCGGCTACTCGCTCCGGCGCCGTCATCGGGCTGGGGCGGCTATGACGGCGACCGCGATCACCCTGACCGGGTTGGGAAAGTCATTCGGGATGACCGACGCGGTCCAGGACCTGAGCCTGGAGTTGGCGGCCGGTTCGTTCACCGCCCTGTTGGGCCCGTCCGGCTGCGGCAAGAGCACCACCCTGTCGATGCTGGCCGGTCTGACCGCACCCGACCGCGGAGACATCCACTTCGACGGGGCCAGCATCCTCGATCTGCCGGCCGAGCGCCGCCCGGTCGGCCTGGTCTTCCAGAAGCCGCTGCTGTTCCCGCACCTGACGGTCGCCGACAACGTCGGCTTCGGCCTGCGGATGCGCGGCATGCGGAGCCGGGACCGTGCCCGCCGGGTCGCGGAGATGCTCGACCGGGTGCAGCTCGGCGGCCTCGGCGAGCGCCGCGTCGGTGAGCTCTCCGGCGGTCAGGAACAGCGGGTAGCGCTCGCCCGTGCCCTCGTGCTGGAGCCGGATGTGCTGCTGCTGGACGAGCCGTTCTCGCAGTTGGACACCACCTTGCGAGCCCAGATGAGAGCGCTGCTGCGGCGACTTCACGTCGACTCCGGAATCACCACCGTCTTCGTCACGCACGACCAGGGCGAAGCGGTCGAGGTCGCCGACACCATCGCGCTGATGCTTGCGGGGACACTCGCCGGGCACGGCACCCCCGAGTCGTTCTACACCCGACCGGAGACCCTGGCCGGCGCCCGGTTCTTCGGCGTGACCAACGAGATCACCGGCCGGACGCGACACGGACGGTTCAGCGCGCCCGGGACTGCCATCGATGTCAGTACCGACCTCCCCGACGGCGACGCGGTCCTGGTGATCCGGCCCGAGATGATCCAGCTCGAGGCGCAGGCCGGGGTCGTCGATGGACGCAGGATCGGTCGGGTCGTCGGGGCGCGGTTCGCCGGTACCCACGTGTCCGTCGACGTCGAGCTCGGCCACCATCGGCTACGGGTCCACCATCCCGCCGGACGACCGATCACCATCGGTCAGAGCATCGGTGTCGACCTGCGGCAGGGGGCGTACACCGTCTTCACCACCACGGGACGGTGATCGGATCGGCCATCCACCCGGGATGGTCGGGGCCGCAAGTCCTCTGGGCAATGGGTCATCTGGCGCGCAGCGTCCAGCGCCTGACTGTGGCCAAGGCATGCACAGCGCGGCCGGTGACGCCGGCGGTCAGCTGCTCCTGCACCTGGGCGATCGCGGCCTTCCAGAGCCCGTCCGAGTAGGTCGGGTAGGCATGGGTGGACCCGGCGATGTCGCGGGCGCGGAGACCGTGCCGGGCCGCGAGCACCGCCTCGGCCAGCGACTCACCGGCCCGCGGACCGACGATCGTGGCGCCCACCACCCTGCCCTTGCCGTCCAGGACGAGCCGCGAGAACCCGGCCGTGTACTGCTCGGCGATCGCCCGGTCGACCTCGTCGTGCTCGACGGTCTGGACGGTGAGGCCGAGTGCGCGGGCCCTTTCCAGGCCCACCCCGACGGCTGCCACCTCCGGTTGCGTGAACGTCACCCGGGGGATGCTCGTCAGGTCCACCCGGCGTCGAAGGCCCAGGACGGCGTTTGCCGCGGCCAGGGTGCCGTGTACCCCGGCGGTGTGGGTGAACTGTGGATGACCGGTCAGGTCCCCGGCGGCCCAGATCCGCGGATTGGTGGTTCGCAGCCGGGCATCGACCCGGACCTGTCCGCGGTCATCCAGCTCGACGCCGGCGACCTCGAGGCCGAGGTCGGAGGTGCGCGGCCGCCGACCGACCGCGACCAACACCGTGTCGAACCCGATCTCGCTGCCGTCGGCCAACACGGCGGACCAGGCCGAGCCGTCCGGGCGGACGGACGTCACCGCGACCCCGGTACGCAGCTGGACCCCGTCCGCGGTCAGCGCCCTGGTGACGAGCTGAGCGGCATCGGGATCTTCCCGAGCGAGGAGGCGCTCGGCGGCCTCGACGATGGTGACGTGGGAGCCGAGGCGGGCGAACGCCTGCCCCAGTTCGCACCCGATGTTGCCGCCGCCGAGCACCAGCAGCCGGTCGGGCAGCCGGGTCAGGCCGAAGACCGACTCGTTCGTCAGCGGCTCGGCCTGTGCCAGGCCGGGGATCGGAGGCATCACCGGGGCGGCGCCGGTGGCGATCAGGGCCTGCCGGAAGGTGACCGGAACTCCCTCCACCGCAACGATGTTCGGGCCGGTGAACTTCGCGGAGCCGTGGGCCGCACAGACACCGGCGGCGCGCATCGCTGCGGGTGAATCGGTCGGCTCGATCGTGGTGATCACCTGGTGGACGTGAGCCATCACCGCCGGGAAGTCGACCGTGACCTGGCGGACCTCGATGCCGTACTGCACGGCGGTCCGGGCGGCGTGCGCGGCGTGCGCAGCGCTGAGCAAGGTCTTGCTGGGTACGCATCCGATCCACAGGCAGTCACCGCCGATCCGGTCCCGCTCGACGAGCAGCACGCTCGCACCGAAACCGGCCGCGGTCTTGGCCGCCACCAGTCCCGCGGTGCCGCCGCCCACCACCACCAGGTCCCAGGCGGCGCCGTCCGGGGGAGCGAGGTCGTCGGAGCTCCAGGCCGAGGTATCCATTGCCGGAATTCTACGTTCCGGGCGGGATCGGTTCTGGTGGAATAGGCGCGCAGTAGGCTCGTGCCATGACAGGAGCGAACACTGTGAGCAGCAAAGATACCGCCGCCGGAGTGACCTCGGAGGCCCTGGCGGGTTTGCGCAAGTGGAACATCGGACTGACCGTGTTGCACGCGGTCCAGGGGATCGCCATCATCGTCCTCGCCGGCGGATTTTCGATCGCCGTGACCTCCTCCTACCCGACCGGACCGCCGGGGTCGACGATCGCGGCGCCGTCGACGCTGTTCGAGGTCCGCATCGGCGTGGCCGTCGCCATCTTCCTGTTCCTGGCCGCGGCCGATCACCTGCTCACCTGCACCGTGCTGCGCAGCACCTACGAGGCCGATCTTCGCCGCGGGATCAACCGTTTTCGGTGGATCGAGTACTCGTTCAGCTCGACCGTCATGCTCGTCCTCATCGGCTTCTACTTCGGCCTCACCGGCATCAGCACCGTGGTGGCGGTCATCGGTGCGAACGTCGCCATGATCCTGTTCGGGTGGCTGCAGGAACGGATGAATCCGCCCGGGCGGGCGAGCACCACGATGATGCCGTTCTGGTTCGGCACGCTGGCCGGGGCCGCGCCGTGGATCGCGATCCTGATCAACCTGGTGGGTACCTCGCAGGTTCCGGGCTTCGTGATCGGCATCTTCGTCTCCCTGCTGATCGCGTTCTTCACGTTCGCGGTCAACCAGTGGCTGCAGTACCGCGGCATTGGCCGGTGGAGCAACTACGCCTTCGGTGAGAAGACGTACCTGGTCCTCAGCCTCGTCGCCAAGTCCCTGCTCGCCTGGCAGATCTTCGCCGGCTCGCTGGCCTCCTGACCGCACCGGAAGCATGCATGCGCTGACTGGGCCAATGGCCGCGCGAAGGTCACCTGGCACAAGTCATCCTTGTGACGTCCCAAGGACAGCCCTACTACCGCCGCCAACGTTCGGGCCGGAGGATCGTGCAGGTGCACATTCCTTCCTCGTCTGACCCCACCCCCGGCATCGGGAAGTTGCGATCGGACGTGACACTGAAGACCCCGGGCCTAGCCCTGGCCGTCGGCATCGCCATTGTCGCCACCGTGATCGGGCACGTGGTGCCTCTGGTCGGCGGGCCCGTTTCAGCAATAGTGATCGGTGTCGGCCTGGCGAGTGTGATCAAGCCCAGCGCTGTGCTGCGGCCGGGGATGCACACGGCGAGCAGGTTCGTGTTGCAGCTGTCGGTGGTCGTCCTCGGGTCGCAACTCTCGCTCGCAGAGGTGGCAAGGGTAGGTCTGGCTTCGCTTCCGGTGATGATCGGCACCCTGGTGGTGTGCCTGGGTGCCGCGTGGTTGATCGGTCGACTGCTCGGTATCGTCGGGGACCTGCGCACGCTGATCGGCGTCGGGACCGGCATCTGCGGTGCGTCAGCCATCGCGGCAGTGACGCCGGTGATCGGTGCGGTTGGAATCGACGTCACCTACGCCATCTCGACCATCTTCCTGTTCAACATCGCCGCTGTTCTGATTTTCCCGCTGGTCGGACATCTGCTCGGCCTGAGCCAGCATGCCTTCGGACTGTTCGCCGGGACGGCCGTCAACGATGTGTCCTCGGTCGTGGCCACAGCTACCACCTACGGCTCCGCCGCCACCAGCTACGCAGTCGTCGTCAAACTCGTGCGCACCCTGATGATCATCCCGATCAGCATCGGGCTGGCTGTGATCACCGGGCGGCGGGCCGGCTCGGGCAACGACGCCGGCGACCTCGCCGAGACCGTCTCGGCGACCCGGCATCGGGTAAATGCGTACCGCCTGGTGCCGTGGTTCCTCGTCGGGTTCGTCCTCGTCGCAGGCGCGAACTCGTTCGGGCTGATCCCCACCGGCATTCACCCAGGTCTGAAGACGACCTCGGTCTTTCTCATCACCGTCGCACTCAGTGCGATAGGCCTGTCCACCGACCTCGCCGGATTCCGCCGCGCCGGAGTGAGGCCACTCCTCCTCGGAGGGGCCCTGTGGATTCTCGTGTCACTGACCAGTCTCGGGCTGCAATTCGCGACCGGAATGCACTGAAGTCAGCAGAGGCCGGTCCGGGAGTGACCACGGGTTTCCAGGCCGAGGCCGCGCACAGGTTCGAGCTTGGCCAGCCGCAGGCTGTTCGGCACCACGAACAGTGACGACAGCGCCATGGCCGCGCTGTCCAGCAACGGGTCGGCGAAACCATCGCCGCAACGAGGCGCCGCCCGCGATTTCACCGCAGATGCGAAATACCGGAATGATGGCCGGATGACGCGTTCTGATTCGGCGGCGCCCAGATCTTCACCGGCACGGACGGGGGGACCATCACCGGCCGCCGGCCCGGTCGGCCGCCTCAGATCTGGCGGCGCAGCCTTGGTTCTGGCCTCGCTGGGTGTGGTGTTCGGTGACATCGGCACCAGCCCGTTGTATGCGCTGCACACGGTCTTCTCGATCGACGGCGGGGCCGTCGCTCCGACCGCCAATGATGTGTACGGCGTGTTGTCACTCATCGTCTGGTCGGTGACGGTCATCGTCTCGGTCAAGTACGTCGGAGTCATCATGCGTGCCGACAACGACGGCGAAGGCGGCGTGATGGCGCTCGCCGCTCTCGCCGGACGGCTCTACGCCGGGCGTCCCCGCGCTTCCCTCCTGCTCGTCGTCGGCATCCTGGGTGTTGCGCTGTTCTACGGTGATTCGATCATCACGCCTGCCATCAGCGTGCTGTCCGCCGTCGAGGGCCTGCAGGTCGCAGCGCCGCAACTCGCGCAGCTGGTCGTGCCGGTCGCGGCCGTGATCCTCACACTGCTGTTCGCCGCGCAGCGATTCGGTACCGGCAGGGTTGGTCGATTCTTCGGTCCGATCACGCTCCTGTGGTTCGTGGTGCTGGCCATCGCCGGGCTCGCACAGGTGGTGAAGGATCCGGGTGCTCTGCGAGGTCTGTCACCCACGTATGCGGTGTCATTCGTCGGCGCCCATCCCGGTACGGCCTTCATCGCCATGGGTGCGGTCGTCCTGGTCATCACCGGCGCGGAGGCGCTGTACGCCGACATGGGCCATTTCGGTCGGGGCCCGATAGCCCGGGCCTGGTTCTGGGTCGTCTTCCCGGCTCTGACGTTGAACTATCTGGGCCAGGCCGCGCTGATCATCCGCAACCCCGCTGCGATCGACAACCCCTTCTTCCGGTTGTTCCCGGCATGGGCGCAGTTGCCGATGGTCATCCTGGCCACCGCAGCCACGATCATCGCCAGCCAGGCCGTGATCTCCGGCGCCTTCTCGCTGTCCCGTCAGGCAGTGCAGCTCGGCCTGCTACCACCGGTGCGGATACGGCAGACATCCGAGCAGGAGGGTGGTCAGGTGTTCCTGCCGGCGGTCAACGCAATCTTGTTCGTCGGGGTTCTGGTCGTCATGTTGGCGTTCCGGTCCTCGTCTCGGCTGGCCACCGCTTACGGGGTCTCGGTGACGGGGGCTTTGGTGATCGACACGCTGCTGCTCCTGATCGTGGCCAGGGCGCTCTGGCGGTGGAAGGCGTGGAAGATTCTGCTCGCTGCGGTCGCCTTCGGCGGGCTGGAGCTGACGTTCCTGGCCGGCAACCTGTCGAAGGTCGTCCATGGCGGATGGCTGCCGCTGCTGATCGCTGCCGTGGTCTTCATCGCGATGACCACGTGGCGGCGCGGGCGGGAAATTCTCAATCGCAACGGCCGCCTCAAGGAAGGACCTCTGGACGAGTTCATCAGCGAGCTGACAGCACGCGGCGTTCCCCGGGTCCCTGGGACCGCGGTGTTTCCGCATCCTGGCAAGGATTCGACGCCGCTGGCCATGCGCGCAAACGTCGAGCACAACCACGTCCTGCACGAGGGGGTCATCATCGTGTCGGCCAGCGCCGAGAACGTTCCCCACGTTCCTGCCGACGAGCGGGTCACCGTCGACCATCTGGGGGCCACCGACGACGGCATTCAGCACGTCGCCGTTCGATATGGATTTTCCGACAAACCCGACCTCCCTGCAGCATTGCAGGCCGCTGCTGCCGCCGGCCTGTTCGTGCCCGGTACCGGCGACCTGGCCACAGCATCGTATTTTCTGTCCCGCGGGACCATCGCGCGCACCCGCGGGAAAGGGATGGCCGGCTGGCGCAAATCCCTTTTCATCGCGATGGCCCACAACGCCTCGAACCCATCCATCTACTTCGGGCTACCCCAGGACAGGACCATCACTACTGGCAGCACCGTCGATCTGTAGCGGTTGATATCGGGAGGCGGCCACCGATCCGGGGGATCAGGTCATCGCTGCGGTTGCCGGCCGCGGACGGCGTTGATCTCGGCGCCGAAGATCTGACTCGAGGTTAGTAGATACAACCAGGTCAGAAGGATGAGCCCCCGCCCAGTGAACCCAACGTGGCGCTCAGCCGGACCGCCACCGACACATAAAGGGGGGAGCACGCCGGGTCCGAGGGTGAAGGCAGCCAACAGGATGGTCGCGAGATCAGCATGACCAGGCCGGCAAGGACGACGGCGCGGATTCATTCCCTGCGCGGGGCGCGGTTCGGGACTTCTGCTATCTGTGACAGGGCCCGTTGGAGCGACCGCATGCAACGGGCCAGCAGGAACACCGCTGCCACGGTTCCCAGACCGAGCAGATTGCCGTTGCCTGCCTGCAGCAGCGAGTCGGCATAATCTGCTGCAACGGTCCCTCGCGTGGTGAGCACGATCCTCAGCAGACGAGCAAGGTCCGCAGAAACGAGCTGCGCAGCATTCCCACCAAATGCCGGGCGTTCCACCCGCAGTACCGCGACCAGGGTCAGGATGGCCGGCAGCAGTGCAAGGGCTGCGAAGAACGCGGCTTCGGCAGCTCCGACCGGTCAGCTGATGGCCGCCGGCCGCCGCGAGCACCCGCCGAGTGGTCACCCAGAACCTTCGACGCAGCGACCGTCCACCGCCACGCGGAGCGCTGGTCGCCGGGGGCAGCACCGGTGCGCGAGGCCGGTCGAGGCCGTCATCCGAGGCCCGTCATCTGTGCGGATCTTGGTCGTGGCCGGACGGAGTCGTGGTGGGTTGAAATTCTGGGGCCCAATTTTCACTGGGGCCCAATTTTCACTGGCGGGAGTCCGACGATGTCGTAGGTAGCGGAGGCGATGCCGATTCCGGCCTTGTCGAGGCCGGTGAGGATGTCACGGCTCATCCGGTCCTTGATGTCGCGCACACCGCGCTGCGGGACGAGGAAGCGCAGGGACAATTCCAACCAGTTGTCGGTGATCCGCCAGTACACGGCTGGGTCCAGGGACGCGTCCGAGAGTGCGTAGCGGGATTGCATGGAGGCGAGCGACTGTTGCGCGTTCCGGTCGTCGACCAGTGCGTGTCGGTGTGCGGCGGCCAGCAGAATCCGCTCGGCCTCGCCGCGGTCGGCGGTGTAGGAGATGGGCAGCACCATCTCTTCCCAGAGGTAGGGGAATTCGCGGGTGTAGTTGTAGACGGGGTCGGAGAAGATGACGCCATTGGTCACGGTGACCAGCCGACCGGTGTACTGGCGGGAATGCACCCATACCGCTGGATCCGAGCTGGACACCGCCGGTGGTTGGCCCATCTCCATGATGGTGGTCTTGAGGAACCCGAGCCGCACGACGTCGCCTCGGACCCCGCCCAGGGTGATCCGGTCGCCGACGGCGAAGGTGTCGCCGCGCAGAATGACGAAGTAGGCGGCGAGAGCGGTGATGACCTGTTGGAGGGCGAAGGCCAGGCCGGCGGTGACCAGCCCGACGCCGGTGGAGACGTCGGTGGTCGGGGTGATCCAGATGGACAGCACCCCAAGGACCATGAGCACCGCCACGACGACCTGGACCCCCTGGCGGGTCCAGAACCGGCGGGTGTCGGCCACGGCTCCCCCCAGCAGTCGGCGGGATAGCCACATCGCCGCCCGCCGGGCCAGTAGCAACACCACGACCAGCACCACCGTGAACAGCAACTTGATGCCGGTGGTGGCACTGATGCCGACCAGGGTGACGCCGAAGATCTGGACTGGGGCAGGCACTGCGGCAATCAATTCGGGTAATCCTTCTTCTTCGTGGGATTGGCGAGCAAGTCCTCCACCAGGGCCGCCTTGGCCTCAAGTTGATGCATTTGCACGGTGTCGAAATTCTGGGCGTCGACGGTTGCTCGCAGGCGGGAGAGTTGGCTGCTCACCACAGGATGCTGGCTGGTCGGGAATCGCCAGGCCAGTTCGCCGAGCAGGTCGAAAAGTCTGCTCATCACGGCGGGATCTCCCGCGCCGTAACGACGGGGCTGGGTCAACGCCGAATCGACCAGCTCGGCCAGGTCGGGCTGTTGCAGAACCGCACGCACCTTCCCCTCGGGGTCACGCAGCACTACCGGACCGAGGTCCCGGTCGCCGAGTTCGCACAACAGTGCCGAGATGTGAGCCAGAGCGTGTACCGCGGTGGTCGGGTCGTTGATGCCCGGGGACAGGGCCTTGTTGGCCACGTCGGTCAGCTGCCGTAGTCCGTAGCCGACGTCCTGCGCGGCCGTCCTTTCGTAGCCCAGGGACACGCAGTGGGCGACCCGTTCTTGCAATCGATCCCATGCCGAGGCGCCCAGGACCCCGTCGGGCGACCAAGCCCGGCCCAGTGGTGTGCCTTGCACCACGGAACTGCCTGGATGCGTCTGGATGATCACCACCGCATCGGCGTCGACAGCCGCAGAAAGGATCGCGTCGTGATCCAGGCCGGTCACAAATCCCGACGTGTCCGCAAGTACCGGTTCGGCTCGGTCCGGAATTGCTGGGATGTCCGAACGGAGCTCGCGGCGGTTCAAGAAGTCCAGCACTGCATCCACAGTCGCGGTGGCATCGCGGTGGACGTCGCGCAGCATCGTCTCCACCCTGATCTGGCGGGCCAGATGCGCCAGGAACACGACGAGGCCGATGACGCTGCCGACAGCGAGGACGAAGGAGGTGGTCACCGAAATGCGCGGTACGAATGCGATCTGGCCGTCGGAACCGTTTCTGACCGACCGCAGGACGGTCAGGGAGAAGGTAAAGGTCGCCAGGAACAGACCCAGGGTGGCCTGGACGAAGATGTCGCTGGTGAAAGTCCGGAGAAGACGGGGCGAGAACTGACTGCTCGCCAGCTGCAGGGTGACCACGGTCAGCGAGAACGTCAGGGACGTCACCGTGATCAACGAACTGGACACCGCCCCCAGTACGGACCGGGCCGCGTCTGCGTCGCCGCCGAACAGGATGCCGCCCAACCAGGACGGCACTGATGCATCCACGGTGGCGTCCAGGTGGGGGAGCAGCACCCCGACGACGGCGGCGATGATGACGGCGGCCACCGGCAGCGGCCACAACTGGCTCCGGACCCTGTCCCGCGTCGTGGACCAGAGGTTGCGCACCGGGCTGCTCACTGCACTGCCTTTCGTCCTGCGTCGAACATCGTCTGTGATCGGGTCTTTGCCCCGCCGGACCGTGCGGAACCCTTCAGGCCGACACGGCCAGCGCCCGGCCCAGGGTCGCCGCCCCGACCACACCCGCGTCGTCGCCCAGTGTCGAGACGACGAATTGCAGGTCCGGGTTGGGTTGGAGCATCCATGGGGTGCAGGCGTCCGCGATGCGGTCCGCCAACGTCGAACCCATCTTCTCGGCCAGTCCGCCACCGATCACCACCAGGTCCAGATCCAGCAGGTTGACGACTGAACCGACTGCCACGCCCAGAGTCTCGATCGCCGTGTCGAACAGCTCCCCGGCCATCTCGTCGCCCTCGTCCAGCGCTCGCGCCCAGACCTTGGAGGTGAGGTTTCCCTTCTGCTCCTCGTCCCGGATGGCGAACAGCGAGGTCGACCGACCGGCGTCCACCATGGCTGTCGCGATACCTCTCATCGACCGGCGACCGGCGTAGGCCTCGGCGCAGCCCCGACGACCGCAGGTGCACAACGCGCCCCCCTGCCTCACCACCATGTGCCCGATCTCCCCGGCACAGCCGTGGGAGCCGGTGAACGGCCGGCCATCCAGGATCAGGCCCCCGCCGATGCCGGTCCCCATCCACAGGCCCAGCACGTTGCGGACGCCGACGGCTGCGCCTGCGACCCACTCGCCGAGCAGACCGACGTTGGCGTCGTTACCCAGCGCGATGGGCACGTCGATCCGGGTTCCCAGCTCGTCGACGAGATCGACCTTCTCGGTCCAGTTCTGCAGATTGGGAACGGTCAGCACCCGGCCCTGGTCGACCACACCGGGAATGCCCACTCCAACGGCAATCGGTCTGTCGCCCAACGATTGGACCAATTCCGCGATGGTGTCCAGTACTTCCGCTGGACCACCCGTCGGGGTGTTCGCCTTTGCCCGGCCGTGCACCTGGTGGTCGGCCGAAACCAGACCGACCTCGATGTTCGTGCCTCCCACGTCGACACCGGCAACCAGCAGGTCCGGGCTCATCTTTCCCACGCAATCATCTGAGGTGACCTCGATCTTCCCGGGCGAGCAGGCTGTCGGCCGTCATCGACCTGACAATGCCATGGCGGTTGGCAACTCGGAGCCCGGAGCGGAGCAGGTGGCCATGCCGCCACAGCCGAAGCTTTCAGACCTTGACGATGACTGCGTAGGACCCGACACCCAGCAGGGTTTGTCCGTCGACCGGCTGGTCGTCGGTGAGGATGCCCAGGATGGTGCCGTCGGCCGGGTCGAAGTCGACGTCGCGGACGACGCCGATCTGCAGGCCGGCGGTGGTGAGGATCTTTTTCTTGACGATGGTGTGGGCCTTGCTGTTGAGCTCGGCGAAGTGACCTTCCTCGGCGACGATGAGGTGCTCACCGGCGACCGTGACGGCGTCGACGCCGAAGGCGGTGATGTCCGACCACGGCAAGATGGTGCCGGTGACCGGGGTTTTCTTCAGCGACAGCGCGACGACCTTGCCGACCGCGGGATCGATGACCAGCGCGTCGATGTGGCCGACGGTGGAGGCGTTGCCGGTACTGACGACCTTGTGTCCGACTGCTTCGGAGAACAACATCAGGACGCTCCTCCCAGCTGCGAACGGAACGCGTCGATGGCGGATCCGAAGCTTGCCAGGTCGTCTGTCAGGTAGTTGGCCGCGGCGGCCGGAACCATCAGGTGCTCACCGGAGGCCGACAGGGTGTCGGGCAATGGGATCAGCAGCGGGAGTTTGCCGCGTCCCAGAGTTTCGGCAGGGTCGATCTGGTAGCCGACGACATCGGCCTGGCCGCCCTGGGTGTCGCCGATGCCGATGATGACGTCGGAGACGCGACCCAGCGACGTGCCGGCGTCGGTGAGGACCTCGGATTTGAGGATGTCGGCCCGGCCGGAGCTGACCGGTCCGTCGGCGGCGTCGAACAGATCGGCCAGCGGGACGAGTGCGTCTTCGGATTCGATGATGACGGCGTCCTGACCGAGCCCGACGACGGCTGCCCAGGGCAGTCCGACTTTGAGTGGTCCGGCGAACAGTCCGCGGCCAGCAAGCGTGAACGCGCCGATCTCGCCGCCGTTGGCGGCGTAGACGATGTCCTTGATCTGGGCGACATCCTCACCGCCGTAGGTGACGACGACACGTTGCGCCAGCTCGCTGGCCCTGACCAGGGTGCTCATTTCTTACCTCTCTTGCGATCGTTGATGATGACTCCACCGCTGCGACGCCTGGCCTGGACGGCGATGAAGGCCCCCAGGACCACCAGGATGATGACGATGACGATGATCAACCACACCCACCACTGCATGAGCTGCCTCTTGTCTGAAACTGGGGCGCACTTCGCCCTGGGTGTTCGGGGTCAACTGCGGGGGATCAAAATTTCGTAAAGCTACGCCTGGACGCTGCGCGCTAACTGGATTACCTGTGCCGATCCGATTGAAACAAGCGCCGCAGGCGATGTGTTCACGGGTGGTGCGGTTCGTGTAGGTCAGTCGAAGAGCCGGAGTTGGCCGGGGTGAGAGTCCCGGTCGGGCTGGGTGTGGCTCGAGCGGAGGTGGGGGAGTCGGTCGACGGCGGCGGTTCGCTGTTTGAGTGGTACGTCGACGTAGATGGCGGTGGTGGCCAGGGATTCGTGGCCCATGAGTTCTTTGATGACGAGGGAGTCGACGCCTGCTTCTCGGAGGGCGGAGCCGAACCAGTGGCGCAGGGCATGGGGTGTGCCGGGGATGCCGGCGCGGTCCATGACGTTGGAGATACTCGAGCTGACGGAGTTACCCAGCATGGGTCCGCCGGCGAGGTGTTTGGTGTTGCCGACGTAGGTGGGGAACTACCATCCGCGCCGCGGCATGACAACAGCCAGGTCCTTCAGGATCGGGTGCAGGGGTACCTGCCGTTCCTTGTCGCCCTTACCGATGACCGTGATGGTGTTGACGACGGTGTCGACGTCGTCGGCCTTGATGGCGGCAATCTCGCTGACCCGGAGTCCGGCGTAGGCGGCGAGCAGGATCATCGCCCGGGTGCGCTTGTACATGCGGGTGTCGAGGAGGATCGTCAGGTGTTCGTCGGCGACCGGCCGGGGTCGGCCCTTCTTCACCTTGGGGGTGGTGGCGATCAGAGTCGGGTCATCGGCCCGCCGGCCGGTGATGATGAGCCACTTGCACCAGGCGCGGATGGCGCCGTGGTAGTTGGCGCGGGTGGCTTTGGCCCAGGCGGTGGAGGTCAGGAACCGGTCGACGCCCTGCGGGGTGATCGAAGCGGCGTCGGGGATGCGGCGGAGGATGGTGAGGCGGTCGGTGATGGTCTTGTCGGACATGCCGCGGCCGCGTTGCCAGAGCACCCAGTCCTGCAGTAGTTGCTCCTGAGCATCTGGCTGAGGGAGAGTGTCGGGGTGTGCTGCGGAGTATCGGCTAGCCACAGTCGATGTCACGACCGGATGACCCGTTCGCCTCTCGCAGACGGGCGTGGAGGGCACCTCGGTAGGTTGTCGTTGTCTGCAGACAAACCGGAGATCTTCGCGATAGTAGGTTGTTTCGTTCAGAGGCGCGCATCAGGCGAGCTGGGTCAAAGCATCTGGTGGAACCAATCTCCGACGTCTCGGTGCAAATGGAAGGATCAGAAGGTTGGGGGTTCGAATCCCTCCAGGCGCACTTCCAAATCGGCTTTAGCGCAGTGTATCTCGTGACGTCGAGGCTATGCACTCGACTGGGGCATCCCAACAACCATCCCAACAACTGTTGGGATGGTCGAACTTGGGAGTCGTGGCTTCTTTCTGGCCGCGAGCAGACTGCTCGGCAATCGACTGATCCGCGCAGTTGGACCTGGACGCGTGAGTGCGTCGACGTCGCCGGTACCTATCCAGCTCGGCGTCCAGCAAGGCTGTTCCTATCCTGACCAGCAGGTTCGCTGATGTCATCGGCTCGAGGGATCGATACCGTGGTCCAGATGAACAGTCATCGAGGGAGCGGATCGTTGCGGGAGCGGCGGCCGGGTGTGTGGGAAGTGCGGGTGGCTTTGGGTGCTGATCCGGTGAGCGGCCGGAGCCGGGTCCGTTCGTTGACGGGGCACGGCGACCGCAAAGTTGCCCAGATCGCGAGGGCACGGTGGGCGGAGGAGGCCGATCGGATCAGGATCCGCGGCCACGCCCGGGCCGGACTGACGGTGGCGGACCTGCTCGAGGACTGGTTGGCCACCGATCATGGTTGGCGGCCCTCAACTTTGGCGGGGAACCGATCGGCGGCCGGGTACGTGGCCCGGGATCGTCTGGGTAGCCGCGTCGTCACCGACGTGAGCCCCGCGGTCGTTCGCGCCATTCTCGCAGCGTGGCGCGATGCTGGGTGGACGGACCCGACGATCTACGCCCGGATCCGGGTCCTGCGGTCTGCGATCTCCTGGGCCTATTCGGAGCGGATCCTGGACATGCATCCGCTCGACGGCATGCGCAGTCCCCCCGCCACCGGTGTGCGGATGCACGCCACCCTCGATCAGATCCGAGACCTGCTGGCCCACTCCCAGCGTGGTGTCCAAGAGGCCACCGCTGATCTGGATAGCACTGGGCCGGGGTGGGCGCGGCTGCACCGAGCTGAGCAGGTGCAGTTGATGACGGAACTGGCCGCCGACTCCGGTGCACGCCGCGGCGAACTCGCCGCGCTACAACTCTCCGACCTGGTGGGTGACGTGCTGACCATTTCCCGCGGCACGTCCAACGAGATCGTCGGTCCGACGAAGACCAACCGGGTTCGGCGGCTGACGCTCAGCCCCACCACGGCGGCGCTGTGGCGAGACCAAGTGGAAGTTTGGCGGGATCGGCATGGCGAGAGCCATTTCGGGCCATGGCTGTTCTCGGCTGCACCTGATCATTCGATCCGGCTGACCACCGGATGCTTGGGCAACTGGTTCTCCGCGCTGTGTCACGACGCGGGCCATCCGGACGTGACGTTGCACCGGCTGCGGCATTCGGTGGCCACGTTCCTGGTCGAACGAGGCGACATCCTCGCCGCCCAGTACCGGCTCGGTCACCGCGACGCCGGGACAACGCTTCGGACCTACAGTCACGTGCTGCCGATGACCGACCACCAAGCCGCCACCACGCTAGAGCTGCTCCTGCACCCGTAGCTTGTAGATATCACCAACGCTTGGAGCTCGCCGGACTCTGGATGCGGGTGCCGGTGGCCGGCGGCGTCGCCGTCGTCGTCGTTCGTCGACAGGCAAGCCACTGGCGTCATCTCGGTGATCTGGGGGGTGGCAACGAACCCGCTAGGTAGCCCGAGGAGGCTGAGCTTGACGGAATGAGGGCCAACTCGGCGTCGATTCGACCCGCGTTCGGGGCGATGGCGGCCCGTTGGCGTGGTGAGCATCGCGTGCTTGACGACGGGGGAAGTCGTTGCCGGGGTGGCAATCGGTTCCATGCTGCGCCAGCCCTCCCTGGCAGCCAGCAAGTCGGGCGTCGTGGGCGCCTATGGAACTAGCATCCGGGCGCTCTGTCGGCCCCGGTTTCTACCGGGTCCTCACCAGGCTCGATGTGACTTCACGCTGACTCTCGCGGGGTGCTGCCGGCCTGTGGGGAGCGCTGCTGGCCCTTCCTCGCCAGTCCTACCGTCATTCGACTGATGTAGACGCACTCTCCACAACCGCACCCTGAGCAGGCATCACGACCCGCGGAACTCCGATGGTCGCCACCCTTGTCGCACCGACTCGGCGGCGCGCTCTCCGCCCGATCGTTGCACCGGAAAGGCGTCGCATGTCGCGTGTTCTGATCACTGGGTCCAGCGACGGTCTCGGCCGCGCTGCAGCTCAGCTCCTCGCCCAGCAAGGACACGACGTCGTACTACACGGCAGAAATCGCCGGAAAAGTGAGGTTGCCATGACGAGGGTGCCGACGGCCTTGGGTGTTCTCACGGGCGACTTCAGCAAGATCGCAGATATCCGAGACGTCGCGGTCCAAGCGAACAGGCTCGGGACCTTCGACGCGGTCATCCACAACGCCGGTGTCGGCTTCCAGGAAGCCAGCCTCGGCAACACCGTCGACGGCCACTCGCTGGTCCTGAGCGTCAACGTTCTCGCTCCCTACCTTTTGACCGCGCTGATGACGCCGCCGAAACGACTCGTCTACCTCGGCAGTGGCCTGCACCGGTCCGGTGACGACGGTCTGCACGACGTCGACTGGACATCCCGGCCTTGGAACGGATTCCAGGCCCACAACGACAGCAAACTCTTCGACGTCGCCCTGGCCCTCGCGATCGCGCGACTCCGGCCCGCCACGCTGTCCAATGCGCTGGAACCCGGATGGGTAGCGATGCGGATGGGTGGTGCGGGGGCGCCAGACGACTGGAACCTTGCCCATGTCACGCAGGCGTGGCTCGCCGTGACGGACGACCCGGAAGCGACCGTCTCGGGTCGCTACTTCTTCCACCAACGCGATACCGAGTCGCACGCGGCGGCTCTCGACGCTGCCTTTCAAGATCATCTGCTCGAATGCCTCCCGCGTCTCACTGGCGTGACCATGCCAGGGCCAGCATTGGCGAGCAGGGGATGAGCGCACCGCGAAGGGGAACTATGAACACGCAAGAACCACCGATCATCAGCGATTCGTTGAACGGCCGGCGGGCATTGGTCACGGGCGGCAGCAAGGGCATGGGAGCGGCCATCGCAGCACGGCTCGCCGCAGCCGGCGCCCTGGTGATGGTGACCGCACGTCACTGGGTCGAGATGGCCGATCCGTCGCTGTTCGTCGTCGCCGACGTCCGTACGCCCGAGGGAACCCGGGCCGTCGTAGAGGCCGTCCATCAGCGTCTCGGTGGCCTCGATATCCTCGTCAACACCGTCGGCGGGTCGAACGCCGGACCCGGCGGATTTCGTGCCATGACCGACGCCCAGTGGCAGGCCGATCTCGACCTGAATCTACTCGGTGCGGTGCGTCTGGACCGTGCACTCATTCCGGGCATGATCGCCGCAGGTTTCGGCGCGGTCGTGCATGTCACCTCCATTCAGCGTCGACTGCCCCTGTTCGATGCGACCCTGGGTTACGCGGCTGCCAAGGCCGCACTCACCACCTACAGCAAAGCCCTTGCCACCGAGATCGCCCCGTACGGCGTGCGTGTCAACACCGTCGCACCGGGATTCACGCAGACTGCGGGAGCCGGCGGCCTCATCGAGCGCATCGCCACTGGCCAGCAGATCAGCCATGAAGCGGCCCTTCAGCAGGTGATGGACTCGCTCGGCGGAATTCCTCTCGGGCATCCGGCCCAACCTGGTGACGTAGCCGAGATGGTCGCCTTCCTGGTCAGCGACCGCGCGGGCTCGGTCACCGGCGCCGAGTTCGTCATCGACGGCGGAACGATCCCGACCGTGTGACCGTCCGGTCGTGGTCGGGTACACGGCCGCCTGGGCGCTACGCCGAGAAGGTAGCAGCAGCAACCGGTCCCGGCCTGAGCCTCCGGTTGCCTCGCGGCCCCAGCCCGCACGTGGGGCTGGACCCTGACCTGGGACTAGATCGTGGCGGTACGAGCCTGCCGCCGGTTGCTCACACGGCCGGGGTGGCGTGGAAAGCGTTGTGCGGCTGCAGCTTTGAGGAGGTCGGTGAGCCGATGTATACCGGGGTCGGCGGCGCTGGGCTCCCGCACCATCGCAAAATCGTGACGGTGGACCGCGGCGGTCAGGGGTCGAAGCGTCACCGTGTCGGGCAGCACGTCGATGGTCAGTTCGGGGATGAGCGCGACGCCGGTTCCGGCACCGACCAGTGCGAGAATGGCGGCGAAGTCTGACGTCTCGGCAACGATCTTCGGGGCGAACCCGGCAGCCCCGCACGCCCTTTGCACCATTTCGTGGCAGGTCCACCGGGTGTGTGGGACGACCCAGTCGCTGTCGGCGTAGTCGGCCAGGTTGACCGCGGAGGACGGCCCGCCGGCGCTGGTGGCCAGGTAGACATTTTCCGAGACCAGCAGAGCGGCGGTCAGGCCGTTGCCGTCCGGTCCTGGCATGTTGGAGTAGGAGTGGGTGACCGCGAGGTCGACGTCGCCGGCGGCCAGAGCCACCACCGCGTCCTGGGGTTCCAATTCCAGTAGCTGCAGCGTCAGGCCCAGCTCGGGTCGGTCGCGCACGGTTTTCCAGACGTCGGCGACCAGGGTGCGGCAGGCGGAGGGGAACGCGGCGATCCGGTAGGTCCCCACGGTGCCCTCACGCAGGGCGTGGATTTCCATCTCGGTGATTTCCAGCAGGTCGACCACCTCCTGGCCGTGCTTGGCCAGCAGCCGGCCCGCGGGGGTGAGCAGCAGTTTACGGCCGTGCTTCTCGGTCAGTGGCAGCCCGATCTGTCGTTCGAGGGCCGCGAGCTGCATCGAGACGCCGGGCGCCGTCTGTTGCAGTGATTCGGCGACGGCTGCGAGTGTGCCCAGCCGGTCGAGCTCGGCGAGCATGCGAAGTTTGCGGGCGTCTAACACATCACGGGAGGTTACGGCTGATCAGTCTTAAAGTAAATAGCGTCGACAGCTGGCAGTTCCCGACGTCGCCAAGCCGGCGTCGCCGAGAGTCGACCGGGTGACAATCCGACAGTAGTTTAGGCGCCCTCGCTCCCGTAAGAGAACCCTGGACCAGCGCACCGATGCCGGACGGTCGGGTGTCAACAGGTAATTGTCAATGATCTAAAAGCTGTCCGATGCTTACTGGACGTGATGCTCGAGAGAAGCGACGATGGCTGGGTGGCTCATTCTCGCGCGCTGGTAGCTGGTCTTGGTGTCGTGGTCCTCTGGGCCAGCGCCTTCCCGGCGGTACGGGTAGCTGTGCCCGAATTCGGGGCGGCCGCACTGTCCCTCGCCCGGCTGTTGGTGGCCACGGTTGCACTGCTGGCGATGGCCCCGCTGTTCAAAGTGAAACTGCCCCGGTGGCGGGATGTCCCGCTCATTCTGGGTTGCGGGCTCTTCGGCATGGCCGCCTACCAAGTGTTGCTGAATTGGGGTGAGGTCAGTGTTCCGGCCGGCACGGCCAGCATGATCATCGCTGCGGCCCCGTTGGTCAGCGTCGGAGTCGCAGCGGTTGTCTTTCGGGAAAAACTGACCATGGTCAAGGTCGTCGGGAGTGCAGTGGCCGTCGCCGGCGTCGCCGTCGTGGCCTCCGCCCGTTCAGAGCTGTCGCTCTCCTCTGCGGTCTGGATTCTCATCGGAGCCACCATCGTGCAGGGGGTCTACCACCCGATGATTAGACCGTTGCTGCACCGCTACAGCGGCGTCGAGGTCGCCACCTACGCCATGGTCGCGGGCACCCTCATGCTGCTGCCGCTACTCCCTGGCTCCTGGGGACATCTCACCTCGGCGTCCGTCGGCGCATGGTGGTCGGTGGTCTATCTCGGGGTGTTCCCGTCCGCCGTCGGGTTCGTGCTCTGGGGATACGCGGTCGGCCGACTGCCGATGATCACCTCGACATCGCTGCTGTATCTGGTCCCGGCGTTCGCGGTGCTGATCGCCTACGTCTGGCTGGGCGAGGTGCCGGTGATCGGCGAACTGGTGGGCGGCGTCATCGTTCTGATCGGCGTGGTCACCGTCGGGCTCGGCGGCCCCATCAGCCGGCGCCTACGCGGCCACCACCAGAAGCGCGAGCGAACGGCCGCCCCGATCGGTGTAGTGGAGTCCACCACCACGTCGGCCTGATGGCCAGCGAAGGTAGAGACCACCGGGTGGCCGCGGACGGGTCAGCTCGTACGGGCCAACGCTGCGACCAGCTTTGTCGCCACATCTGTTGCAGACGCGGGGTTCTGGCCGGTGATGAGGTTCCGGTCGACGACCACGAACGGTGACCAGGGCTGGTGGGCGATGTATTTCGCGCCTTCAGCCCGTAGCCGTGACTCCAAGGTGAACAGCGCGGCTACGCCCGTTCCACCCAGTCGTTCCTCCTCGTCGCTGTAGCCGGTCATCTCGTAGCCGTCGTACAGGCATTGCCCGTCGGTGGTTCTCGCCGACAGCAACCCGATGGTGCCGTGGCAGGTGGTGACGATCGGTGCGACCCTGCGCTGCAGGGCGATCAGAATGCGGCCCAGATCGAAGTCGGCGTAGAGGTCCTCCATCGGCCCGTGGCCGCCGGGAATGTAGATGGCATCGATCATGGTCGGGTCGACATCGGCTAGAGCTGAGGGATGCTCGACGATCTCGGCCATCGCGGACAGCTCGGCACGAATCTGCGCCGATCGTTGCGCCGAGCCGGTCATGGACTCGTCGAGGCTGTACTGCTGGACGGGCGCAGCGACCCCAGCCGGCGTCGCCACCAGCACACTGTGGCCCGCTGACTGGAAGATGGCGTAGGGGTCCAGGAATTCATCCGCCCAGAATCCGGCCGGCACCGTGGTGCCATCGCGCATCGTCCACACGGATGAGCCGGTCAGAGCGATCAAGACTGTGGTCATGCGAGTTTCCTTTGTTGTTGAGGTGGGATGTACGGGAATGCCTCGCCGAGCGACCTTTGGCCGCAGTGCATACCTATCGCGGGGCTGGTTACTCTCAGCTAGCTGTGTTGGGCCTGGAGCAGGTGAGATTGGTTGCGGTGCAGGAGTTCACGTGCCTTGTCGACGTGCGCGCCGGTGAGCTGACCGCGACGTTTGACGATGTCGCCGCCGACGATGACGGATTCCACGTCGGCGGGGCCGGCGCCCAGCCCCATGACGGCGACTGGGTCGCCGTAGCCGTCGAGATGTGGTGAGCGCATGTCGATGATGGTGACGTCGGCCTGCTTGCCCGGGGTGAGGGTTCCGATGTCGCTTTCCATGCGTAGCACCCGTGCGCCGCCCAAGGTGGCCATTCGCAGCATGTCTCGTTGGTGCAGGTCCACGACTGGGACCTGTTCGCCTCGTGCCAAGGCGTCCCGGTTGGCCTGGGATCGCTCTGCCGCCAGGGCGAGCCGCATCTCGGAGAACAGATCCGTACCCGCGCTGCAGATGGTGTCCACTCCGAAGCCGGCGGTGATGTGGCGGGCCAAGGCCTGCCCCGTTGCCGGGTAGGTGCCGAACTGCATCAACAGGTCCGTGGTGGGGGTAATGGTGATGGTCCCGCCGGTGGCGGCGATGAGGTCGAATTCGTCACCGAGATCCTCGTCAACGGTGACGATGTGGCCGTGCTGGATCAACAGTTGCCGGGTCACGGCGCGATGAGCAGATCTTGGATGGCGTCCTGGGAGGGGGTGAGGGTGAATCGGTAGCGAAGGTCGACGATCCCTCCGGGGAAGTTGCCCTCGAGACGGTTCACGACGGTGGTCGTCATGGCGTCGTGTTCGGTTTTCACGGGGGTGACGGTGAAGGTGAATTCTCCTCCGGTTTTGCTCATCCAGGTGGCGATGGCCTCGCGACCCTGATAGGTGTGGCCCTCGTCGGTCACGGTCGCGGTAGCGGCGAACAGTTCCACCGGGTCCTGCGGGTCCCCCCCGGTGGTGCGAGCGAAGTAGTCGGCCACGGCCGCAGGTAGTGCCGCAGTGCTGATGTCGATCATGAGGTTCGGCCTTTCGGATCGGAGAGCCTGGCCGGGGGGTCAGGTGGTGCGGGGAAGGAAGAAGGCGTTCATGGCGTCGATGTCGGACAGGTGGGTGTCGGCGGTGGCGATCCGTCCGTTACGGACGGTGCAGACCGTTCCGAGATGTTCGTCCAGGATCAGGTCGCCGCGGCGACCGGTGTTGTGCAACTTGATGATGAAGCTGTCGGTCCCGAACATCACGTACTCGAAGCCGATGCGTATCCCGTAGCTACCGATGAGTTGCGCCTGGGCGGCGATCTGGTCGACGCCGGTGGACGTGCCGGTCAAGGTGTTGTCGCCGGGGAAGGTCCACGTCGCATCGGGCGTGAGAATGCCCGTCAGGGCCGGCCAGTCTCTGGTCGATATGGCCTGGAAGAACTGGTGGGCCAGAAATTGGGTTGAAGGAGCAATGGTTGTCATGTGCGGACCTTTGCTGTCAAGTGGATGTGGCGGATACCGGGAAGTCGACGAAATCGGCTCGGGCGCTCAGCGGCGCCCACCGGGCGGTCTCGGCTGCTCGCTGGGCTTCGGCCTGCTGGGTCATGGCGACAGCGCCGGCGCCCAGCAGCAGCCGTCGGGGCGGATCTTGGTTGTTGATGGCGTCGAGGATCACCTGCGCGCCTCGGCGGGGATCACCTGCTTGTGTTCCGTTCGTGTCGGCTCGGTAGCGGTTGATGTCACCGACGGTCTGGTCGTAGTCGGCGCCGACGGGGTGCAGAGTCATCGACGATCCCTGCCAGTCGGTGCGGAATGCACCCGGCTCGACGATCACCACCCGGATGTTGAACGGCTCGACTTCGCTGGCCAATACTTCGGAGAATCCTTCGACGCCGAACTTGGCGGTTTGGTACGCACCCATGCCGGGAGTACCGCCGACGCGACCGCCGACCGAGGAGAATTGGACGAAGGTGCCGCTGCGCTGCTGCCGTAGCACTGGTAGTGCCGCGCGGGTCACGTTGATCACCCCGAACAGGTTGGTTTCTATCTGCGCACGGAAATCGTCCTCGGCCATCTCTTCGATGGGTGCGCTGTTGGCGTATCCGGCGTTGTTGACCACGACGTCCAACCCGCCGAACGCCGTCACTGCTGCCTTCACCGCGGCTCGCGCTGCGGCGGGGCTCGTGACGTCAAGGGGAACCGCCCGGACGCGGGGCCCGTACTGGCTGATCAGGTCGTCAAGGTCCGCCGGACGGCGGGCGGTGGCGACGACCGAGTCCCCGTTTTCCAAGGCGACCTTGGCCAGTTCGAGGCCAAATCCTCTGGAGCTCCCGGTGATCATCCAAACCTTGTTCTTCTCTGTCATTTCTTCTATTATCCCTTCGCTATTTCGAGGTGTTCATGACGGCGCGTTTCCTTGAATGCGGCGATAACTCCTGTGCCGAGTGAAGTCAGGCAGCAAAGTCGGTGCTCAGCGCGACACGCTCTCCGGCAATGTAGTCGGCTCTCAGATCATCCAGCTTCGCGCCGATCTTTTCGTAGGCGTCCCGTCCCAGAATGATCCGGTGCGGCACCTTGCCGACAGTGAGAGCGGTGTAGATCGCCTGCGCAGCCAAGACCGGATCGCCGGGAAACATGCTGTCGTCCATGCCTTCCATCGCAGTTCGGAAGGCGCCGGAGGTGGCTCCGTAGGCATCAATTCTGGTCCCTGAGAACGCGGTCCGGGAACCGATCCCAGTGCGGAAGGATCCTGGCTCGATCAACGTTGCCTGGAGCCCGAGTGGTTCGATCTCCTGCCACAGCGCTTCGGTGACACCCTCGAGCGCGAACTTGCTCGAGGAGTAGTACCCGTTGGCGGCCAGGCTGGCCAGGCCATCCATCGACGACATGTTCGCGATGATCCCGTGACCCCGCCGCCGCATATCCGGCAGGGCCAGCCGCAGGAGAGCCACGGCTCCGAAGAAGTTGACCTCAAATATCTTCCGATAGTCGTCTTCCTCCTGTTCTTCGATGGCGCCGAGGAAGTCGATGCCGGCGTTGTTCACCAGAACGTCGATCGCCCCGAAACGAGCTTGCGCCCGGGTGACAACGGCTTTCCGTTGTTCGGCACTGGTCACGTCAAGTGGCACGGCCAGAGCCGCTTCCGGGAATTTTGCGGCCAGCTCCTGCATGGAATGGACGGATCGCGCGGCCAGCACAGCTTTGTCGCCATTCTTCAGTACGCATGTGGCTAGCCTCGCGCTTTCATGCGGGTGCTGAGGTCGGCGTTTCGAAGTAGGCGAAAGGTGCTCTCACCTGCGATAATGATGGCCTCTAAGGTCAACA